>JBBREO010000102.1:0-6093 GCA_038202855.1 Solirubrobacterales bacterium
GACCGCAAGAACCGCCCTGGTGACCGGCGCGAACCGTGGCATCGGCAGGGCGCTGCTCGAGGCCCTGGCCGACCAGCCGCTCGATCTGCTGCTGGCCGGCGTGCGCGACCCCGCCGGCTTCGACGCGCCGCCGCCCGGACGGGCGCGCGAGATCCGACCGGTCGCGCTCGACCTCTCCTCGCGCGAGTCGATTGACCAGGGCGTCGAGGGGCTCGCCGGTGTGGAGGTCGACCTGCTGATCAACAACGCGGGCCAGATCACCGGCGGGTTGCTCGAGGAGCAGCAGCTCGACGACATCTACTCCATGTTGCAGGTCAACCTCGCGGCCGTGATCCAGCTCACCCGGGCGTTGCTGCCCGGCATGCTCGAGCGCGTCCGCGGCAAGGTGGTCAACAACGCCAGCATCTCGGGCTACGCCTACTTCCCGGCGGCCAGCACCTACGCTGCCTCCAAGGCCGGCGTGGTGGCCTTCACCGAATCCCTGCGCCGCGAGACCAAGGGCACGGGCGTGACCTGCCTGCACCTGGTGACCGGGGGTGTGGACACAGACATGCTCGATGCCACGCGGGACGCCTACGGCAGCCACCTGGACACCTCGGGCTGGGACAGCGTTCCGGCGGGGGAGTGGGCCGCCAAGGTGATCGCGGCGATAGAGGCGGACGACGACGTGCTCGGTCCGGGCGGCAAGACCGCGGTCGCCAAGCTGGCCAGCCGGGGCCCGGCCGCCCTGCTGGACTTCATCGCCGGGCGGTCCTTCTCGCGCGAGCCGAAGTACTGAGCTAGGCGGCTGCGCGCAGCGCGGCCGGGGCGCTGAGCGCCGCGGGCAGCTCGCTGCGCCACTCGGGCTTGGCGAACAGCACGTGCACGTCACCGATCCGGCGCTCGCGAAAGCCACCCTCCACGTAGGCCAGGTACAGCTCCCACATCCGCCGAAAGGCCTCGTCGTAGCCCAGCTCGGCCGCCAGATGGCCGCTGGCCACGAAGGTCTCGCGCCAGCGCTTGATCGTCTCGGCGTAGTGCGGCGTGATGTCGTCCAGCCACACGCTGGCCATGTCGGTGTTACGCGCTACGCAACGGTGCATCAGCTCGAGCGACGGGAGGCAGCCACCGGGGAAGATGTGGGTGTTGATGAAGCTCTTCGAGGCCTTCTCGACCTCGTACGCGCGGTCGTCGATGGTGATGGCCTGCAGGAACATCAGCCCGTGGGGAGCCAGCAGCCGCGAGCAGTGCGCGAAGTAGGTGGGGAAGTACTGCCAGCCCACCGCTTCGATCATCTCCAGCGAGACGAGCTTGTCGTAGGTGCCGGTCAGGTCGCGGTAGTCGTCCAGGAGCACGGTCACCCGGTCCTCGAGGCCGTGGTCGGCCACCTGCTAGCAGGCGTAGTCGTACTGCTCCTGCGAGATGGTGGTCGTGGTCACCCGGCAGCCGTAGCGCTCGGCCGCGTGCACCGCCATGGCGCCCCAGCCCGTGCCGATCTCGAGCAGGTGGTCGTCGGGGGAGAGGTCCAGCGCCCGGCACGCGCGATCGAGCTTGGCCACCTGCGCCTGCTCCAGCGTCTGGTCGGGCGACTCGAAGTACGCGCAGGAGTACATCATCGTCGGGTCGAGGAAGAGCGAGAAGAGCTGGTTGCCCAGGTCGTAGTGGGCGGCGATGTTGCGGCGAGATCCGGCCGGGTCGTTGCGCGGCACCATGTCGGCGAGCGCCTGGGCGCGGTGCAGCACGGGGTGCCAGCGCCGCCGCATCCGGTCGAGGGCGGTCATGTTGCGCGCGCCGATCCGCGTCAGGGCCACGAGGTCGTCGGCCTCCCAGTCGCCGTCCATGTAGGTCTCGGCCAGGCCGATGCTGCCGCGCAGCATGTGGCGGTAGAAGCGCGGCGAGTTCACGGTGATCGTCGCCCTCAGCTCGGCGTCGGGAGCGCCGAAGGCAAAGGAGCGGCCGCCTTCGACCACGTCCACGTGCTCGTCGCGGATCCGCGACAGCAGCTTGAACACCAGGCGGCGGGCGACGGCGTCGGTCATGAGGCCGCCTTTCTCGGATGGCGGAAGTAGGGCGCGCCCTTGAGCTTGAGCTTCAGGGCGTTCCAGTAGATCAGCGCAACGACGCGCAGCGAGGTGGCGGGGAAGCGGGCCAGCACGCGCGCCAGGCGGCCCGGCGTGAGCTCGCGGCGCTCCAGCGACAGCGTGGCGTCGAAGATCGAGCTGCCGTCCCCGTCGCGCTCGTCGATGTGCACCAGCAGCCGGCGACCGGGCTCGGTCACGCGCCAGTCGTAGCGGCTGTCCATCCCGATGAAGGGCGAGACGTGGAAGACCTTGTCCATCGTGTCGTGCATCACGCCGCTCTCGTCGTCGCGCGAGAGCACGTAGGAGTGCGACTCGCCCCACGGCGTGTTGGTCACCTCGGCCACCACCGCGTCCACGCGCTCGCCGCCCACGCCGAAGCAGTAGTAGAAGGACACGGGGTTGAACGAGTGCCCGAGGGTGCGCAGGGTGGTGAGCAGGCGCACCGGTCCGCGCGGGCGCGCGCCCGTGCGCTCCTCCACCAGCTCGCGCACGCAGTCGGCCAGCGGACGATCGGGATCGCCCAGGTAGTCCTCGCGCCGGAAGCGGGCGATGGCGCGGCCGCGGGCCGAGTACAGCGGCTTGAGCTCCAGCACTTCGGGCAGCTCGTCGAGGTCGAGCAGCAGCATCGCGTGGCGGTAGGCGAAGTCGTGCTCCACCGGCTCGCGCCGGCGGTGGCGCACCCAGCCGTCGTACACGGCGGAGGCGCTCACGCCGCCACCGCCAGCGGCTGAGGGTTCTGGGCGCCGACCGCCTCCAGCGCGTTCAAGGCGCTTACGACCCCGTCCTCGTGGAAGCCCCAGCGCCAGTACGCGCCGCAGTAGTGGATCCGGTCGGCGCCGGAGATCTCCATCTGGCGCGACTGCGCGGCCACGCCCTCGGGCGTGAACACGGGGTGCGAGTAGCCGATCGTCTCGACCACCCGGGCGGGGTCGATGCGGTCGGTCATGTTCAGCGACACGCACAGGTCGTGCTTCGAGCGCAGCGACTGGAGCGAGTTCATCCAGTAGGTCAGGGTCGTCTGGGGCGCGACCGGATCGGTCAGGTGGAAGTTCCAGCTGGCCCGGGCGGCGCGCCGGCGTGGCAACAGCGAGGAGTCGGTGTGCAGCACGGCCTCGTTGGGCTGGTAGGCGATCGCGCCCAGCACATCGCGCTCGGCGGCGGTCGGGCGGGCGAGCATTCCCAGGGCCTGGTCGGCGTGGGCGGCCACCACCACCTCGTCGTAGCGCTCGGTCTCGCAGCTCTCGGCGGACACCTCGACCCCGTCGGGGGTGCGCTCGATCGAGTGCACCGGCGCCGAGGTGCGGACGCGATGGGCGAACGGCCGCGTGACCGCCTCCACGTAGCTGCGAGAGCCGCCGGTCACGGTTCGCCATTGGGGCCGGTCGGTGAGGCCGAGCATGCCGTGGTTGTGGAAGAAGCGGGCCATGAACGCGGCCGGGAAGGACCACATCTGCTCGGGGTCGGCCGACCACACCGCCGAGGCCTGGGCCACGATCAGCCGGTCCCGAAACCAGTCGCCGTAGCCGCCGTCGCGCACGAACTCGGCCAGCGAGGGCCCCTCGTCGGGGCGCAGGTCGAGCAGCCCACGAGCGTCGCGGTTGAAGCGCAGGAGGTCGGCGATCATGCGCAGGAAGCGCGGGTCGACGGCGTGGGAGCGCTGGGCGAACAGGCCGCGCGGGGTGCCGGCGTACTCGAACTCCCCGGCTTGGTCGCTCACCGAGAAGGTCATCTTCGACGGCTGCGTGGCCACGCCCAGCTCGGCCAGCAGCGGCTCGAAGTTGGGGTAGTTGCGGTCGTTGTAGACGATGAAGCCGGTGTCGACCCAATGGGTCTCGTCGGCCAGGTCCACGCGCACGGTGTTCGAGTGTCCGCCCACGCGGGAGTCGGCCTCGTACACCGTGATCTCGTGCTCGGGGTGCAGCCGGTGGGCGCACACCAGGCCCGAGATCCCCGCCCCTATGACCGCGATCTTCATTGCCTGGAGGCCGCGAGCAGAGCAGCGCCGAGCGCCGCGCCGGCCCCGGCCACCGCCACGGTGCCCCAGCGGGCGTGGGCGGGCAGCTTGTCGGCGGGAGCGGCCAGCGTGGCCGCCATGTCGGTGAGGTCGGAGGCGATCGTCACGGCCAGCCAGGGGGCCAGCTGGTCGTCGTCGTCGAGGGACAGGAGCATTCCCACGGAGAGCGCGACGTCGCGCGCTCCCAGGCCGCGGAGGGCGATCTTCACGGGACCGCGCTCGGCGTCGGTCCCGATCCAGCGGCCGGCGAGCGCCGCGGGAGCGGCGATCAGCCCGGCGCCGAAGGCGATCCGGCTGGCGGCGAAGGCGATGGTGGTCGTGCGCGTCGAGGGCATGGGTGAGTTCTTACGTCGAGGGCGTGTTGTCCGATCATTCGTACCCGGTGCTTGGGTGAGTTAGATTCACCTCGCGAGGTCGCCCGCTAATGGAGGAGGAGAGGTTGGACACCAGCCGCCTGAAGTCGCTGCCGCTGTTCGAAGGGGTTTCCGACGAGGACCTGGAGAAGATCGCGCCGTTCGTGAGCGAGGTGTCGGTGTCCGAGGGCAAGCACCTCGTGGACGAGGGCGACTACGCGTACGAGTTCATGGCCATCGAGGAAGGCACGGCCGAGGTGCGCAGGGGCGAGGAGAAGATCGCCGACCTGGGTGCCGGGGACTTCTTCGGCGAGATGGGCCTGTACGAGTCCGACCGCCGCAACGCGACCGTGGTCGCCACCTCCCCGATGCGGCTCCTGACCCTCGACCAGTGGGACATGCGCCGGCTGGAGAAGAGCATCCCGGCCGCCGCGGAGAAGATCCAGGACACGGTGCGCTCGCGCCAAGGGCAGTAGCCCGGGCGCCGGAAGGCGCGGCGCCGTGAGCCGCGACGCACACCGCCGCCGGCGGGCCGCCGCGCTGTCGGTGCTGGCGCTGGCCGCCGTCGTGGCGGTGGTAGCCGGCGCGGTGGTGGGCTCGTCGTCCGGCGGGCCATCGCGACCGCGCCCGCATCCGCCGAAGGACAAGCCCCGCCCCGGTCTGTCGCTGCAGCGGCGGGTGGGCCAACTGCTGGTGATGAGCTTCGACGGCACCTCGGCGCCGCCCTACGTCCTGCGCCGCCTGCGCGACGGCCAGGGCACCGGGGTCATCCTGTTCGCGAAGAACGCGCCGGACGCGGCCATCACGCGGGCGCTCACGAGCCGCCTCCAGCGTGCCGCGCGCGGCACGGCGCTCGTCGCCACCGACCAGGAGGGCGGCTCGATCCGCTCGCTCGGCTTCTCGGCGCCCGAGGCTTCGCAGGGGCGCATGGGCGACGCGGCGGCGGCCGGCCAGACCGCGCGTGAAGCTGCGCACGGCCTCCGGGCAAACGGAGTGAACGTGAACCTGGCGCCGGTGGCCGACGTCGCCCAGGCGCCGGGCTCGGTGGTCGCAGGCCGGGCCTTCCCGGGCGACGCCCGTTCGGTGGCCGGCATGGCCACCGCCGCCATGAGGGCCTACGAGCGCGAGCGCGTGGGGGCGACGGCCAAGCACTTCCCGGGCCTCGGTCGCGCGACGGAGAACACCGACGACGCGCCCGTCACCGTGGCCGCCTCCCGGCCCGCGCTCGAGGGCGCCGACCTCGTGCCCTTCCGCGCCGCGATCCGCGCGGGCGCGCCGCTGGTCATGTCCTCGCATGCGCTCTACCCGGGGCTGGACCCGCGCCGCATCGCCTCCCAGTCGGCGGCGGTGCTGAACACGCTCCTGCGCAAGGAACTGGGTTTCCACGGTGCGGTGGTGACCGACTCGATCGAAGCCCAGGCCGTCCTGGACCGCTCGGACATAGCCACCGCCGCCGAGCGCTCGATCGCAGCCGGCAACGACCTGATCCTGATGACAGGGTCAGGAAGCTTCAACGAGATCCAGCCGAAGTTGCTGGCGCGCGCAAGAACGGATCCGAAGTTCCGGGCCACCGTCACGCGCGCAGCCAATCGCGTGCTGACATTGAAGAAACGCCTGGGCCTGAACTAACAACCAGCGCGAAGCGCTACCTACTCCGGCGGCTCCC
>JBBREO010000103.1:0-6068 GCA_038202855.1 Solirubrobacterales bacterium
GTGGTGCCCACGTCGAGCATGAAGGAGACCGCGGCGAAGGCGAGCGCCCAGCCCAGCGTGGCGACGGCGCCGACCGGGATGGGGAGCAGCCCGTGGGCGGGGTCGCGCACCTCTCGGTAGCGCCCGACCCAGTAGCCCACTGCGGTCAGCACCAGCGACGACGGCCCCATCGTCCCGCCCACCAGCAGGTCCAGCAGCAGACCGGTGCCAAAGCCCATGGCCGCGCCGGGAATGCTGCCCGCGTAGATGGCCACCGCGGCCACCACCAGCGGCATCAGGTCGGGTGTGGCGCCGAAGAAGCGCAGCGGCCCCAGCCCGGAGAGCTGCAGGATCACGGCCACCAGCGCTATGGCGCCGGTGCGAAGGAATGCCCCGGGGGTCGGCCTCACGGCGCGGGCACCCCGGCCTGCTCGGTGGCCGTCCGGCCGCGCGAGGTGAGCACCTGAACGAAGTCGACCCGGCGCAGATCGGCGAACGGCTTTAGGTGCACCCGCTGGTAGAGCTCGACCTCGTCGAGGTCGACCTTGGTCACCCTTCCGATCGGGATGCCGCGCGGGAACAGCGACTCCACGCGGGAGGAGCGAAAGCCCGAGGTCACCACGGTGGTGCCCTCGGTCACGCGTCGCTTCTTCTCCACGAAGTCCAGCAGCAGATCGTCGGGCTTGCCCACCTCGGGCTTGACGATCCCGTTCGCGCCGTTGGGCATGACCTGGGCCGAGACGGCGCTGGTGCCGTCGGTGATCAGCGTCACGTCGGCGGTGCCGCCGGTGACCGAGGAGACCTTGCCGGCCAGGCCGCCGGCGGAGATCACCGGCTGGTCCTTCTTGATGCCGTCGCCCGAGCCGCGGTCGATCTTGACCGTGGAGTACCAGACCGTCGGAGAGCGGGCGATCACCCGCGCCGACACCGGATGGGTGGCGGTGGGAAAGCCCGAGTCGCGGGTGAGCCTGAGCAGTCCGCGCAGCTGCTGGGCGTCGCGCTGCGCGGTTGCGGAGGCGCCGAGCTGCTCGCGCAGGCCCTGGACCTCGGCCTTCAGCTTCTTGTTCTCGCCCTTGGCGTCGAAGGTGTCGCCCACCCAGCCGAACAGGTCACGGGCGGGCTTGAGCGCGCGCCCGGCGCCCTTCTCCAGCGGCGCGAACGCCGTCTGGGCGCCGTCCTGGAACGCGCCGAGCACGCCGCCGCCGGACTGGCCGAACGATGCGGTCAGCATGACCATCGACAGGACGACGAATATGGCGAGGGCCGCCCTTCTGCGGCGGACCACTTTGGAGTCGAACATTCTGGCAGCCGCCTCTGCGGCGCCGGGTCAGCGACGCCGGCTGTTTCGGGAATTCTTGTTGGCGCGGTGAATGGCCTCGAACTCCTCGAGGCTACGGCCCGAGCCCACGGCGACGCAGGTCAGCGGGGACTCAGCCAGGTGCGCGGGCATCTGGGTCTCCTGACGCAGCCGCTCGTCGAGGCCCTGCAGAAGGGCGCCACCGCCCGCAAGCATGATGCCGCGGTCCATGATGTCCGAGGCCAGCTCGGGCGGGGTGCGGTCCAGGGTCTCCTTGACCGCGTCGATGATCGCCTGCAGCGGCTCCTCTAGCGCCAGGCGCACCTCCTCGGATGTGAGCACCACGGTCTTGGGTAGCCCCGAGACCAGGTCGCGGCCACGGATCTCGGCCTGCATCTCCTCGCCCAGCGGGTGAGCCGAGCCGATCTCCAGCTTGACCTCCTCGGCCGTCTGCTGGCCGATCATCAGCTTGTACTCGCGCTTGACGTAGTTGATGATCGCGTCGTCGAGCTCGTCGCCGCCGATGCGGATGGACTGGCTCACCACGATGCCGCCCAGCGAGATCACCGCAACCTCGCTGGTGCCGCCGCCGATGTCCACGACCATGTTGCCCGTGGGCTCGCCCACGGGCAGTCCGGCGCCGATCGCGGCCGCCATCGGCTCCTCGATCAGGTAGGCCGTGCGGGCGCCGGCGGAGAGGCAGGCCTCCTCCACGGCGCGCTTCTCCACCCCGGTCACGCCGGAGGGCACGCACACCACCACGCGGGGGTGCGCCCAGCGGTTCTGGTGCACCTTCTGGATGAAGTGGCGAAGCATCTGCTCGGTCACGTCGAAGTCGGCGATCACCCCGTCCTTGAGCGGCCGGATGGCCTGGATCGTGCCCGGGGTGCGGCCCAGCATCCGCTTGGCCTCGATGCCCACCGCGTGCACCTCGGCGGTGCGCGAGTCGATCGCCACCACCGACGGCTCGGACAGCACGATTCCGCGCCCGCGCACGTATACGAGGGTGTTGGCGGTGCCGAGGTCGACGGCCATGTCGCGGCCGCCCATGCCGGTGAGGTAGGAAAAGAAGCCCATAGGTGGAAGTGAGGATAAGCGCCCGGGAAAGGGACCAGGACGCCGCTCTGAGTCTGCGATCCGCTCCGCTGAGTGCATCCGGACGGGGCGGACCGACGGCCGCAGTGTAGCGTCAATCGCGCCTGCACAGACCGAATTGCAGGCGCTCCTTCAGCCGCCTCTCACGAGCTCGGGAGCGAGCCGCATCAGGACCGCGACGGGCAGCCCCACCACGCAGCTGTGGTCGCCCTCCATCCGCTCCACCAGGGCCATTCCGGCGCCCTGGATCGCGTAGCCCCCCGCCCGATCGCGCCACTCCCCGGTGGCGAGGTACCAGTCGATGTCCTCGCGAGAGAGGTCGCGGAAGGTCACCGTGGCGCAATCGACCGCGGTCCGCGCCCTACCGCGCTCGATCAGAGCGAGGCCCGACCAGACGCAGTGCTCCCGGCCGGACAGCGCCTCCAGGAACGACCGGGCCTGGGCCTCGTCGGCCGGCTTGCCGTACACCGCGCCGGCCAGGGCCACGGCGGTGTCGGCGCCCAGGACGCACTCGCCGGGCACCGCCCGCGCCTTGAGCACGGCGTTGTGCTCCACCAGCCGGCCCGGATCGCCTCCCGTCGCCTCCTCGACGTCCGCGGGCTGGACGGTGAAGGCCACCCCCAGCTGGGCCAGGATCGCCCGGCGCTGCGGCGATCCCGACGCCAGCACGAGCATCAGAGCTCCGGGAAGAAGATCCCGGTCTCGCGGGCGGCGGACTCGTCGGAGTCCGAGCCGTGCACGAGGTTGGTCTGGACCTCCAGGCCGAAGTCGCCCCGGATCGACCCGGGGGCGGCCTCCACCGGGTTGGTCGCCCCGATGACCTGGCGCGCGGCCGCCACGGCCTCGTGGCCCTCGAGCACCATCGCCACGAGCGGACCGCCGGTGATGAAGTCGACCAGCTCGCCGAAGAAGGGCTTCTCGGCGTGCTCGGCGTAGTGCTCCTCGGCCTGCGCGCGCTCGACGGTCATGTGCTTGAGCGCGGCGATCCTCAGGCCCTTGCGCTCGAAGCGGGCGATCACCTCGCCCGTCAGGTTGCGCTCGAAGGCGTCCGGCTTGACCAGGATCAGGGTCCTTGCCACGTGGGGTCCTTTCCGTTGCGGATTGACAGCGTGAAACGGATTGACGACGTGTCAATCCGTATAGCTAGCTAGCTAGGGACGGGCGCGATCGCCCGTGGGGCGCTCCCGCGGGGTCTCGCCCGCGGGGCGTTCGGGCTGGGCCGGCGGGCGGGCCGCCGGCCGGGCTTCGGTCTGTGGCGCAGCCGGCTGGGGGGTGGCGCGCTGGGGCGCGGCCTCGCGGCGCGAGCCGTCCTCGCGGGCGGGGCGCTCGCGCTGGGCCGTGCGCCGGGGCGGCTGCTCGCCGGCCGCCTGGGCAGCCGGATCGGTGGTAGCGGGCGGTCGCTCGCGGCGCGTGCGCCGTTGGCGCGCGGGCTGGGGCTGGGCGCCCCCCACCTCGGCCTCGCAGTAGGGGCAGATGCGCCAGCGCGGGTCGAGCGGCTTGCCGCACGTGGTGCAGGGCTCCTTGAGCCGGTGCATGCAGTTTGGGCAGCGCAGGAAAGACTTCTCGACCTCGTTCGAGCAGTAGGGACAGACGTGGTGCTCGGCCCCGGCCAGACGCGCCTCGGCCGCCGCGATCTCGAGCTCGCGCTCGCGCACGTCCTCCAGGTACTCGGGCGGGCGCACGATCAGGTAGACGACCGTCCCGATGAAGGGAAACACCGAGGCAGCGGTGGCGCAGGCCACGATCATCGGATCCTCGATCCGGCGCCGGGCGTCCGAGTACGTCCACCAGATCAGGGCGAAGTAGAGGACGAAGAGGAAAAGGAGCACGAGGTTGACCGCGAGGTTCAACCCGTCGTTCGTGATCCCGAAGACGGCGAGGGGGCCCATGGAGCGAGGGGAGTGTAGACCTTCGACAGGACGGGCATCCCTGCCCGACCCGTAAACAGCACGCCGTATGGCCGCTAGAGCAGGATCCGCCCGAGCAGGTAGCCGATCCCGAAGAAGACCAGGATCACGGCGGCCACGACCACGGCCACCAGGCCGATCATCGCTCCAAATCCGGGTCCTTCTCCCTGGTTCATCGGCGCGCATCCTCCCACGGGCGCCGGTCGAGCGCTACAGGCGCGACGCCCGGGCGGCGCCCTCGGGCCGCACGAGGTCGGCGATCAGGTAGATCGAGCCGGTGACCACCACGGCGCCCTCCGGACCGGCCAGCGAGCGGGCCAGCTCCACCGCGGCGGCGGGGTCGGCCACCGTGCGCGCGGGCCCGGCGCCCACGCGGGCGGCCAGCGACTCCAGCGTGGCCGGCGAGAGCGCCCGCGGGTTCGAGCAGCGGGTGAACACCAGCTCGTCGAAGTGCCCGACCAGCGCCTCGAGCATGCCCGCGGCGTCCTTGTCCTCCAGCACGCTGGCCACCAGCACCGTCGGCCGGCGGGGGCCGACCACCTCTTCGAGCGCACCGGCGAGCGCCCGCGCGCCGGCCGGGTTGTGGGCGCCGTCGTGCACTACCAGTGGGTGGTCTCCTACCGGGTCCAGGCGCCCGGGGATGCGGGTCTGGGCGGCGGCGTCGGCCACCGCCCCGGCGTCTAGCGGGTGGCCCAGCAGGGCCTCGGCGGCGGCGCAGGCCAGCGCGAAGTTCTGGCGCTGGAAGCCGCCCGCGGCCCGCAGCGCCACCGCGGGCGGCTCCGGTGAGCGCACCCAGGTGGCGTGGCGCTCGGCCACCACCCGCGCGGCCACCGCTTCCGCCTCGGGGTGCAGCGGCCCGGTGACCAGCGTCGCGTGGTCGCGCACGACCGCCAGCTTCTCCTCGGCTATGTCGGCCAGGGTCGGCCCCAGCCAGCGCGTGTGCTCGAGTCCCACGCCCGTGAGCACCTGAACCGGCGAGGGAATGACGTTGGTGGCGTCGTAGCGCCCGCCCAGGCCGGCCTCGATCACGGCCACCTCCACCTTCTGGGCGGCCAGCTCGTGGTAGGCCGCGGCGGTGAGCGCCTCGAACTGGGTGACCACGTCGTCCTCTCCCCCTGCCCTCTCCACGATCTCGGCCGCCTTGGCCGCGCGCTGCACCGCGGCGGCGAAGCGCTCGGCCGACACGGGCTCCTCCCCCACCTCGATCCGCTCCCGAAACGAAACCAGGTGGGGGGAGGTGTAGCTGCCCGTGCGGAGGCCGTGACGCTCCAGGATCGCGGCAGCGAAGCGGACGGTGGAGGACTTGCCGTTCGAGCCGACCACGTGGATGGGCGTGAAGCGGCGCTGGGGCATGCCCAGCGCCGTGGTCAGGCGGTGCATGCGATCCAGGCCGAAGCGCATGCCGAACAACTCCAGGTCGAGCAGGTAGCGCTCGGCCCGATCCAGGGTCCAGGTGCTCACGCCGAGCGGAGGATCACAGCCCGACCGGCGATCCCGCGAGCATCGGCCGAGAGTCTCACCCCAGTCGCTCCAATGAGCGGCGGTAGTCGGCCAGCTTGGCCCGCTCGCCATCCACGACCTCGGCCGGGGCCCGCTGCACGAAGCGCTCGTTGCCGAGCTTCTTCTCGAGCCGCTGGACCTCGTCGGTGAGCTTCTCGCGTTGGGCGGCGATCCGGCGCCCGGCCTCGCCGGGATCGAAGTCGCCGCCCTCGAGCAGCTCGACCACGCCCCCGGGCACGGCCACCTCGGCCACGGCGGCGCCGCCGTTCTCGGACAGCTCGAGCCGGGCC
>JBBREO010000104.1:0-6056 GCA_038202855.1 Solirubrobacterales bacterium
CTCCCTGGCCGCCTGCTTCGTGCTCCTCAGCCTCGGCTCGCTGCTGGTCCTGCTGGCCGCCGGGAGGTTGGACTTGGGGCGCGTGACCGGGCCGTGGCTGGCCGTTCTGCTCGTGGCGATCGCGGTGGGCCGGCCCGCGGGAAGGGCGGTGTTCCTGCGCCTCGACCGGAGGCGCTTCCGCGTCGTGGGCCTGGGAGTGGCCGTGGCCGCCGGCCTGGCCAGCATCGCGGCCGGCGCCTTGGCCTAGTCCGCTCAGCCCTTGGGCGGAAGCGAACGAGCGTACGAGACGCCAGTGCGGACCCACTGCTTGAGCTGCTCGTCGGCCTCGAGCTCGGCGCTGGGGACGCGCAGCCAGCCGTCCATGGGCCGGTCGCGCATGATCATCCGCTCGGCCGAGGAGGAGTCGATCAAGGCGTCGGACTCGGCCGGGTCGACACGGACCATCAGGCCGCCCCGGCCGCTGGCAGCCACCGCCATGTGGCCGTCGATGAGGAAGGCCAAGCCGCCGAACATGCGCCTCTCGCTCACGCCGTCCTCGGTGGCCAGCAGCGTCCGCATGCGCTCGGCCAGGTCGGTGTCCTGAGCCATCGCACCATGTTGACGGCTAACCGGTCAGAACAGCCGGATCAGCACGTTGATCAGCACGGTGAGGGCGATCGAGAGCACGATCGACCCCACCAGGCAGCCGGGCATGAAGCGCACCTCGGTGCGCCTGCCCGGCCGCTTGGTGAAGCGGAACACCGCTGCTTAGTGGTCGTCGCCGCCCGAGCTGTAGGGCTCGCGCACGCCCGACTTGGCGATCCCGCGGCTCAGCATGTAGCCGAAGGTGAGCAGCGTGATATAGAGCCACGCCTTGTCGGCTGTGAAGTAATCGTCGCCGCCGTTGCCCTCGATCTGGTTCGCGGCGATCAGGATGCCTATGAACACGATCACGTAGGCCCCGAACTCGCTCGTCTTGAAGAACTGCTTGGTCTCAGTGGTCAGGCGGCGGGCCGTCTGACCCACGCCGCGGCCGAGGCCGCCTGCGTCGCGGCCTTCGCCGCCTGTGGTCACGTCTCGTGCTGCCATGGGGTACTCCTGTCGTTGGGGTACGGATGGACGACCTGGAGTCCCGCGGAGAGCCGTCTTCGGGCGGTCAGCGGTCCTGAGGGCCTGAGTGTCGCGGGAGCGGACAGCGGGCCGCGCCATCCTCCAGCCGACCCTGGGTGCCCTCATACGAACGATCCAAACCCCTTCACTTGCGACCAAAGCCACATGTTCCAGGCGTAGCGCCTAGCATCTGCGGACCTTGACCGACTCCCGCGAGCACCCGACCCAGGCCTCCAGCCGCGAGCTGACCGAGCCCGACTGGCTGGACGGGGTTGAGGCCGAGTCGGGCTCGAGCATGACCGCCCAGCTGTCGAACGCCATGGTCGGCCTGAAGAAGCACTTCTACGGCCGCGGGCCCGACAAGGCCAAGACCTACATCAACGACAACTACGTCTTCTGCGTGCTCGATGGGGGCCTGACACAGAACGAGAAGACCCTTATCGACGCCGGCGAAGAACGGCTCGTGCGCCAATACCGGCTGCGCTTTCAGGAGGTCATGACCAAGCAGACCACGGAGGCGGTGGAGAGGATCACGGGCCGCGAGGTGCTCACCTACCACAGCCAGATCCTTTTCTTCCCCCACATGGGGATCGAGATCTTCGTGCTGGGCGACGCGCCGGACCAGGCCGCCGCGCGCTGACGCGGACTCAGCGCCCGTTGCGGTAGGCCTCGGCCGAGCCCGTGGCGTCCACCGCCTCGGAGATCCGCTCCAATCCCAGCGCGTAGGCGGCGGTCCGCAGGCTCACTTCGCGGTCGCGGGCGAGCTCCCACACGTTGTCGGTCTCGCGCACCATCCGGTCCTTCAGGCCGTCCGCCACCTGGTCCGCGCCCCAGCGCAGCCCGCCGCGGTTCTGCACCCACTCGAAGTACGACACCGTCACCCCGCCTGCGTTGGCGAGGATGTCGGGGATCACCGTCACGCCGTTGTCGGCCAGGGGCTCGTCGGCCTCCACGGCCACCGGCCCGTTGGCCACCTCGAGCACCGATCGCGCGCGCACCCGGTCGGCGTTCTCGGTGGTGATCACGCCCTCCAGGGCGGCCGGGATCAGCACGTCCACCTCCAGCTCCAGCAGCTCCTCGGGGTCGAGCTCCTCGCCGGCGCCGGCGGGCAGCTCGCCGTCCTCGGACTTGGCCTCGCGCAGCGCGGCCACGTCCAGCCCGTCGTCGTCGCGCACCGCGCGCGTGGAGTCCGAGACGGCCACCACGCGGTAGCCCGCGTTCGCGCACAGCTCGGCCATCCGCGCGCCGGCGTTGCCGAAGCCCTGGATGGCCACCGTCACGCCGTCGCCGTCGTGCTGGCCGTTGACCTCGGCCAGCTTCGGGCGCAGCGTGGCGAGCACGTGGAAGGCCCCGTCGGCGGTGGCGGTGTCGCGCCCCAGGCTGCCGCCCAGCGCCAGCGGCTTGCCCGTTATCACCGCCGGTGTCTGGGCCCGCTTGATGGTGGAGTACTGGTCCACCATCCAGCCCATCACCATCTGGTTCGTGTACATGTCGGGCGCCGGGATGTCCACGTCGGGCCCTATCGCGTCGGCGATCCGGTCGATGTACTTGCGCGACAGCCGCTCCAGCTCGGCCAGCGAGAGCTCCTTGACGTCCACGCTGATGCCGCCCTTGGCACCGCCGAAGGGCAGGTCCAGGCAGGCGCACTTGAAGGTCATCCAGAAGGCGAGCGACTGCACCTCGTCGGTGTTCACCCGCGGGTGGAAGCGGATGCCGCCCTTGGTCGGCCCGCGCGTGGCGTCGTAGCGCACGCGGTAGCCGGGGAAGGTGCGCAGCGAGCCGTCGTCCATGCGCACGGGCACCGAGACCTTGAGCACCGACTGCGGAAGCCGCAGCCGCTCGAGCGTGTCCTCGGAGACCTTGGCCACCTGCGCGGCGGCCTCCAGGCGTGCGCCCACGCCGTCGAACAGCGAGCTCTTGTTGGTGGCCGCGGTGCTCATGCCGGCATTCTCTCCTACGCGGAGGCGCGGTAGCGCTCCTGGGCGACCTTCCGCTCCTCGGCGTGGTCGACGATCGGCTCGGGGTAGTCCCGACCGATCGCGCAGCCGGCCATCTTCTGCTCGCCCTCGCTCATCGTCCACGGCTCGGCCAGCCGATCGTCCGGCACGCCGGTCAGCTCGGGCACCCAGCGGCGCACGTACTCGCCGTCGGGGTCGAAGCGACGCTGCTGGCGTGCGGGGTTGAACAGCCGCTGGAAGTAGGGCGCCGGGTCGGTGCCCACGGAGGCGATCCACTGCCAGTTGCCGTTGTTGGCGGCCATGTCGCCGTCGATCAGCCACTCCATGAAGTGGGCTTCGCCCAGGCGCCAGTCCAGGTGCAGGTCCTTGGTCAGGAACGAGCCGACCACCATCCGCACGCGGTTGTGCATCCAGCCCTCCGCGCGCAGCTGGCGCATGCCGGCGTCCACGAACGGGTAGCCCGTTTGGCCCTCGCGCCAGGCGTCGAGGTGCTCGGTGTCCGGCGGTGCCCACTCCAGGTCGCGGTAGCGCTCCTGGAACTCCTGCGCCACCACGTGCGGGAAGTGGATGAGCACGGCGGAGTAGAAGTCGCGCCAGGCGATCTCGTTGCGGTAGGAGCTCGCGCCCTTCCCGCCGTGCTCGTCCGCCTTCTGCTCCAGCTCGAGCGGAGAGATGCAGCCCCAGCGCATGTAGGGGGACAGGCGCGAGGACCCGCCCGCGGCGAAGTCGCGCCGCTCCTCGTAGGCCTCCAGGCGCGAGCGCAGGAAGGCCGCCATCGCCTTGCGCGCGGCGATCTCGCCGGGCTCGAAGGCCAGCTCGGGCGGGTCCTCCACTCCGAGGGCGGCGAGGCTGGGCATCCGCCCTGTCCTCACGTTCGCCGGCATGGACAGTGCGCGTGGGGCGCCGACCGGCGAGCGTCGCGGGGAGTCGCTCCACGTGCGGGCGAAGGGGGAGAACACGGTGTAGGGGCGCCCGTCCTTGGTCAGAAGCAGGGCGGGGTCGTCGACCACGAACGCCCCCGGCGCGGCGTGGGCGGCGATGCCCCCGGCCTCCAGCGCCTTGCACACCCGGCGGTCGCGCTTGCGCGCCCAGGGTGAGGCGTCGGCGGTGAAGTGGACGGCGCCGGCGCCCACCTCCAGGGCCAGCTTCGGTATCTCGACCTCCGGGCGGCCGTTGCGCACCACGAGCCGGGCGCCGCGCTCGCGCAGCGCGCCGTCGAGCTCGGTCAGGCAGCCGTGCATGAAGGTCGTGCGGTGGGCACTGGGGAAGCGGCCGCTCTTGAGCAGCCGGTCGTCGAACACGAAGACGGGGACGATCTCGTCGGCCCTGGCGGCGTCCGCGAGGGCCGGGAGGTCTCGCACCCGCAGGTCGCGGCGAAACCACATGAGGGCGGTCGATGGCATTCCTTCAGGGCTACGCGTCGACTCGGCCGGGGGTTCTTACCTCCTGCCGACCGGGCCTGGTAAGAAGAGGGAGCACCCCTACCCGGCCGTACGAGGAGAAGCGAGACATGAGCGACGAGACCAAGCGCACCACCACCGACTCGGGCATCCCGGCCACGAGCGACGAGTTCTCGCTCACCGTCGGACCCAGCGGCCCCATCGCGCTGCACGACCACTACGTCGTACAGAAGATGCAGCACTTCAACCGCGAGCGCGTGCCCGAGCGCGTGGTGCACGCCAAGGGCGGTGGCGCCCACGGCTTCTTCGAGGTCACCGAGGACGTGTCGCAGTTCACAAAGGCCGGCTTCCTCCAGCCCGGCAAGCGCACCGACACCTTCCTGCGCTTCTCCACCGTGGCCGGCGAGCAGGGCTTTGCCGACACGGTCCGCGACCCGCGCGGCTTCGCGATCAAGTTCTACACCGACGAGGGCAACTTCGACATGGTCGGCAACAACACGCCGGTCTTCTTCGTGCGCGACCCGTCGAAGTTCCAGGACTTCATCCACTCCCAGAAGCGCCTGCCCGACACCGGCATGCACTCGCACGAGATGCAGTGGGACTTCTGGACGCTGTCGCCGGAGTCGGCCCACCAGGTGACGGTGCTCATGTCCGACCGCGGCATCCCCGCCACCTGGCGCCACCAGCACGGCTTCTCCTCGCACACCTACTCGTGGGTGAACGCGGGCGGCGAGCGCTTCTGGGTCAAGTACCACTTCAAGACCGAGCAGGGGATCGAGAACCTGGCCGAGGCCGACGCGGACCGCCTAGCGGGCGAGGACCCCGACTACCACCGCCGCGACCTGTTCAACTCGATCGAGAAGGGCGACCACCCGTCCTGGCGCCTCGAGGTGCAGGTCATGCCGTTCGAGGAGGCGGCGGACTACCGCTTCAACCCGTTCGACCTGACCAAGGTCTGGCCCAAGTCCGACTACCCGCCGATCACGCTCGGGCGCCTGACGCTGGACCGCAACCCGGCCAACTTCTTCGCCGAGGTGGAGCAGGCCACGTTCAAGCCGGCCAACCTGGTGCCGGGCACCGGCCTCTCGCCCGACAAGATGCTGATGGCGCGGATCTTCTCCTACCACGACACCCACCTGCACCGGGTGGGCGTGAACCACGAGCAACTGCCGATCAACGCGCCACACGCGCCGGTCAGCTCGTACAACAAGGACGGCCACATGGCCTACAACCACGCCGGCGACCAGCCGGTGTACGCCCCCAACACCAAGGGCGGCCCGGCCGCCGCGGGGCCCGAGATGGGCGCCGACCTGGGTTGGGACGTCGAGGGCGCGGAGCTAGGTCGCTATGCGTACGAGAAGCACGCCGAGGACGACGACTTCGTCCAGCCCCGGACGCTCTTCAACGAGGTCATGGACGACGGCAACCGCCAGGCGCTGGTCGACGGCATCGTCGGCCACGCCAGCGCCCCCGAGGTGACCGACCCGATGAAGCAGCGGGTGATCGCCTACTGGGCCAACGTGGACACTGGCCTGGGCGCTCGCGTGGCGGCCGGCCTGGGCCACGGCGACGGGAACGGCAACGGGGCGGCGACGGGGGGCAACGGCTC
>JBBREO010000105.1:0-5884 GCA_038202855.1 Solirubrobacterales bacterium
GGGCCCCTGCTGCAGAGCGCGCACAACGCCCATGCCGAGCTCGAACGCTCCCAGGTCGAGCTGGCCCGGGCCAACGACCAGGTCGCGCGCATCATCGAGCTCGGCGGCCCGATCGAGCGGGCCGGCGACCGGCTCGACCGGATCGTCTCGCGCGTGCGCCGCGACGGCGACCTGCCCCAGGGCTCCTAGCGCTAGAGGGCGCGCCGGTAGCGCCGCATCGCCGCGGGACGCAGGTCCCCGTGGGTCTGGGACCGCAGGCGGGCGACCCGTTCGCGGTGATAGGGGCTGCGAAGGCTCTCGGAGTGCCCGATCACGTCGCGGGTGGCGATCCCGTAGGTGGCCTGCAGGTAACGGGTGAGCCTGAGCGAGGCCCGCAGCTGGCGGCGGTCACCCAGCAGCCCGGCGTCGCTGCGACCCACGTGCTCGATTCCGATCGCCGTGTAGTTGAGCCCCACGGTATGCCGGCACATGAGCCGGGTCGGCACGAGCTGGTAGATCGTGCCGTCGCGATCGATCACGTAGTGGGCGCACGTGGCAGGCAGCTCGTGGAGCTCCACGTCGGGGACATCGCGGGCGAATGTCTCGAAGGCCGGCGCGAACGTGTCCGTGGCGGTGAAGTGCTCGACGATCACCTTGGGAGCGCGCAGGCGGAAATCGTCGATCCCGTAGTGGCGGCGGGCGTAAGCGCGCATCTCGCGCTTGCGCCTCGTGGGGAAGGGGATCGGGCGCTGGATGACCGCGGGTCGGGCCCGCGGGGACGGGGCTGTCGCCGCGGGGGCCGGGTGTGCGGGACCCGACAGGGCGGCGAGCAGGGCCAGGAGGAGTCCACTCACCCGGGACAAGGTATCCGCCATGATCTGCCTCGATGACCGAGGCCCTGGCCGAGCGGGCCGCCGAGCACCGGCGGATCGCCATCGACACCGAGTTCGTCTCCGAGCGCCGCTACCAGGCCCAGCTGTGCCTGGTCCAGGTCGCCGTGCCCGACCCCGCGGCGCCCGAGGGCGTGCGCACCGAGGTGCTCGACCCGATCGCCGAGCCGTCGCTGGACGTCGAGCCGCTCGCCGCCGTGCTGGCCGACCCCGAGGTCGAGGTGGTCATGCACGCGGGGCGACAGGACGTGGCCATCATCCGGCGCACCTGGAGCACCACGATCACCTCCGTCTTCGACACCCAGGTGGCGGCGGGCTTCCTCGGCTTCGGCAACCAGGAGGGCTACGAGCAGCTCGTGCGCCGCGTGCTGGGCGTGCAGCTGAAGGGCGGGGAGGGATTCACGCGCTGGGACAAGCGCCCGCTCACCGCCAAGCAACTCGAGTACGCCGCCGACGACGCCCGCCTCCTGCTGGCGCTGGGCACCGCGCTGGAGGACCAGCTCAGCGAGCGCGGGCGAGTGGACTGGGCGCGCGAGGAGAGCCGGCTGGTCGAGGCCTCCGACGACGTGCGCTCGGTCGAGCGCTCCTACGAGCGCCTGCCCAAGCTCGGCCGCCTGGACCCGCGCGGCCGGGCCGTGGCCCACCGGCTGGCCGAGTGGCGCGATGGCGTGGCCCGCGAGCTCGACCGCCCACCCACCTCGGTGCTGCCCGACCAGGTGCTCGTGGAGCTGGCCCGGCGCGCCCCCAAGGACCGCGCCGCGCTGGAGAACATCCGCGGCCTCCCCCAGCCCACCCAGCACCGGCGGGGAGCAGAGCTGATCGAGCAGATCGCCCGCGGCCAGTCGGAGGAGCCCCCACCCGCTGCGCCGCAGCCGCCCAAGCGCGACGCCTCCGAGGCACCGCTGGTCTCGCTGGCCCAGGCGGTGGTGCGCCACCGCTCGCGCGAGAGCGGCGTGGCCAGCGAGCTGATCGCCACCCAGTCCGAGCTCACGGCCCTGGTCGCCTCCGTGCGCCGCGACCGCGTCGACGGGGACGTCCGCGCGCTGTCGGGCTGGCGCCGGGAGCTGGTGGGGCAGGAGCTGTGCGACCTGATAGCCGGCCGTCGACAGCTGGCGGTGTCCGAGGACGGGGCGCTGGTGGTCGAGCCTCGCTCCGACGCCTAGTCAGGGCAGCGGGCCCCGGAAGCGCAGCGCCAGCCCGGCCGCGGCGGCCAGCAGCGCGGCCCCCACACCGGCGAACCCCGACGTCATCTCGCGCTTGACCTTGCGCTGCCCGATCCGCGAGCCCAGCTGCTCGTAGACCTTGTCCAGCTGATCGGACTGCTTGGCGGTGAAGGCCTGGCCCTTCGAGACCTCCGACATCCGCCGCAGCGTCTCGGGGTCCGGGGGCACCGGCAGCAGCTCACCGTTGGGGCCCTCGACGACCGCGGTCTCCGTGCCCAGCGCGACCGTGTACACCGGGATGCCGAGCCGGCCGGCCTGGCGGGCCACGCCGACCGGGTCGCGGCCGACGGTCGACTCGCCGTCGGAGAGCAGCAGGATCGCGGCCGGCGTGCGCTTGCCGTCCTTTCCGCGGTCGCGCTCGAGCGCGCCCAGCGCGGCCGACAGGCCGTCGCCGGTGGCGGTGCCGCCGTCGGCCACCAGCCCGTCGAGCACCGAGCGCGCGTCGTCGCGGTTCGCCGAAGGGCTCTCGACGATCTGGGGACGGTCGGAGAAGGTGACCGAGCCGATCCGCAGCTGCCCCGGCGCCTTGTCCAGGAAGCGCTGACCGGCTCGGCGGGCGGCCTCGAGCCGGCTCGGGTCGACATCGTCGGCGCGCATGGAGCGCGACACGTCGGTGACCAGCATCACCGACGCCCGCTCGACCGGGACCCCGATGCTGCGCTCGGGCTTGGCCAGCGCCAGGGCGAGGGCCGCGAGCGCGGCCAGGAACAGTGCGAGCGGCAGCCGGCTTCGCCACCGTGGGACGGTCGGAACGACGAGGGCGAGGGTGTCGACGCCGGGAAAGCGGATGGCGTGGCGACGGGCGCGGTGGGCCAGCAGGCGCTGGAGGCCGAGGGCGGCCGGGAGGGCCAGCAGGGCCAGCAGCAGCAGCGGGTCGGCGAAGCTCAGCGCGGGCCCCCGCTGCGCGGCCGCCGCTCCGCCCCGGTGAGTGCGCGACCCAGGTCGCGCAGCCAATTGGAGTCCGTGCGCAGCACCACGTGCTGGGCGCCGGCGTGGCGCAGGTCGGCCGCCACGGCCGCGCGGCGCTCGCGCTCGGCGGCCTCGAAGCGATGGCGCAGGCGCTCGTCGGAGGTGTCCACGCGCAGGTGGCGTCCGCTCTCGGGGTCGACCAGCGACAGGTGCCCGGCGGCCGGGAGCTCCCCCTCGCGGGGATCGCCCACCTCGATGGCCAGCAAGGAGTGCCGCAGCCCCAGGGCGGTCATCGATCGCCGCCAGTCGCGCGGTCCGCGGAAGTCGGAGATGACCGTGACCAGGCCGGCGCGCTGGGCCAGCCGACCCGCGCGTCCCAGCGCCTGCGCGAGCGCCGCTGGGTCAGCGTGGCCGTCGGGCCCGGGCCCCTCCCCGAGCACGCGGGTGAGCGCCACGTAGCCCGTCCGCCCCCCGCGCGGCGGCAGCACCCTGTCCAGCTCGCCCCCGCAGCTGATCAGCCCCAGCCGCCCCCCGCGGCGGGTGGCTATCCGGCCCACCACCAGGGCGGCCCCCTCGGCCACATCGGACTTCAGCCGCTCGGCGGTGCCGAACGCCATCGAGGGCGACAGGTCGAGCACCATCCACGTGGTCAGCTGGCGCTCGGGAACCTGGAGGCGCACGTAGGGCTGGCCTGTGCGGGCGGTGGCGGCGGGGTCGAGCCGGCGAACGTCGTCACCGGGCATGTAGGGACGCAGCTGGGCCAGCTCGGTGCCCTGGCCCACGCCGGGCGCGGGACGGTCGCCGGCCAGCGGCGAGCCCGCCCGCCGGGCCATCGCCAGCTCCAGCGGCCCCAGGACGGAGCCCGGCATCGGGCCGGGGCCCTGGGAGCCGGGCGGCCGGCTCACGCCGAGACGGCTTCGGGGCCCTTCGTCTCCGCCCCGGGCTCGACCAGCTTGTCGAGCACCCGGTCGAGCACGTCGTCGGCGTCCACCCCGTCGCTGAGCGCGTCGTAGGAGAGGACGATGCGGTGACGCAGGACGTCGGGGGCGAGGTCGCGGACGTCGGAGGCCAGCACGTAGCGGCGCCCGCGCAGCAGCGCCAGCGCCTGGGCGGACTGGATCAGGGAGATCGGCCCGCGCGGGCTGGCGCCGTAGTCGATCAGCCCGGTCAGCTCATCGAGGCCGAAGCGGTCGGGGCGCCGGGTGGCGTCGGCGAGCTCGACGGCGTGGTCGACCACCTCGCGGTCCACGTAGACCTGGCGCACCACCTCGCGGTAGCGCAGCAGCGCCTCCATCGACAGGCGCTGCTCCACCACGGCCGGCGTGCCGATCACCCGCTCGACCACCGTGGCCTCCTCCGACGGCGTGGGGTAGTCGACCACCACCTTCATCAGGAACCGGTCGACCTGGGCCTCGGGCAGCGGGTAGGTGCCCTCGGACTCGATCGGGTTCTGGGTGGCCAGCACGAGGAAGGGGCTGGGCACCTCGTAGGTGCCGCCGCCGATCGTGACCTGGCCCTCCTGCATCACCTCCAGGAGCGCCGACTGCACCTTCGCGGGCGCGCGGTTGATCTCGTCGGCCAGCAGCAGGTTGCCGAACACCGGCCCCAGCTCGACGTCGAACTGCCCGGTGTCGGGGCGATAGACGCGCGTGCCGATCAGGTCCGAGGGCACGAGGTCGGGGGTGAACTGGATTCGGCTGAACGTGCCACCGGAGACGTCGGCCAGCGTCTTGACCGTGAGCGTCTTGGCCAAGCCCGGCACGCCCTCGAGCAGGACGTGGCCTCCGGCCAGCACGGCCACGAGCAGGCGCTCGAGCATCGCGTCCTGGCCCACGATGATCCGCTTGACCTCGTACAGCGCCTCCTCGAGCGCCTCGCGGGCCTCGGGCGCCTCTGACTCGGTGTCGTCCATGGTCGTCCAAGCTAGCGGGACCGGCCAGGGGCCTACACCAGCCGCCCGAAGAAGCGCAGCGACGTCAGGCCGCCCGCCAGCAGGAGCAGCAGCGCGCCGCCCGCGAATGCCGCCGTGACCTGGCGCTTCTCCTTGCGCGTCCCCACGCGGTCGCCTAGCTCGCGGTAGACCGCGTCGAGGCGCACCTCGTCGCCCGCCCGGTAGGTGCGGCCGTGTGTGATGCTCGCTATCTCGCGCAGCGACTCGCTGTCGGGCGGCACCCGGCGGGTCACCGTCCCGCCGGAGCGCCGGGGCACCTGGATCGTGCCGCGCTCGGTGCCCAAGGAGACCGTGTAGATGCGCACTCCCTTTCGCCGGGCCTCGCGGGCCACCTCGATCGGATCGCGACCCGAGGTGGAGAAGCCGTCGGAGAGCAGGACGATGGCCGCGGGGTAGCGCCCGCGCGGGCCGCGCGCCCGCTCCAGCGAGCGCAGCGATGCCGCCAGCGCCTCTCCGGTCGCCGTGCCCCCACCGGCGGCGAGGGCATCGATCGCCTGGCGCACGGGCTCGCGGGCGGTGCGCGGGCTCTCGATGCCGCGCACGCGATCGTTGAAGCCCACGCTGCCCACCTTCACCTCGGCAGGGACGTCGGCCAGGAACGCGCGCGCCGCCTTGCGCGCCGCCCCCAGCCGGGAGGGCCGCACGTCGGTGGCCGCCATCGAGCTGGACTGGTCGGTGGTCAGCATCACCGCCGCACGCCCGTCGGGCACGGCGACGGTGCGCTCGGGCTGGGCCAGCGCCACAAGCAGCGCCGCGAGTGCGAGTGCGTAGACGGCCATGGGCACGTGCCGCCGCCAGCCTGGGCGCGAGCGCACGACCGACGGCATGGTGGCCGGCGAGGCGAAGGCCGCGGCCGCGCGCCCGCGGCGGCGCTCGAGCAGCACGTAGCCGGCCACGGCCAGCGGCACGAGCACCAGGAACGCGAGGAAGCC
>JBBREO010000106.1:0-5769 GCA_038202855.1 Solirubrobacterales bacterium
TACTCGGTGGGTTCCCCGCGACGCTCCTGCAGCCACTCGGCCAGCATGAACTCCAGGCTCTCGGCCAGAACGAAGACGACGGACCCGCCAAGCGCACCGGCGAACCAGGCGACACCGCCGCTCAGGAAGTGCGCGGCGCCGAGTGCCGTTGTAATCGCAAACGCGACCGAGAGAAACGCCAGCGCGGTACCGAGCGTGACGACTTGCTCTGAGCCATGCACGAGAGGGACGCGGAACCCGCCACTCACGACAGCTTCCACGACGGCGAAGGCGATCACAGCGCCTACGCCGAAGAGCAGCAGATCCACGTATGAGGGCTGACCACGTTCGTGCTGCACCGCCCCGAAGCTCGCGGTGATCGTCACCGAGTAGCCGAACGCCGTGGCGTTGCCGTGCAACGACTCTTGTACGCCTCGGCCAAGGCGACTGCGTACCCCGAGGGGATGATCGTCGCCCATGGCGCGACGTTCGACAGTGGGGAGCGCGTCCCTGCGACGAATGCTCCAGCCGGTTGCGCCGCAGACCCGCCGGTCGGCGCGCGATCCGCCACCGGTGTGGCGCGCAGTCAGTGTTCGGGGAAGTGGCCGGGGATCGCCACTTCCGCTCTTGGCGGGCGTCGCTCGGGCCATGGGCCTGACCGGCATCCGCGTGACCAGCAACGAACGCCCCGCCCCGGCGCGAACAGCCGTCGCGGGTGTAGTCGAATAGGCGGCCTGAGATGTCCCTCCGAGCGACGCACGGATCGTGTAGCAATATCGACTGGCGGCCTGACCCGGCCTCATCAGTAGGCCTCACCAGTGGGAGGTGGCCGGCTCGAGCCTCGCGCGGAGCATCGGCCAACCAGCTGAGCGGTGGCGGCCACCACCTAGGCATAGCGCAGCTTGGCGTCCACCGCCTCGCCCGCGTCGTGTCGCTCGCGGACTCGTTCGAACTCCTCCTCGAAGCCGGATGAGTGCTCACCCGCAGGCGTCCCCCAACGTTGGTTCCCAACCCCAGACCACCACGGTCGACCCGTGATGGGCCGCGACTGTGTGCTGGACCTCTTGCCCTACGAGCACGGCCGCCCTGCGCTCGTCATCGATCCAGCTCTCGGGTTGCCACCTGGGCAGTGTGCCGGTACCACGCCCGGTACCACGGAAGAGTCGAGGTGGCAGGGCGGGAGCTTTACGGGCGGCCAGAGCCCGCTCGTAGAGCGGGCCTCCTGGGTATCGGGGCGACTGGATTTGAACCAGCGACCGCTCGGCCCCCAGCCGAGTGCGCTACCAGACTGCGCCACGCCCCGAGGGGCCGGATGCTAGCGCCGGTGAGTCAAGTGGGGGGAACGGGGTAGGTAGGGCCAACGGTCCCCGAGGGAAGGATGGTCAGGATGGCGACAGGTCGCAGACGAGCGCGAGGACGAGACCGAGCCGGTGACGGGCGCGAGACGGGCGTGACGGCGACCGCGCGGCGCGGCGTGGGCGGCGGCTTCCTGCTGGCAGCGCGGCTGGTGATGCTGGTCACCACGATCATCGTGGCGATCATCGTCGCGGCCATCCTGCTCAAGGTGCTCGACGCGAACACGAGCAACTCGATCGTGAAGGCAATCCACGACCTGGGCAAGACTCTGGTCGGCCCCTTGAAGGACCTGTTCACGATCAAGAAGCCGAAGGTGTCCATCGCCGTCAACTGGGGCTTGGCCGCACTGCTGTGGTTCATCGTTGGCTCGCTCATCGCCCGCATCCTGCGGCGGGTCGGCGTGACCAGCCACCCGGACAGGGCGGTCTGATCGGCCGCGCGAAGCTAAGATCTGGCTCCTGCTCGCGGGCGTGGTGTAAAGGCTGCATGCGACCCTTCCAAGGTCTAGGTGAGGGTTCGATTCCCTCCGCCCGCTCTCTAGGCGCCGCCTAGCCTCGTGGCCGAGGGCATCGAGACCGATGACCAGCTGGAGTTCCTCGCCGAGCGGGGCTGTCCCCTCGGTCAGGGCTTTCTCTTCAGCCGGCCCGTGCCGGGCGACGAGATCCCGCGGCTCTAGGCCGGCCCCGCATGCTCATAGGAGAGCGCTACCGAGTACTCGAGCGGCTGGGCACCGGCGGAATGGCCACCGTTCTCTTGGCCGAGGACGAACGGCTGGGCCGGCGCGTCGCGCTCAAGCGCCTGCACCTGGGCTCGGGCCCCGAGGTCGGGGAGCGGTTCAAGCGGGAGGCCAAGCTCGGGGCGTCGCTGAGCCACCCCAACGTGGTCGGCGTCTACGACGTGGTCACCCACGAGGACCAGGTCGTGCTGGTGATGGAGTACGTCGAGGGACGAACCCTGGCCCAGTTGCTGGAGGAGGGTGCGCTCTCCCCTTCGGAGGTCCTCGACCTGCTGCGTCCGCTGGCCGAGGCCCTGGACCACGCCCACCGCCAGGGCGTGGTGCACCGGGACGTGAAGCCCGCCAACATCCTCGTCCGCAACGACGGCACGGTGAAGCTCGCCGACCTGGGGATCGCGACGGGCGTGGAGCTGACCAGCGTGACCGCCACGGGCACGGCTCTGGGCACCGCCTCCTACATGGCCCCTGAGCAGTTCGAGGGCAGGCGCGCCACGTCCGCGGCCGACGTGTACGCCCTGGCCGCGGTTGCCTTCGAGATGCTCAGCGGCCGCAAGGCACGGACCGGTGCCACCCCCATGGAGGTCGTGCACCGGATCGCCACCGAAGGAGCTCCCGACCTCCAGGAGGCGTGGCCCGAGGCGCCCGACGAAACGGTGGACGTGCTCTGTCGCGCACTGTCGTCGGACCCCGATCAGCGGCCGCAGTCCGCCGGCGAGCTCGTCGGCGATCTCGAGCGGACCCTGGCGCCGGCCCTTCCCAAGCCCCGGAAGGTCGAGGAGACGCAGGAGGTCGAGGTTCCCCGCGACACCGCGATACCCACCGCCGAGCTTGCGCCCACGTCCCCGATCGAGGCCACGTCGGACAGGGCGACGGAGCCGGAGCCAGAGCCCGCCGCCCCCGAGACCCCACCGCCGACCCGCGGTCCCCGGCCGCGCGGTAGCCGCCGCGGCGCCGCGGTTGCGGCCCTGATCGCCCTGCTGGCGGTGGTGATCGCCGTGGTCATCCTCACCAGACCGGACGGGAACCCCGGCTCGGCGGCCAAAGACAGCGGTCAGCCTGCCCAGGCGCGACCCGCGGCCTCCGCCCAGCCCGCGCCCGCCCGGGTGACGCGCGCCTTCTACGAGCGCGCCGCCGCCGACGACTACGCGGGCGCCTGGAAGCTGGCCGGCCCAGGGTTCCGGAGCCAGCTCAACGGCTACGACGCCTTCCGGGCCCAGTTCTCCACGCTGCAGTCCGTTCGCTTCGATCGCCTCACGACGACGGCGCAGGCCGGCAACCGGGCCACGGTCGCGATCGCCACCAAGGCCACCCACACGAACCGGGTCGATACCTGCAGCGGCAACGTGTCGCTTGCGCGAGCCGGTGCTGCGCGGCCGTGGCTCATCGAGCGAATCGGCGTCGGCTGCTGAGGGCGTTCGGCGCCCCTAGGCGGGCGTCAGCCAGCGGCGCGTGTTCTCCACGAGCATCGTGTTGAGCTGCTCGTCGGTCATGCCGCCTTCCTTGAGCTGGGGCACCACCTGCTCGTGCAGCAGGGCGGGGTCCCAGTCGCGCACGGCGCCCTGTTCCATCATCGCGGCGATCGTCTCCTCGTTGAACCAGTCGATTGAGGCGCACGAGTCCATGGACAGGTGCATCCGCTCCACGTGTCCGCGCTCGAGCAGCGCCAGCACGGTGGCGTTGCGTCTGTCCATGGGCAGGTACATCTCTATCCCGTAGCGGTCCAGGCCGATGTAGACGCCGGTCTGGAGCACCGCCTCGATGTAGTCGAGGTCGTCGGTGTCGCCCGTGTGGGCGATCTGGATCTGCTCGGGCGCGACGCCCTCCTCGGTGAGGATCTCCACCTGGCGGGGTCCGGTGCCCGTGCCCGGGTGCGAGTGGGCCATGACGGGCTTGCCCGTGCGCACGCTTGCCCGCGCACACGCTCGGTGGACCTTCTCCACGTTCTCGGTCACCCCCGCCTCGTCGGCGGCGCACTTGAGGAACGCGGCCTTCACGTCGGTGCCCTGTATTCCGTGCTCGATGTCGTGCACGAAGGCGTCGGCCATCTCGTCCTCAGAGCGTGACTGCCAGTTCAGGGGGAGGTAGTCGTAGGTGTAGATGCCCGTGCAGGGCACCACCTGGAGGCCGGTCTCCTCGGCCACCGACCTCATGAAGCGGACGTCGCGGTCGTAGAACATCGCGGTGGGCTCGCCGATCGTCTTGACCCCGGCGCTGAGAGCACGGTTGGCGGCCTCGACGCCAGCGGCGCGCAGGGCGTCGTCGTCGTAGAGGTGGGGAAAGTCGGCGGCGGTCGCGGTGTCGCGAAAGCGCAGGTGCTCGTGGATGAGCACTGTGCCCAGGTCCGCCGGGTCGAGCGGCCCGGTCACGCTCTCGATGGTCGCCATGTCTCTCCTTGCCTAGGTGCCTGGGGGCGATCCTAAGGGGCCGGCGCGTTAGCATGGGCGGCCGTCGGGGGCAGTGGCCCAATGGCTAAGGCACCGGTCTCCAAAACCGGGGATTCCAGGTTCGAGTCCTGGCTGCCCCGCTCTCTCCCGCGGATGTGGCGGAATCGGTAGACGCGCCGGCTTTAGGTGCCGGTGGCCGCAAGGCCGTGGGGGTTCGAGTCCCTCCATCCGCACTGGACGTGGCACCGGCACACGGCCGCCCCTCCCTGGATTAGACTCCGCGGCGATGGCGGAGGAGACGCGCATCGAGCACCCCAATCGCGACAAGGCGGGGTCGAAGGCCGCGCGCGCGGTGATCGTCCTGCTGATGATCGCCACCGTCGTGCTGGTGCTCATCATCACCGCCGGAGGCTGGAAGCTGCTCCAGGGGGCGCAGCCGCTCGCCTTCGCCTACATCCTGGTCTACGCGCTGATGGCCTTCTACGTCGCGCGCTGGAGCCGCGGTGTCCTCCCGCTGGCCGCCGGCCTGTCGATCCTCCTGGCCGTGATCGCCGCCGTGTCGGCTCCCGGCTGGTTCGACCGCGACAAGAGCGGCTATCTGCCTCCGACCATCAACGCAAACCTGCTCGGGTTGCTCACGGTCATCCTCGTCCCCGTGTCGCTGGTCCTGGTGGCCTTCGCCATGCGGGGGTTCGCGCAGAAGTGGAACGTCGAGGTCGAGCGCCGACCGGACGACCACGGCTACGACGACCACGAGGACGCCTACGGCTCGGGCCCCCAGCCGGCCGGCGCCTAGCCAGACCCCACCGCCCGGCGCTTACAATCGCTCCGCCTGCGGCGGTGTCGAAACTGGTAAACGAGACGGTCTCAAACACCGTTGGCCGAGAGGCCTTGTGGGTTCGAGTCCCACCCGCCGCACTGGGCTAGCTAGAGCGCAATCCCGTACCACGAGGGCGATCGAGGGCCGACCATCGCCCGAGCCCATCGCGTCAGTGAAGGTCACTCGATGTCAGCGTGGGCACTCGAATGAACCCACGGCGAACCCACGGGTGACGATCCGCACGCAATCCGCCCGCCGCTTTTTGAGGGTCGGCCAGGAGCACGCCCTCTCTAGCCGACTGCGTGAAAAAGCCGGGTTTCGATCCGCCCGCTTTGCATGGAAAGCGACAGCGGCCCCGAGGTCGGGCGGCGGGTGGCCGTGCGATGCGGTCGTCGGGGGCTACGCGGGGAGGAGGCCGAGCTGGCCGAGGAAGTCCATCTGGTCGAAGAAGAGGTGCTCGGACTTCAGCGTGTCGCCGTCGGTGGCATAGATGG
>JBBREO010000107.1:0-5680 GCA_038202855.1 Solirubrobacterales bacterium
GGGCGACGGCAACGTGCACGTGAACGTGCTCGGACCCGGCCCCGAGGACGAGTCGGTGGACGTGGCCGTACTCGAGCTGGCCGCCGCCTGCGGGGGGACCATCAGCGCGGAGCACGGGGTGGGGGTGGCAAAGGCCGCCCACCTGGGCCTGGTGCGAAGCGAGGCCGAGCTGGCGGCCATGCGGGCGATCAAGCGCGCACTCGATCCGGGCAACCTGCTCAACCCGGGTGCGGTCCTGGCCCCGGCTGGGGGAGACTGAGCCCGTGCCCACGGTCCGCGAAGCCGCCTTCGACCTCCTGCGCGTGCACGGGATGACCACCGTGTTCGGCAACCCCGGGTCCACCGAGCTGCCCATGCTGGCCGAGTTTCCCGAGGACTTCACCTACGTGCTGGCCCTCCAGGAGGCGGTGGCCGTGGGGATGGCCGACGGCTACGCGCAGGCCTCGAACACGGTGGGCCACGTGAACCTGCACACCGCGCCGGGCGTGGGCAACGCGATTGGGGCGATCTTCAACGCCCAGGCCAACAAGGCGCCGCTGCTGGTCACCGCGGGCCAGCAGGTGCGCGCGCAGATGACGATGCAGGCCAACCTGACAAACCGCGACGCCACGCGGATGCCCCACCCGCTGGTCAAGTGGAGCTACGAGCCGCCGCGCGCGCAGGACGTGCCCTCCGCGCTCGCCCGGGCCATCCACCTGGCGGGGCTGCCGCCCGCCGGGCCGGCCTTCGTGTCGCTGCCGATGGACGACTGGACCGAGGAGGTCGACCCGGGCGACCTGGGGCGGACGCTGGCCCGGCGCGTGACCGGCGTGGCAGGGCCCGATCCCCAGACCGTTCTCTCGCTGGCCGGCCGCCTGGAGCGCGCGTCAAACCCGGTCCTGGTGGCCGGTCCCGACCTCGACGCCGCCGGCGGCTGGGATGCCGCCGTGGCCCTGGCCGAGCGCTGCCGGCTGCCGGTGTGGGCCACCCCGGCGCCGGGGGGTGGACGGATCGGCTTCCCGGAGAGCCACGCGAGCTTCCGCGGCGTCCTTCCGCCCGCCCTCGGTCCCGTGGGCCAGACGCTCGAGGGCCACGACCTGGTGCTCGTGGCCGGTTCGTCGGTCTTCCCCTACTACCCCTACGTGCCCGGGCCGGCGCTGCCCGAGGGGACCGAGCTGGTGGCCATCACCCGCGATCCCGACGAGGCCGCCCGCGCCCCCGCCGGCGAGGCGATCGTGGCCGACCCGCGGCTGGCCCTGGAGGCCTTGGTCGCAGCGGTCGCGCCGAGCGAGCGGCCCGCGCCCGAGCCGCTGCCTCCCCTCGACCCGCCCGAGCAGAGCGACCCGATCGGGGCGGGGGCGGTGCACGCCGTGCTGGCCGACGTGCTGCCCGAGGACGCGATCGTGGTGCTCGAGTCGCCCTCCAGCACGCTGGCGCTGCGCTCCCGGCTGCGGATCTCGCGACCCGGCTCCTACTTCTTCGGCGCCGGCGGGGGACTCGGCTTTGGCCTCCCCGCGGCGATCGGCGTACAGCTGGCGTGCCCCGACCGGCCGGTGGTCTGCGTGCTCGGCGAGGGCTCGGCCCAGTACGCCATCACGGGCTTCTGGACAGCGGCCGCCTACGGGGTGCCGGTCACGTTCCTGATCCTCGACAACGCCGAGTACTCGATCCTCAAGTGGTTCGCGGGCATGGAGGGCGTCCAGAACGCTCCCGGTCTCGACCTCCCGCGCCTGGACACGGCCGGGGTGGCCGCCGCCTACGGGGTGCCCGGGAGCAGGGTGGAGGGAGTCGAAGAGCTGCGCGACGCCCTGGAGCGGGCGCTGGCCTCGGACGGACCGGAATTGGTCGAGGTCCGCACCTTGGCGGGCATGGCGCTGTTCTAGCCTCCAGGCCCGTGATTCGACCTGCCCTGATAGCCGTCGCGCTGACCCTCGCGCTGCTCGCCGCCCCCGCGGTGGAGCCCGCCCACGCCCAGTCCCGCGCGCCGGCGGCCAAGAAGCCCAAGCTCAAGTCCAAGTGGCTGTGCGGCCCGCGCGCGCCGAAGGACAACCCCTGCCACGCCACGCTGACCACCACGGTCGTCCAGCCCACCGGCGCGATGTCGACGCTGCGCTCGGGCCCGGCCCGCAAGCCGCGGGTCGACTGCTTCTACGTCTATCCGACCGTGAGCGCCCAGCCCGGTCCGAACGCCAGCCTGAAGGCCGATCCGGAAGTGCGGGCGGCCGCCCAGACCCAGGCCGCGCGCTTCTCCTCGCGCTGTCGGGTCTACGCCCCCCTCTACCGCCAGGTCACCCAGGCCGCGCTGACCAACCCCGCGATGAACACCGAAGCAGCGCGCAACCGGGCCTACGCCGACGTGCGCACGGCCTGGCGCGAGTACCTGCGCTACGACAACAAGGGCCGCGGCGTGGTGCTGATCGGCCACGACCAGGGCGCGTTCATGCTCACCCGCCTGCTCAAGGACGAGTTCGATCGAAAGGCCGCCAACCGCCGCCTGCTGCTCTCGGCGATGCTGCCGGGCGGCAACGTGGTCGTGCCCCGTGGGCGCAGGACCGGCGGTGACTTCCGCAACATCCCGCCCTGTCGCACCAACGAGCAGGTGGGCTGCGTCATCGCTTATTCCACCTACGACTCCCAGCCCCCGGCCAACGCCTTCGTCACGCGGCTCTACAGCCAGGCCTTCCCCCGTCGGCTGGACTCCAGCAAGCGCGTTCTGTGCACCAACCCGGCGGCGCTGGTGGGCGGCGTGGGCACGCTCACGCCCTACTTCCCCAGCCGTGCCCTGCCCGGCCCGCTCTCGGCGATGCTGCCACCCCAGGCGGTCTCGGCGCCCTGGGTGGCCTACCCGCGCCTGTACACCTCCCGCTGCAAGGGCGGTCAGGGGGCGACGTGGCTGCAGGTCACCCAGACCAAGAACGCCGCCGACCCGCGCCCGCGGCTACAGGCCACGCTGGGTCCGCGCTGGGGCTTCCACCTGGCCGACGTGAACCTGGCCTTCGGGCAGCTCGTTCGGCTGGTCACCAGCCAGACCGATGCTTACGCCAAGCAGGTGAGGGCAGAGAGGAGGAACCAACCCACGTCGAAGAAGGAGAGCTCTCAAAGATGAGCGTGCTGGATCGATTCGCGCTGGACGGCAAGGTCGCGCTGGTCACAGGGGCCTCTTCGGGGCTGGGGGTGGCGTTCGCCCGCGGCCTGGCCGAGGCGGGCGCCGACGTGGCGGTCGCCGCCCGGCGCGCCGACCGACTGGAAGAGACCAAGGAGATGGTCGAGGGCCTGGGCCGGCGCGCGGTCGCGGTGTCCTGCGACGTGGCCGATCCGGAGGCCTGCACCCGCGCGGTGTCCGAGACCGTGGATGCGCTCGGGCGGGTGGACGTGCTGGTGAACAACGCGGGCATCGGCACCGCGGTGCCGGCCACGCGCGAGGAGCCCGACCAGTTCCGCAAGGTGATCGACATCAACCTGATGGGCTCGTACTGGATGGCCCAGGCCTGCGCCCGGGTGATGGAGCCAGGTAGCGCGATCGTGAACATCGGCTCGGTGCTCGGCTCCACCACCGCCGGCCTACCCCAGGCCGCCTATGCCTCCAGCAAGGCGGCGATCGAAGGGCTGACCCGCGACCTGGCCCAGCAGTGGACCGAGCGCAAGGGCATTCGCGTGAACGCCCTGGCCCCCGGCTTCTTCCCCTCGGAGATGACCGACCAGTATCCAGACGGCTACCTCGAGGCGATGATGCCGCGCGTGCCCGCGGGGCGGAAGGGCGATCCCGAGGAGCTGGCCGCCGCGCTGCTGTTCCTGGCCAGCGACGCATCGGCGTATGTGACCGGCGCCGTGCTGCCCGTGGACGGCGGCATGGTGGCGACCTAGCGACCCCGGCTTCCAGGGGCTCGGCTTTGCACCCTAGGCCGGGGCCGGGAGACGGTCGAAAGCTAACCCCGTGACCTCGGCCAGCACGAGCTTGTCGATCACGTCAATCGCGAGGTCCTGGAGCGACCAGCGCCACGGCTTGTCCAGGCCCAAAGCCGTGTTGGCGATCACGTCGCCCGTCCAGAGCACGGCAAAGGCGACTCCCACGGCGCGCTGGCCGCGAAGGCCGCGACGTGCCAGCGCGGCGTGCCCCATCCCCCAACCGAGACCGACGCCGAAGTGGGCTCCGTAGTTCAGGAGGCGCCGCTGTCGCTTTCCGCGCGGCGCGGCGGGCGACAGCCTGCCCACCAGATCCGCGGGCGCATAGCTCTCGGCACGACCGGTCAAGGGCATCTCGATCCCGAGCTGGAAGGCCGTCATCGCGGCCGTCCCGGCCAGCCCGGCGACTGCGCCGCGGGCAAGGGTCGTCGTGAGGTTCTCGTTGCCTGGAGTCATGGGCTGTCCTGTCGCTGGTGCCGAGGGCTTCGACACCGTACAGCAGGGACGAAGGACCTCGCGCGGGCTCAGCGCAAGAGACGGGAGCCGGGTCAGCTCTAGTCCCGGTTACGGATTCTTGCGGCTGCCCGCCTACCGTGTGGGCCGTGACCCCACCCTCCGACCTGTGGGCCGGCGACGCCGCCAATCGTCCGCGCGCGAAGCGCCCCCGCCGCCCCGGGCGCACGTCCCCCGGAGCGGGACCGCCGGGGAGCACCCTGCCGGGGGCAACCGGGCATGGTGACGACGGGGAGCGCAGCTGGAAGGACCGGCTGGGCCTGCCCGCCGCGGTTGCGGCCGCGGCTGCGGCCCTCGCGTTGATCGCCGGGCTGATCATCGGCTCCGCCACGGGCGGTGACTCCTCGGCGCCCGTGGTGGTGGGGGGCCGGGGCGGCGCGCGGGCCGACGCCAACAAGGTGTACTCGGCGGCCGGTCCCGCGGTGGTGTCCGTGCGCGTGCGCCAGGGCGCCAGCCTCGCCTCGGGCACCGGCTTCCTGGTCGGCCCGGGCACCGTGGTCACCAACTCGCACGTGGTCGGCGGGGCCGATCGGGCAAGCGTGCGCTTCGACGACGGCGGCCGCGAGGTGCCCGCGCGCGTGCGCGGCACCGATCCCTCCTCCGACCTGGCGGTGCTGCGCGTGCCGACCGCCGCGGCCGGCTCGCGTCGGCCGCTGACGCTGGCCGAGTCCAACGACGTGCGCGTGGGCGACCAGGTGGTCGCGATCGGCTATCCGCTCGGTCTGGACCGCACGGCCACCGCGGGCATCGTCTCCGGGCTGGGTCGCGACATCCAGGCGCCCAACGGCTTCCAGATCGACAAGGTGATCCAGACCGACGCGCCGATCAATCCCGGCAACTCGGGCGGCCCGCTGCTCGACGGGCGCGGGCGCGTGGTGGGGGTCAACTCCCAGATCGCCACCGCCGGCGCGCGGGGCAACATCGGGATCGGCTTCGCGGTGCCCGCCGACACCGTGCGCGACGTGCTGCCGCGCCTCAAGGCCGGCGAGCGGATCGAGCGGCCCTTCCTCGGCCTGACCAGCTCCGCCTATCCGGTGGGCGGAGCAGCTGTGCAGGACGTGACCAAGGGCGGCCCGGCCGACCGCGCCGGCCTGGAGCCTGGTCGCGACGTTGTCGTGGGAGTCGACGGTCACCCCGTGCGCGACCCCGGCGACGTGTCCGCCGCCGTGTCGCGACTGCGCCCGGGCGACACGATCCGGGTGACCGTCCGCCGCGGCGGGGACCGGCGCACGGTGACCGTGCGCCTGGACAAGCGCCCGGAGCGCATCCCCGGCGGCCCGTGAGC
>JBBREO010000108.1:0-5668 GCA_038202855.1 Solirubrobacterales bacterium
TCTACCGCAACTCGGCCGAGCGCACCGCAGCGCTCGAAGGTTGGCTATGGCGCTACAACTTCAAACGTCCACACGGCTCCCTCGCCAAGAGGCCACCCGGAACTCGGCTCGCCGAGCTAAACAACGTGCTCGGGTCTTACATCTAGGAAGGCGTCAGCGCGGCCGGTGGCCGCGGACCTCGACCGCCTGCTGGTAGGTGGGGCGGTTCTGCCAGGGGATCAGCGGCTGGGTGATGCCTCCGAGCGGCCGGAAGAAGATCGAGTCGAAGCAGTCCTGGTCGCCGTCGCGGCCGGCCTCACGACACACGGCGTCGCCACCGTAGAGCCGCTCGGCGGGCACCCCGATTGCGTCCCTCAGCGAGCGCTCGAGCGCCCGTCGGCAGCGGCCGAAGCGCCCGCGCCCGCAGTAGATGCGTGAGTAGCGCCCGCGCACCGGCCGGCGAAGGATCGTGCGCAGGTCCTTGGAGGCGGCGCCGTACCACCCGTCCTGCCAGGCCGAGCCCAGGTGCTGTCCCTCGTTGTTGGGGTGGTTGTCGAGCTTCACGAGCCCCTGTACCCGATGGAAGAGCGGGGATCCCAGCGAGGGCTCGAACTCGGCCGTGATCCACCTGGGCCACCAGGCGTCGAGCAGGCGGATCGCCTCCGATTGCTCGTAGGACCCGTCGCGGTCGCGGTCGATCCGGTGCGAGCCCGACCGCGTCCAGGCCCGCAGCAGCCCGATCGCCCGCCGCAGCCCGGGATCGCGCACCGTCCGGCGGCGCCTGTGGCCGGTGGCGGCCCGCCTCTCCCCGCGGGTCTCGAGCACGCGCAGCGCCAGCGGAAGCACGGCGTCGGCCCGCAGGTCGACAGTGGCGGAGTCCTCGGCCGCGTCGGCCAGCTCGGTGAGGGACATCTTGCGCGGGCCCCGGATGCCGCGCCTGACCCGGTCGTCGAGGGGCTTCGAGCGGTAGGTCGACCCGAAGCCCCAGTTGGAGTCCGAGGCCCGGGTGCCGCGGGCCTGCTTGTTGTTCCAGCTCGTGATGAACGCCTGGTCGCGCACCTGGGCGTGCTGCGCCATCGGGGTGTAGGCGGGCACCAGTGCCTCCGGGTCGAAGTTGCGCCACTCGAACCTCCGGGTGCCGCGGATCGGGAGGTTGGGGTCGGTGCCCTTCGCGCGCACGGGGTTGGCGCCGCTGTTGAGGTAGGCGATCTGCCGGTCGTCGACGTAGAACCAGTTGAAGGTGAACGGGATGAGGTAGGCCGCGCGCTGGAAGTCGCGCGCGCTGCGGATCCGGTCCGGCTGGTTGAAGAAGGAGATCCCCAGCCCCGCGTCGGACTCGTGGAAGTACGTCGTGCGCAGCTTGGTGTAGGCCACGGGCCGGCCCCGGATCGTCGCGCGCCCCACCACCAGCCCGAGCTTGGTGCGCTCAGCCCGCATGACCTCGCTGCCGGCGGGTGTGTCGTCGGCCACCGTCGGGCGCCACGAGTTACGCCGCTCGAGCACTTCGATCGGCAGGCAGGCCCCGCGGAAGCGGTAGTGCATGGAGCCCGTGGTGGGCCGCCCCCCGCCCGGATCGCAGAGGTCGACCGCGAAGGTGTCGGCCGTGTCCTGGAATGCGGAGGTGGCGCTCCAGGAGTAGTCCGGGCCGTGGCCGATGCTCACGTACAGATTGGCCCCGGGGAAGGCGACGCCGTGCGCCTGCATCCCCGGCGCGTGGATCTCCTGCTCCATCAGGTCCTGGGGGGCGAAGTAGGCGGTCTGCGGGCCGAACACCGCGAGCGGCCTGCCCGAGCGCGACTCGCGGGCGGATACCAGCAGGGCGTTGGAGCTGGTGCGCGGGAAGGCGAGCAGCCCTGTGGCGCGCGCCGCCGCCGTCGGGCGCGGGGCGGTGGAGGAGGCCACCACGTCGAGCTTGCGCACCGAGCCCCGGTCCGGCAGGGCCCTGCTGCCGCGGGCGATCCGCCTGGGCCGCGCGCCATAGGAGAAGCGCCTCCCGTGCACCGTGGTGGGCGCCTCGGGGTCCTCGGCCGAGCGGAAGTCGCGCCAGACGCGCGGGCCGCGGCGGCGGCCAAAGCGGCGCTTGGCGTCCTCGAGCACAAGCGCGGCGTCCAGCTCACGCCCGCCCGCGGTGCCGAAGATCGCGCCGATCACCGCGGAGGTTGCCACCACGTCGGTGCCCTTCCAGTCGTCGGGGCCGAGCGGCTGGCCGATGGCCGCGTACTCCCCCGGCATCTTGGTCGGGTCGAGCCGCGCCTCGCCTATGTAGGCGTTCACACCGGCCACGTACTCGGCGAGGTCCACCCGCAGGCGCCGCGCGTCGGCTTCGAACTGGGGCAGGGCGGCACGCTGGTCGATCTGGCGCTGCAGGTCCTCCTCGCGATACGGCGCCGTGGACCACAGCAGATGGTCGAAGCCGCGGTTGGCGGGATCTCCGCCGGCGAACGAGGAGAGCTGGCCGCGGCCGAGGTGGCGGAAGATGTCCATGAAGAACAGGCGGTCCTCGGCGGTGGCATAGCCGATCCCGAACATCGCCCCGTCGCGGGTCCGGCCATCGACGTGTGGCACCCCGAAGCCGCGGTCGCGCACGATCGTCACGTCGTCCCGCGGGCTGTAGCGGCGCTCCACGTCGCCGGGGCGCACGCCGAAGGTCGCGTCCTTGAACAGCTCTGCCAGGCGCTGCTGCGTGACTCCGGGAGAGGCGTAGAGCAGGTCGGAGTAGAGGCGCAGCTGGTCGTCGTTGTGGCGCGGCCGGGCGCCGGCGGCGAGGAACGCCCCGAGCTCGAGGGCGTTCGCGCGCCCATTGGTCCCGGGCGGGAGCACGTCCCGGAAGCCGCCGAGGTCGTTCGTCCCGAACGGCTCGGGCTCCGGCGGCGTAGCCCCGGCTGGCGCGGGCAGCGTCCAGGCCAGGGCCGCTGCACACGCCACCAGAGCTGCTCGCAGGAAACGCACCACGCGCCGCGACAGTACCGTTCAGACCATGGGCCTGCTCACCTATCTCGTCCTGCTCGCGGTGAGCGGCCTGATCGTGGGTGCGCTCGCTCGGCTCGCGCTGCCCGGCAGGGACCCCCTGTCGATCTGGCCGGCACCTCACCGGGCGCCGCGCCGGCCCTACACGGTCGGGCGTCGGCGCGCAACCTGACCAGAGGAGACAAGCATGGCCACCGAGGACCAGACGAAGGCAGGAGACCTCGAGCGCGAGATCGCCGAGCTCCTCGACCAGGAGACTTTTGAGCCGCCGCCTGAGTTCGCCGAGCAGGCCCTGCTGAACGACCCCAAGGTGTACGAGGAGGCGGCGGCCGACCCCGAGGCATGGTGGGCCGGGCACGCCGACGAGCTGCACTGGTTCGACAAGTGGGACACGGTGCTCGACGAGTCCGAGGCCCCCTTCTACAAGTGGTTCGTGGGCGGCACGCTGAACGCCTCCTACAACTGCGTCGACCGCCACGTGGAGGCCGGCAACGGCGACCGCGTGGCCTTCCACTGGCGCGGGGAGGAGGGCGAGGAGCGCGACGTGACCTACGCCGACCTCCACGGGGACGTTCAGCGCCTGGCGAACGTGCTGAAGGAGCGCGGGATCGGCAAGGGCGACGTGGTGGGAATCTACCTGCCGATGATCCCGGAGGTGGCGGTCGCGATGCTCGCGTGCGCGCGCATCGGCGCGCCGCACAACGTGGTGTTCGGCGGATTCTCACCCGACTCCGTGAAGGAGCGCATGGAGTTCTCGGAGGCCAAGGCGCTCATCACCGCCGACGCCGCCCGCCGCAAGGGCAAGACCGCGCCCGTGAAGCCCGCCGTGGACGACTTCCTCGCCGACGTGCCCTCGATCGAGACCGTGGTGGTGGTGAAGAACGCGGGCGAGGACGTGGACATGACCGAGGGCCGCGACCTGTGGTACCACGAGGCCCTCGAGGGAGCCGACGCCGAGTGCGAGGCCGAGCCCCTCGACGCCGAGCACCCCCTGTACGTGCTCTACACCTCGGGCTCGACCGCCAAGCCGAAGGGCATCCTGCACACCACCGGCGGCTACCTGACCGGCGTGGCGACCACCACCAAGTACGTGTTCGACCTCAAGCCCGAGGAGGACGTGTTCTGGTGCTCGGCCGACGTGGGCTGGGTCACCGGGCACTCCTACATCGTCTACGGCCCTCTGATGAACGGTGCCACCTCGGTGATGTACGAGGGCGCCCCCGACTACCCCGGCAAGGACATCTGGTGGGAGCTCTGCGCGCGTTATGGGGTCACGAAGTTCTACACGGCGCCCACCGCCATCCGGGCGTGCATGAAGTGGGGCGCGGAGCACCCGCGCAAGCACGACCTCTCGAAGCTGCGGTTGCTCGGAACGGTCGGGGAGCCGATCAATCCGAAGGCCTGGCTCTGGTACCACAAGGTGATCGGCGGCGAGCGCTGCCCGATCGTGGACACGTGGTGGCAGACCGAGACCGGCCACATCATGATCACACCGCTTCCCGGCATCACCGCCACGAAGCCGGGTTCGGCCACGACCCCGTTCCCGGGCGTCGAGGCCGACGTGGTGGACGACGAGGGGGAGACCGTGGACGGCCAGGGGCTGCTGGTGCTCCGCAGGCCCTGGCCGGGGATGCTGCGCAACCTCTACAAGGACTCCGACCGGTTCAAGGAGACCTACTTCTCGAAGTTCGGTCCCACCACTTACTTCGTGGGCGACGCCGCCCGCCGCGACGAGGACGGCTACTTCTGGGTGATCGGGCGCGTGGACGACGTGATCAACGTGTCCGGCCACCGGCTCTCGACCGCCGAGGTGGAGTCCGCAATCGTGTCCCATCCGAGGGTGGCGGAGGCCGCGTGCATCGGCCAGGCCGACGAGGACACCGGGCAGTCGATCTGCGCCTTCGTCACGCTCGAGGGAGACCAGGACGGCGGCGACGAGCTGATTGCCGAGATCAACGCGACCGTGGCCAAGCGGATCGGTAAGTTCTCCCGGCCCAAGCGGGTCATCTGGGCCGACGACCTGCCGAAGACCCGCTCCGGCAAGATCATGCGGCGGCTGCTGCGCGACATCGCCGAGGGTCGTGAGATGGGGGACGTGACCACCCTGCGCGACCCCGACGCGGTCAGCCAGCTCGAGGAGAAGGTGAAGGCCCGCCAGGACGACGCGGAGGCCTAGAGCAAACCAGGGATCCGGGCACGGAAAAGGGGCCCGAAGGGGCCCCTCACCGTGGAGACGTTCCACCAGAGATCACGAAGTAATTCAGCTGGTTCGTCGGCCTTCCTAACCTCTTCATCGACAGGTGCTCCCGGGCCTTTAACGGGCCCTGGACAGATGACCGACGAGTGGGCCGTGCTGGGCTCGAACCAGCGACCTCCGCCTTGTCGAGGCGGCGCTCTCCCAGCTGAGCTAACGGCCCGGGGACGGCCGAGAATACCGATTCCCGGCCGCCGCTCGGGGTGGGTCGGGGGCCCGCGGGGTGGCCCTCTGGCCGCTCTGGTAGCTTGGCGCGGCCGGTGCTTCCAGGAGGGACGTCGGCGGAGAGGATCTTGCCAATGCGTTTGTCCAGCGTCATCGCCCCCCGCGACCGCGAGTTCTTCGACCTCTTCGAGGAGGCCGGGGGCAACATCCTGCGCGCCGCCGACCTGCTCGATCAGATGTTGAGCGCGTTTCCGGACCGCAACCAGGATCTCGCTCGCGACATCCTGATCTGCGAGCAGGAGG
>JBBREO010000109.1:0-5480 GCA_038202855.1 Solirubrobacterales bacterium
GCTCGTGACGCCGGCGACCGGGGCCTACGGGTACGCGATGGCCAGCAATTACAACGGCGTGCCCCGCCCACCGGTCATCTTCTGCAAGGACGGCGAGGCGCGAGTCGTCGTCCGGCGCGAGACCCTCGAGGACCTCGCGGCGCGTGACGTCGTTTAGCGTCGGGCTCCTCGGGCACGGGACGGTGGGCTCGGCGTTCGCCGCCCTGCTCACCGAGCGCGCGGGCGCCATCGAGGCCTCGACCGGCCGGCGTCCGGAGCTCTCCGGCGTGCTCACGCGCAGCCAGGGCGACTTCGATGACCTGCTCGAGCGCTCGCAGGTCATCGTGGAGCTCATCGGCGGCATCGACCCGGCCCGCGAGCTGGTGCTGCGGGCGCTGCAGTCGGGCCGCCACGTGATCAGCGCCAACAAGCAGCTGCTCTCCCAGCACGGCGACGAGCTGTGGGCGGCAGCGCGCGAGTCGGGGAGGCAGCTGCGCTTCGAGGCCGCGGTGGCGGGCGTGGTGCCCGTCATCCGCGTGCTGGCCGAGGGATTGGCCGGAGCCCACGTGCAGCGCATCCACGGGATCGTCAACGGGACGACGAACTACATCCTCACCGAGATGGAGCGCACCGGCGCAAGCTATGAGCAGGCGCTGGCCCAGGCGCAGCGGCTGGGCTACGCCGAGGCCGATCCGGCCGAGGACGTCGACGGGCGCGACGCGGCGGCCAAGATGGCCATCCTGGCGCGGCTCGCCTTCGGCACGCCGGTGTCGCTCGAGGACGTGCCCTACGAGGGCATCGAGCACATCGCCCCCGACGACCTCGAGTACGCGCGCGAGCTCGGGCTCGGCCTCAAGCTGCTGGGCACGGCCGAGCGGATCGACGGCGGCCTGTCGGTCCGCGTGCACCCCGCGTTCCTGTATCCCGGCCATCCGCTGGCCGCTGTCACGGGGCCGTTCAACGCGGTCACGGTCGAGTCGCCCGCGATCACCGAGATCACCATGTCCGGGCCGGGGGCCGGGGGGCCGCAGACGGCCAGCGCCGTGCTCGGCGACCTAGTGAGCGTCATGACCGCCCCCTGGGTGGCGCCCGCGCCCGTCTCCAGGCTCGCGCTGGTGGCCGACGTCGAGTCGGCGTTCTACCTCCACCTCGAGGTGGCCGACCGGCCGGGCGTCCTCGCCCAGGTCGCCCAGCTGCTGGGGCTCCAGGGTGCGTCGATCAAGTCCGTGGTTCAGAAGGGGCTCGGCGACGACGCCCGCTTGGTGATGGTGATGCACCCCATCCTCGAGTCCAAGTTCTTCGCCGCCCTCCAGCTCATTGCCCGCCTGGACTTCCTGCGCTCCGAGCCACGGGCAATCCGGGTGATCGAGGAGGAGTTCGGTGTCTAGTCGATGAGCGTCGCGCTCATTGATCGCTATCGCGAGCGGCTGCCGTTCGGTTCCTCGGATCCGGTGGTTTCGCTGCACGAGGGCTCGACGCCACTGGTACCGGCGCCGGTGCTCTCCGAGATGGTGGGGGCCGAGGTGGCGCTCAAGCTCGAGGGCGCCAACCCCACCGGCTCGTTCAAGGACCGCGGCATGACCTGCGCCGTGTCGGCGGCGGTGCGCGACGGCGACGAGGCGGTGATCTGCGCCTCCACCGGCAACACAGCGGCGAGCGCAGCCGCCTACGCGGCCCGTGCGGGCCTGCGCGGAGCGGTGATCGTCCCCGAGGGCAAGATCGCGACGGGGAAGCTGGCCCAGGCGCTCATGCACGGCGCGCGCGTGATCTCGCTGCGGGGCAACTTCGACCAGGCGCTGGCGCTGGTGCGCGAGCTCGTGGCGCGCCGTCCGATCGCGCTGGTCAACTCGGTCAATCCCTACCGGCTCGAAGGGCAGAAGACGGCGGCCTTCGAGGTGGTCGAGGAGGTTGACGACCTCGACGCCCTCTGCATCCCGGTCGGCAACGCCGGCAACGTGACCGCCTACTGGCAGGGCTTTCAGGAGGTCGGCGCCTCCCCCCGGCTGCTGGGCTTTCAGGCCGAGGGCGCCGCGCCTCTCGTGCACGGGCAGGCGGTGGCCGAACCCGAGACCGTGGCCAGCGCGATTCGCATCGGCAACCCGGCGCGCTGGGAGGAGGCCATGGGGGCGATCGTGGGCTCGGCCGGCGCCATCCGGGTCGTCTCCGACCAGGAGATCCTCACCGCCTACCGCCTCCTCGCCGAGCGGGAGGGGGTCTTCTGCGAGCCCGCGTCGGCGGCCGCCGTCGCGGGGCTGCTGCGCTATGGGTCCGAAGGTGCTCGTCAGGTGGTCTGCGTGCTCACGGGCCACGGCCTCAAGGATCCGCAGACGGCCCTTGACCACGCCGGCGCCGTGGTGCCCTGCGGACCCGATCTGGACGAGGTCGAAGCTGCCGTGATGGGCTGATGCGCCGCCGTCGCCTGGTCCGCGTGCCCGCCTCCTCGGCCAATCTCGGCCCCGGATTCGATGTGCTGGCCGCTGCGCTGGCGCTCCACCTCGAGCTCGAGGTGGAGGAGACGGGCAGCTTCTCGGTCGTCACCGATCTCGACATCGCCCGCGATCGCCGCAACCTGTGCGTGCGGGGCTTCGAGCGCCTGCACCCCGCCGACGCGTTCACCTTCACCATCCGCTCGCGGATCCCGCTGGCCGGCGGCCTGGGCTCGAGCGCGGCGGCCATCGTCGCGGGCCTGATGGCGGCGGACCACCTGTTCGAGCTCGGCGCCGACCTGCTGGCGCTGGCCACCGAGGTCGAGGGCCATCCCGACAACGTGGCCGCGGCCCTGCACGGCGGCTTCGTGGTCTGTGCCGGCGGGCGGGCCGCCTGCCTGGAGGCGCCGGCCGGACTGGAGGCCGTCGTGGTGGTGCCCGAGGAGGCGGTGCGCACCCGTGCCGCCCGGGCGGCGCTGCCCGCGGAGGTCCCGCTGACCGACGCCACCTTCAACGTCGGCCACGCCGCCCTGCTCACGCTCGGACTGGCACGCGGTGACTGGGACTTGGTGGCCCGCGGGCTCCACGACCGCCTGCACCAGCCGTGTCGGGCCGCCCTGTACCCGCGCTCGATGGAGGTGCTCGATCACGCGCGCTCGCTCGGCGCCCTGGGCGCGACGATCTCGGGGGCCGGCCCGAGCGTCCTCGTGTGGTCGCGCGACGAGCAGGCCGACGCCGTGACGCAGGCACTCGCGCGGGCGACGGAAGGTTGGGCGCAGGTGCTGCGGGTGCCGTTCGAGCCTCGGGGCGCCGAGGTGCGCGCCCTGTGACGCGCCGCTGAGGGCAAGTCCGGTTGGGGTAAAGGAGCGGCCGAGGGGGCGCGACGAAAGCCTGATCGTGCCCCCCAATCTCGGAGTCGCCGGGGTCGCTTATAGCTGACGGCCAGCTCGTCGAGCGCATCGGGATCCAGGCGGCCGGCGCCGGCGCCGCGCGCCTGCTCGACGGCGTCCTTGGTGTCCAGCAGCAGGCAGCTCATCGCCACCGGCCAGGTGTGGCTGGCCTCGGCGGCCGCGGTCAACTCGCGCAGGTGATGGATGTTGCACAGGCCGTGCTCGCAGCCTGGGTAGTTGCGGTAGGGCGCCCAGCCGTCATGGACTGCGACGCCCTCAAAGCCCGGCAGCACGTCGGCCGCTCCGGTTATCGGGATGTCGGAGTAACAGCGGTCGTCTCTGGCACCGGCCCCGGCAAGCCGGCACATTCTTGATACGTGGTCCGGCGCGCTGACCGTTGCCAGCACGGCCGCGGGGATGCGAGGCTCTCCTTGCAGCGCCGCGGGCGGTCGCCACCGGATGGCAAGCGGAGCTCCGCCCTGCAAGACACCCAGGGGACCGACGCTTGGGGCTCAGACGCGGATGACTTCGACCGAGGCGAAGTTCGTGAAGTCGGCGTCTTGGGTCACTACCGCGGCTCGGTGACGTATCGCGGTGGCCGCGATCCAGGTGTCGTGGCGGCGAAGCTTGCGACCCTCAGTGAGTTGCTCATCTGCGATCCGCGCGAAACACGAAGCGGTGGCAACGTCGATCTCGAGCAACGGATACTCCGCCCGCACGCGCGAGAGCGTCGCCACTCGCGCGGCCCGCGTGGGCCTGTCCTCTGCGCGGAGCACGCCGAGCTCGAGCTCCGCAGCGGTCACGACGGATACCGCGATCTCATCTGGCAGGTCCCCCAGCGGTCGCCCGGCCCCGCGCGCGATGAAGACGGACGTATCGGCGATCGCGCGGCTCACCGCTCGTCGATCAGCGAGCCACGCACGTCCGCCAAGTCGTCGAGAAGCCGCGCGTCTGCGCCGGCCTCCTCGACGATCTTGCGCAGCGCCTCAGAGTGAACCCAGGGACTGCGGGTGGCCATGTGAGGGACGATGTCGGCGACCGGTTCGCGATTGACCGTGAGCGAGAGGCGCTCCCCAGAGCGCACCGCCGCTACGACGTCGGCGGTGTGGTTTCGCAGTTGCCTAACGGAGACCTCACGAGCCATGGGCACTAGCGTAGCAAAGTGATGCGACAAGGATGCGACGTCGCAAGACGAGGAGGAGGTGCGGCGGTGCCGTGGCCGCGCTGCGGGCCGGCGAAGTCGCACGTCTGGCGGTAGTAGCGCGTGGAAGGTGTGGCGCAGCGCGTGCGGGTGGCGCAGGTCGGGCGGGGTCGCGGCGCGAGCGCCAGGCCGCTCACGGTCGGTATGCGGGTGTACGAGCCGTCGCGACGGCGGCGTCCCACGGTGACAGACAACGGCCAGCGCGAGGGCGGCAGGTCCTCAGCAGAATGGGAAGCGAGCCCGCGCCCCTACGCCACCACGCGGATCGGTGTGCCCAGGGGTACGAGGCGGACGAGACGGCGCATCACGTCGGTGCGCACGCGCAGGCAGCCCAGGCTCACCGCCTTGCCGACGCTCGAGGGATCGGCCGTGGCGTGGATGGCGACGCGATCGCCGCCGCCCCACCCCTGTGGGGTCTTGGGCTGGTGGGCGCTCAGTGCGAGCACGCAGCAGGCGTACGGCGAGCCGGCAGTGTCGATCATGAGCCGATCGGTGACCGCGAAGCGCCCGCGCGGGGTCGGAGCCTCCGAGCGCCCGATCGCCGTGCGCGTCCGCGCCACGATGCGCGAGCCGCGGCGCACCGTCAGCTCCCGACGCGCCAGGCTCTCCTCGATCGTCCAGTCGACCCGAAACAGCTTGGCCCGATCGGCCCGGATCCAGCCGGACGCGCCGTTCTTCAGCTGCGAGGACATCACGCGCAGCCAAGCGTCGCGGCGCTCGAGCACGGGGACGACCTGGGGTGAGCCGAAGTCGGTCTTCTTGGGCAGCGTGGCCAGCGCCTTGCCGCCGGGAGAGTCGCGCAACGGCGTGGCCACGGAGACGTAGGCGGTCAGCGACCCGGGTCCCGCCACGCCGCCGGACGGCGGCGAGCTCGAAGCCACCGCGAACGGCGACTTCTCGGCCGCGTTGGGGGTGCCACCGTCCGCGCCCTGCCCGCACCCGCCTGCGACCAGGGAAAGGCAGAGGACGCCGAGAACGACCGCG
>JBBREO010000110.1:0-5470 GCA_038202855.1 Solirubrobacterales bacterium
GCGGCGATCTACGGGGGCGGGCGAGCCGCCTCCCGGGTGCTGGGAGCCCGGGGGGCGGCGGAGTCGATCGCCCCCTCCGCCGCCCGTGACGTGCTGGAGACCTGGGTGGCGCGCACGCGGGAGCTCGCGGCGTGAACGCCCGACTGGAGAGCCTGATCGAGGCCACCCGCGAGGCGCTCGAGCGCCGCCGCCGCGACGTGCCGTTGTCCGAGCTCGAGCGGCGGGTCAGCGACCACGACGACGATCGTCCGTTCGCCGAGGCCCTCGCCCGGCCCGGCACCTCGCTGATCGCCGAGCACAAGCGCCGCTCGCCCTCGGCCGGGGTGATCCGCGAGTCCGGGGACTGCGCCTCGATCGTGGCCGCCTACGAGCGTGGGGGAGCGGCGGCCCTGTCGGTGCTCACCGAGGAGGCCCACTTCGGCGGTTCGCTGGACGATCTGCGCGAGGCGCGCCGGGCCAGCCGCCTGCCCATCCTGCGCAAGGACTTCACGGTCGATCCCTACATGCTCTACGAGGCCAAGGCGGAGGGCGCCGATGCCGTGCTGCTGGTGGTCGGCGCGCTGCGCGGAGGCGAGCTGGCCGACCTCTACGCGGCCGCCCGCTCGCTCGACCTCGACGCGATCGTCGAGGTCTCGCGCCCGGAGGAGCTGGAGATCGCGCTCGAGGTCGACGTGGACGTGATCGGGATCAACAACCGCGATCTCGAGGACTTCTCCGTGGACCCCGAGCGCACCTACGAGCTGCTGGCCGACGTGCCCGCGGGCAAGATCGTGGTGTCCGAGTCGGGCATCTCACGCCGCGACCAGGTCGAGGAGCTCGAACGGGTGGGAGTGGACGCCGTGCTGGCGGGCAGCGCCGTGATGGCGGCCGAGGACCCCGAGGCCGCCGTCCGCGCCCTGGTCGGAGGCGAGGAGGGCTCGCAGGGCGGCTGACCCGGGGGGCGACAGGCGTCCCCTACCATCGAGTCGATGGCCACCACGCCGCAGCTCGATCCGCCCGCGGTAGCCGAGCTGGCCGAGCGGCTGCGGGGCAATCTGGCCCGCGCCATCAAGGCCCCCGACCGGGTCATCCGCGACGTGCTGGTGGCCCTCCTGGCCGAGGGCCACGTGCTGATAGAGGACAACCCGGGCGTGGGCAAGACCGCCCTGGCCCGGTCGCTGGCGCGCTCGGTCCAGGCCGAGTTCGCGCGCGTGCAGTGCACCGCCGACCTCCTGCCCGCCGACGTGGTCGGCACCAGCGTGTTCAACCAGCGCGAGGCGCGGTTCGAGTTTCGCCCCGGGCCGGTGTTCGCCAACGTGGTGCTGGTCGACGAGATCAATCGCGCGTCGCCCAAGACCCAGTCGGGCCTGCTCGAGTGCATGCAGGAGCGCCACGTGACCGTGGACAACCAGACCCACGACCTGGCCCGGCCGTTCGTGGTCCTGGCCACCCAGAACCCGATCGAGTACGAGGGCACCTACCCGCTGCCCGAGGCGCAGCTGGACCGGTTCATGGTGCGGGTGTCGCTGGGCTACCCGTCGCTGGAAGCCGAGTCGGACATGCTGGCCGCCCACTCCGACCACGACCGCGTGCTCGACCTGGGGCCGGTCACGGAGGTCGGGGAGGTCCTGGCGGCCCAGGCCGCGGTGGCCGCCGTGCACGGCAGCGACGCCCTGCGCCGCTACGTGGTCGAGCTGCTCGACGCCACCCGAGCCGACCCGCGCCTCGAGTTGGGCGCCAGCCCGCGGGCGGGGCTGATGCTGTTCCGCGCGGCCAAGGCGCTCGCAGCGCTGGAGGGGCGCGACCACGCCTTGCCCGACGACGTCCAGGCGCTCGCGCCCTCGGTGCTCACCCACCGGCTGTTGCTCGCCCCCGAGGCGGCGGGCGAGGACCGGGCCGCGGTGGTTGCCGACGCGCTGGAGCGGGTGTCGGCGCTGTGACCGGTTCCCCCAGCCGCCGGCGGCGGTGACCAGAGGGCTCGCCGCCCTCGCGCTGGGCGCCGCGCTGGCGGCGGTGGCCGTGCTGTTCGACAGCGCATCGCTGTACGTGCCGGCCGTCGCGCTGATCCTCCTCTCGGGCGGGGCCATGGCCTGGGTGGCCCTTGCGGCCGCCGGGGCCGGAGTGGAACGCCTCCCCGGGCCGCCGACGGTCGAGGAGGACGGCCCCTACGGCCTGGAGCTGGCGCTCACCCCGGGCTGGGTGCCCGCGCCTGGCGGGGAGCTGGAGGACCCGCTGCTCGAGTGCCCGCTGGCGCTGTCGGCGCTCGAGTCGCCGCGGGTGCGCATCGACGTCCGCTTTGGCCGCCGCGGTCGCCGCTCGCTGGCGCCGGGGACGCTGACCATCCGCGACCCGCTCGGCCTGGCCGTCCGGCAGATCCCGGGGCGCGGGCAGAGCTTCGAGATCCTGGTGCTCCCGCGGGTCGAGCCGGTCACCGCCCCCGGCGGCTCCGGCGGCGACGGCGTGGCCACCGGTCAGGGCGAGCGCTCTGGGCGCGTGGCCCTGCGCTCGCGGGCGGCCGGGTCGGCCGCCGAGCTCGACCTCGACGGCCTGCGGCCCTACCGAACGGGCACCCCGGCCTCGCGCATCCACTGGCCCGCGGTGGCCCGGCACGGAGAGATGCTCGAGCGCAGGCTCACCGCCGAGGCCGACTCGGCCCCGCTGATCGTGCTCGACACGAGCCAGCCGCCGTCGCCCGAGGACCTCGATGCCGCCGTGCGCGCCGCCGCCTCGCTGTGCTTGCACCTCGCCCGTCGCGGCGGGGCGGCCGTCCTGCTGCCCGGCGACCGGCGCCCGACCAGCCTGGGGTCCGACCTGGCCGGCTGGGCCGCGCTGCACGCCCGCCTGGCCGTGGTGGAGGCCTCGAGGTCCCGGCCGGCGCTGGCGCGCGTCCGCCGCGCCGGTGCGGTGTTGTGGGTGACCGCGCGGCCCGACCCCCCGCGCGATCTTCCGCGCGCGACGGCAGGCGTGGGCTGGGTGATCACGCCCGGGGTGCCCGCGCAGGCCGCCTTCGAGGTGGCGGGCTGTGGCGCGCGCCGCGTCACCCGCCGCGTGGCCGCGGGAGCGGGGGTGGCGGCGTGAGCGCGACCACCCTGAGGGCCCCCGCACCGCCACGCGCGGCCGGCGCCACCCACGCAGAGGGCACACGGCTGGCGGTCTTTGCCGCGCTCGGAGCGTTCGCCGCCATGCACTGGGCGGCGCTGGTGGAGTCGCCGCCGGTCCTGCGCGTGGCCCTGGCCGTGGGGCTGGCCACCGCCGCTGCCGGAGCCCTGGTAGCGCTGCGGCGGGTCTCCTGGCCGCGCCCTGCGGTGCACGGAGCCGCGCTCGGCGTGGCGCTGGTCGGTCTTCTCGCCGCGTCGGCGGCGATGGGCCTGGCGCCGCGACTGCTGTGGCCGACGCACTGGGACGACCTGGTCGGACAGCTCGACCGCGGCCTATCGGGCATCCGCACGGTCACCTGGCCCTACGCCGGCCCCGAGGAGGATGTCCGCCGGGCGATCTTGCTGGGCGCGTCGACGCTCCTCGCGCTGGCGGCCGCGCTGGCCTTTTGGCCGGCTCGACGCGGAGCCCGCGCGCTGCGCCTCACCGGCCTGATCGCCCTGCTCTGCCTCTACGCCATCCCCGTGACCGACCACGACATGGGGGCGCCGCTGGCGCGCGGACTCGTGCTGTTCGGGCTGGTGGCGGCGTGGCTGTGGCTACCCCGGCTCCACGTCCGGGAGGCCCTCCCCGGGCTGTTACTCGTCGGGGTCGTCGGCATCGTCTCGCTGCCGCTGGCCGCCCACCTGGACCGCGCCCACGCCGTGGTCGACTATGGCCAGTGGAACCCCTTCGGCGGCAAGGAGGTCACCTTCGACTGGAACCACACCTACGGACCACTGGACTGGCCGCGCGAGGGCACCACCCTGCTGGAGGTCAAGTCCAAGCGGCCGCTGTACTGGAAGGCCGAGGTGCTCGACACCTTCGACGGGCTGCGCTGGGTTCGGTCCCAGTCCAACGAGCGCACCGGGCCGCTGGGCGAGATGCCCGCCGATCCCGACCCCCGCTGGAACCGGCGCATCCGCGTCACGGTCCGCTCGCTGCGCACCGACTTCGTGATAGGGGACGGGACCCCCTACCGGGTGACCGGGGCGGGCGAGGCGGTCACGGGCTCCGCCGACGGCACCCTCCAGCGCCTCGACCAGCCGCTGCGCCGGGGCGACTCCTACACCGTCAGCTCCTACGACCCCACCCCGACGGCGCGCGAGATGCGCGCCGCGGACGGGCCCTACGACGCCCAGCTCGTCGAGTACACGGGCATCGCGCTGCCGCGAGCGGGGGAGGACGCCCTGCACCTGCGCCGCGGGGGCACCGACGCGGCCCGCGAGCACGTGTCGGTGCCCCTGCGCGGCACTCACTTCGGCGCGGCCCAGGCGCGCGAGCAGCTGGCCCGCTCGCGCTACGGCCGCTCCTACCGGCTCGCCCGGAGCCTGACGGCCGGCGCGCCGACGGCCTACGACGCCGTCCGCCGCGTGCAGGACCACTTCCGCGGTCACGGCTTCGTCTACAGCGAGCGTCCGCCGACCCGCCGGCTCCCGCTCGAGTCGTTCCTGTTCACCGACCGGACGGGGTACTGCCAGCAGTTCTCGGGCGCCATGGCCCTGCTGCTGCGGATGGCCGGGATCCCCGCCCGGGTGGCGTCGGGCTTCTCGCCCGGCTCCCTGAACCGGGACACCGGCCAGTACCGGGTGCGCGACCTGGACGCCCACTCGTGGGTCGAGGTCTACTTCTCCGGGATCGGCTGGGTCACGTTCGACCCCACGCCTCCCGCGGCGCCCGCCGACCGCGCCGGGCAGGGGCCCGATCCGGTCAGGGCGGGAGCGGGCGACGCCGGCTCGGCGCTGTCGGCGGGGGGAGACGCGCCGGCCGCGGACCGGACCCTGGACACAACGCCGGGGAGCGGATCGGCCGGTTCCAAGAGCCGCGACGGCGGGCCGCCCGCGGCCCTCTGGGCGGCCCTGGCCCTGATGGCGGCGGGCGGGGCGGCCGTCCTCGGGCTGCGGGGGCGCCGGCGCCGCGGCGGCGATCCGAGCCAGGACAGGCTGCGCGAGCTCGAGCGCGCGCTGCCGCGCCTGGGTTGGCGATTGGGCGCCGGCACCACCCTGCTGCAGCTCGAGCGACGCCTGGGGCGCGCCGCCGGCCCGGCCTCGGCGCGCTACGTGGTGGGGTTGCGCCGGGCCCGGTTCGACCCCGCCGCCGGCGAGGGCCCTTCCGCCGCCGACCGCCGCGCCATGCGCCGCGAGCTCACCTCCCCGGGCGGTCCGCTGGCGCGCCTGCGAGGATTCCTCGCCCTGCCGCCAGGCCCACCGGCCCGCTGAGGCCGTTTAGGTGCGTTTAACGGTGGCAACCTAGAACCCCTTCCATGAACGCGAGTGATCCCAAGCCGCGCGGCGGCCTCAACTTCCTGTCCAGCCTCCTCGGGGGTCTCGTGGTGCTGGTGGTCGGCGGCGGCCTG
>JBBREO010000111.1:0-5441 GCA_038202855.1 Solirubrobacterales bacterium
GTGACCGCGCCGCTGGCCACCGCCTACACGATGAGCAAACGCGGGCTGGTGGGCTACTCGGACTCGCTGCGGATCGAGTACGGCAGCCGGCTGAGCGTGACCACCGTCTACCCGGGCTACATCAAGACCAAGATTCACGAAGCCTCCGCCGCGCTGGGCGTGACCCTGGACGGCGCGGTGCCGGAGGAGGACGTGAGCGAGGCCGCGGCTGCGCTGGCCCGCGCGGCGCTGTCGCCCAAGCCGATCCGCGACCTGGCCACCACGCGGCGCGGCACCGTGAACTACGCGCTCGTGCGGCTCGCGCCGCGCGGGGTGATGGACCGGCTAACGCGCTGGCAGGCGGGGCGGCTGAACCGCGAGGGGCACTTCGACTCGTCGGAGATCGCGGAGGACTTCCGAGCGGGGCTGCCCGGCTAGCCCGCGCTGGTGTCGTCGCGCGCCGCCTCGCGCTCGGCGCGAGCGCGTTCCTCGATCTTCTGCTTGAGGTACTCGGCCTTGTCGGCCCGGCGCGCGTGGGTCTCGGCCGCCTCGTCGGTGGAGGCGGTCCCGGCCTCGTCGCGCTCGGCGGCCTCGCGATCGGCCTGCTGGCGGCGCAGCGCGCGCGTCTCGATGGTGTCCTCGTCGGAGGCCTCCTCTCCCATCACGCCGAGCGTAGCTGGCTGAGGGGTCAGCGGGGGCGCGCCAGGCGGGCCCCGGTGCCCTCACCGCGGCGCACCGCGGCGGCGAGCGGCTTGAGCATCGCGGTGGCGGCCAGGCCGGGCAGGCGGCCACGACGGCGGGCCATCCGCGGACCGAGCTCGGAGGCCAGCGCCACCACCGCGGGCATCGGGCGCATGAACAGCTCCATGCTGCACACCAGACCCGCGTCGTCGACCTCGGCCAGGATGATCTCGTTTAGCTCCATCCCGTGGATCGTCGCCGTCGCCCGGATGGCCCGCGAGCGCGAGTCGCCCACGTCGCCCGTGTAGCGCTGGTCGGCCAGCACCTCGAAGACGTCGGCGAGCAGCTGGCTCAGCTGGGCGTGGCCCTGGAAGACGAAGGACGTGGTGATCGGGGAACGCAGCACCACGTCCGGGGAGGTGAGGGCCACCACGGCGGGCACCTCGTGGGCTTGGGCGGCCCGGACGAAGGCCGCGGTGGGCGAATCCGACTCGATGATCACGCCGTGAGGCTAACCGGGCAGGACGACCGTGTTCTTCTCGCGCGCCGAGGGACACCTAACATCGACGGGCCCATGCCCGTCGCCACCGCATCGGATCTCGGAAAGGACATCGTCGGCCAGCCCCTGCTGCGCGGGGTCTCCTTCAAGCTCGAGCGCCGCGACCGGTTGACCCGGTCCGGTCGCAACGGGTCGGGCAAGACCACGCTGCTGCGGATCCTGGCCGGCCAGGCCGGCCACGACGGCGGCAAGCTGTCGCTGCAGAAGGGGGCCAAGGTGGCCCTGCACGACCAGCGTCCCCCGCGCGAGCGCGACGTGACCCTGCGCGAGTACGTGCTCTCGGGCGCGGCCGAGGTGGTGGCCATCGAGGCCGAGCTGGCCCGCCTGGAGCAGCTGATGGCCGACGGCGACGCGGGCGAGAGGACCATGGCCGCCTACGGCGCCACCCAAGAGCGCTTCGAGCTGCGCGGCGGCTACCGCTGGCGCGACCAGGCGCTCGTCACCCTGCGCGGGCTGGGCTTCGAGGAAGACGAGCTGGACCGCCGCCTGTCCACCTTCTCCGGCGGCGAGCTCACCCGCGGCTCGCTGGCCCGCGCGCTCACCGGCGAACCCGACCTGCTGCTGCTCGACGAGCCCACCAACCACCTGGACATCGCCTCGCTCGAGTGGCTGGAGGAGCACCTCACCTCGCTCGACGCGGCGATCGTGCTCGTGGCCCACGACCGCTGGTTCCTCGAGGCCGTGGGCACCTCAGTGCTCGAGCTCGAGGCCGGGCGCTCGCGCTTCTTCCCCGGCACCTGGGCGGCGTGGCGCAAGGAGCAGGCCATGCGCGAGATGGCGCTGGGAAAGGCGATCGAGAAGCAGCAGGCCGAGATCGAGCGGATGGAGCGGTTCGTGGAGCGCTTCCGGGCCAAGGCGACCAAGGCGCGCCAGGCCCAGTCGCGTCAGAAGCGGTTGGACAAGATCGAGCGGGTCGAGCGCGACCCCCGCGACGAGCGCGTCCTGTCGTTCTCCTTCAAGGAGCCCGAGCGCTCCGGCCGCGTGGTCTTCGACCTCAGCGGCGCACGCATCGAGGTACCCGGCAAGGTGCTGATCGAGGACGCCGAGATGCACGTGGAGCGCGGCGAGCACGTGACCCTGGTGGGCGGCAACGGCTCGGGCAAGACCACCATGATCCAGACGCTCACCGGGCGCTCGCAGCTGGCCAAGGGGAAGCTGTCGACCGGGCACAACGTGCACCTGGGCTACGTGTCCCAGCACGCCGAGGGGCTGGCCGAGGACGGCACGCTGCTCGAGGCCACCCAGCGCGCCACCGGCCTGTCGCCGGGCAAGGCGCGTGCCCTGCTGGGCAAGTTCCTGTTCTCCGGCGACGAGGCCCAGAAGCCCGTCGACGGACTGTCGGGCGGCGAGCGTCAGCGCTTCTCGCTGGCCGTGCTGGTGAACTCGGGGGCCAACATGCTCGTGCTCGACGAGCCCACCAACCACCTCGACGTGGAGAGCCGCGAGGCGCTGGAGGATGCCCTGCGCGGCTTCCCCGGATCGCTGCTGCTGGTGTCCCACGATCGTGCGCTGCTCGACGCGGTGGGCAGCCGCACGGTGGCCATCGAGGACGGACGGCTGCGCACCTATGTGGGCGGATGGGCCGACTACGTGGAGCGCCGCGACGCCGCCCGCGCCGCGCAGGAGGCCAAGCCGACCAAGGCCAGGCAGCCGGCGCCGCCGAACAAGGGCGCGAACGGCAACGGGCGACCCTCGAAGAACGCGATCAAGGACCAGGCACGGCTGGAGAAGGAGATCGAGGCTGCAGAAGCTGCCCTCGTCTCGCTCGAGGACGAGCTGGCCAATCCCTCCTCCTGGGGCGATCCGCGCACCTCGGCCAAGTCCTCGGAGCGCCACGAGACCGCCAAGCGACGGGTCGAGGAGCTCTACGCGGCACTCGAGGCCACGGCGACATGAGCGTCGCGGTGGCCGACCTGCCGCCCGGGCCGCGGCTTCCCCGCTGGGCCCAGACGGCCGCGTTCGTCCTGCGTCCCGTCCCCTTCGTGGACGCCTGCCGCCGCCGCTACGGCGACATCGTCACCTTCCGCAGCCTGTTCGACCCGTGCTTCGTGATGGTCTTCTCGCCCGAGCTGGTGAAGGAGGTCTTCCGCGGCTCGCCCGAGCGCCTGCGCGCGGGCGAGGCCAACGCCCTGCTGGCCCCGATCGTCGGCGAGCGCTCCGTGCTGCTGCTCGACGGCGCCGAGCACATGCGCCAGCGAAAGCTCCTGCTTCCCCCCTTCCACGGGGAGCGCATGCGCGCCTACGAGGAGGTGATCCTCGAGGCCACCGACCGCGCGATCGACTCCTGGGCCGACGGCGAGGAGGTGACGCTGCTGCCGGCTATGCAGGCGCTGACCCTCGAGGTGATCGAGCGGGCCGTGTTCGGGGTCGACGACCGGGACCGCCGCGCCGAGCTCACCCGCCGCGTGCGGGCGCTGCTCGATCCGGTGACCTCCCGCCGGCAGGTGCTCCTGCTGATCCTCAGCGGCGGCCGCCGGGGCGCGGGTGCGGGCGCGCAGTTCGTGACCGCCCGGCGGAGCCTGGACGAGCTGCTGTTCGACGAGATCGCCCACCGCCGCGCCCAGCCCGACCTGGCCGAGCGCACCGACGTGCTGTCGATGCTGCTGAGCGCACAGGACGGCCAGGCGGAGCCGATGACCGACGCGGAGCTGCGCGACGAGCTGCTCACCCTGCTGGTGGCCGGCCACGAGACCACCGCCACCGCGCTGGCCTGGGGCTTCGAGCTGCTGATGCGCAATCCCGCGGCGCTCGAGAGGCTGCGCGAGGAGCTGGCCGCGGATGCGGGCGGCGAGTACCTCGATGGGGTGATCAAGGAGACGCTGCGCCTGCGCCCGGTGATCTCGGGTGTGGGGCGCAAGGTGCGCGAGGAGCCCTTCGAGCTGGGCGGCTACACCGTGCCGGTGGGCATGGAGATCAACCCGTCGATCGCCGGCATCCACCGGCGCGCCGACTCCTACCCCGACCCCGCGGGCTTTCGGCCCGAGCGCCATCTGGGCGAGGACTCCCCCGACGGCTACACGTGGGTGCCCTTCGGCGGCGGCACCCGCCGCTGCCTGGGCGCGAGCTTCGCGCTGTTCGAGATGCGTACGGTCATCCGTCGCGTGCTGGAGCGCACGCGGCTGGAGCCCGTCGGCCGCCCCGAGCAGGGCGTGCGCCGCGGGATCGTGTTCGTGCCCCGGTCGGGGGTGCGGGCGCGGGTGGCCCGGACCCCGGCGACTACACCCGCGTGAAGGCGATCCCCGCGTCGACCAGCCGTTTCGTCAGCGGCTTGCCCATCGCCTGCGCGGTGGTCACCTGGCCGGCGGTCGCGGGCAGGTCGTCGAAGGCCAGGCAGAGCGCCGACTCCGACAGCATCTTGGCCGTCTCGCCGTAGCCGGGGTCGCCGCCGCTCACCTCGCACACCACCCGCTCGCCGCCGCCCTCGCCCACGAAGCGGACGTTGAACCAGGCCTTGGCCCGCTGCTCGGCCGTCGGACCGTGACCCGACTTGACGCGACCCTCGAGGAACTTGCGCGCCGGCGGCACCTGCGCCAGGCCGGCCATCGCGACCACCCCGGCCACGCCACCGACCGCGACCGGCAGGCGCTTGATCGCCACGTAGTGGCCGTAGGAGAAGTCGGGGCCGTAGGCGTCCAGCGCCCGCGCCGAGCGCAGCACGATCTGGGGGTCGATCGTCGGGAAGGGCAACACCCAGGCGTCCACCGCCGACTCGCGCCGGGGCACCCCCTTGATGCCGCGCACCTTGCGCCCGCCGTCGGCGCGCGGCTCGGCCTTCTTTCGCTCAGAGGCGACCGCCGCCATCTTCCGCACGCGCGACATGGCCGCCAGCGCGGACTGGTACGTGCCGCCGGAGAAGGTGCCGCCCGCGCGCACGAAGCCCTCCACCTTCAGCGGCACCCCCTGCGGGAGCTGGCCGACGGTGAACAGAGCGCCCAGGTCGTGGGGGATCGAGTCGAAGCCGCAGGCATGCACCAGCCGCGCGCCCGACTCGACCGCGCGGGAGTGGTGGCGCACGTAGCACCGGTCGACGAACTCGGGCTCGCCGGTCAGGTCGACGTAGTCGGAGCCGGCCTCGGCGCATGCGGCCACGAGCGGGTCGCCGTAGTGGATGTAGGGGCCGACGGTGGTGATCACCACGCGCGCGCCCTCCGCGATCCGGCGCAGCGAGTCCAGGTCGGTCACGTCGGCTTCGAGCAGGTCGGGCTCGCTCGCTCCGTCGCGC
>JBBREO010000112.1:0-5346 GCA_038202855.1 Solirubrobacterales bacterium
GAACGCCTGGGCGACCGGATCCAGCGCGCCGTGTCGGGGGCCGGGCACTCGCGCGTGTCCGAGGGCTTCGTGACCGCGTCGCTGCTCTTCTGCGTCGGCCCGCTCACCGTCCTGGGCTCGATCGAGGACGGCCTGACCGGCCACTACACCCAGCTGGCCACGAAGTCGGTGCTCGACGGCTTCGCCGCGATCGCCCTGGCCGCCACGCTGGGTTGGGGCGTGGGCCTCTCGGCGATCACCGTGCTGCTGGTCCAGGGGGCCATCACGCTCGGCGCCGGCGCCTTCGAGGACGTGCTGGTGGGCCAGACGCTGGCCGCCCTGACCAGCGCCGGCGGCATCCTGATCATGGGCATCTCGCTCAAGCTGCTCGGCCTCAAGGACGTGAAGGTGGGCAACTTCCTGCCGGCGCTGGTGGTCACGCCGTTGCTAGTGCAGGTGGCGTCACTGTTTTGACCGCTGACCGCTGACCGCTGCCCGCGCAGGCTGGGCGACATGACCCGCTATGCGCAAGCGATGTCGCCCCACCTCGCCGTGGGTGGAGCGGCCGGCCGGGCGCTCAGCTCAGCTCGGCCACCACCAGCCGGTAGCCCATGTCGTGCTCGGACTCCGTGCGCAGGTGGCCGTGGCGTTCGTCCCAGGCCCCGGTGCGCAGGTCGGCCTCGAGGCGCTCCATGCCGGCCGCCATCTCGTCCGGGTCCATCGCGCGTAGGCCCGAGCAGCCGTCGCGGACCACCGGTTCGAGGTAGGCCTCGGGACGTGCCCACCACGCCTCGATGAAGCCGTCGCGGCAGTCGGCGGGGATGGGCACGGGGCGCACGTCGGCGCCGGCGAGCATCTGCGCCAGCTCCCGGGGGGAGACGAAGTTGAACAGGTCGATCTCGCGCAGGCCAGGCAGGTACTCGCGGGTCAGCCAGGAGTCGTAGGACACCTCGGGGTCCCAGGTGAGGATCACGATCCGGTCGCGGGCCACGCGGCGCATCTCGGCGAGCCCGTGGGGCACGTCATCCCAGTGGTGGACGGTCATGGAGGCTAGGGCGGCGTCGAAGGAGTCGTCGGGGAAGGGCAGTCGCTCGGCGCTCGCCAGGACGGCCGGCGCGGCGTCGGCCGGACGCTGGTCGAGCATCGCCTGCGAGGGCTCGACGGCGGTCACCTCGCGCTCGGCCGGCTCGTAGCTGCCCGTTCCGGCGCCCACGTTCACGACAGTCCGGGCGTCGCCCAGCGCCCGGTTCACTTCGGCGGCGATCCGCGGGTCCGGCCGGCGGGTGCGCGCGTAGCCCTCGCCGATCTGGTCGTAGTCGCTCACGTGGGGTGGATCTTCTCGCCCGCCTCCAGCATCGCGACGAACTTGGCGATCCGCCGCGCCCGCGTGTCGGCCCGCTTCGCGTCGTGGACGCGGTGCAGGATGGCGTAGCGGTTGTTGGCGTCCAGCGCGGCGAAGAACTCGCGCGCGGCAGGGCTCGCGTCCAGCGCGGCCTGCAGGTCGTCGGGCACCGTGGCCGTGCTGGGTGGCTCGTAGGCGTTGTCCCAGCGGCCGTCGGCGCGAGCCCGCTCGACCTCCGCCACTCCGGTCGGCTCCATCCTGCCCGCGGCGATCAGCTCCTCGGCCTTCTCGCGCATCAGCCGTGACCATTTGCTGCGAGGTCGTCGGGGCGTGAAGCGCTGGAGGAACCAGGTCTCGTCGATGCCCCTGGCCTGGCCGTCGATCCAGCCGAAGCACAGCGCTTCCTCGACGGCCTGGTCGCGGGTGATCGACTCGATTCCCGCCGCCTTCTTGGCGAACTTGATCCACACGCCGTCGATCCGGTCGTGCTCGGCGGCCAGCCAGTCGCGCCACGCCGCCTGAGTGGCGAAGACGAGGACCGGCTTCCCATCGGGCGACGTCATCGGGGCAAAGCCCCTAGAGCAGCGCGCCGATCGACAGGCCCACGTCGCGGGCCAGGTCGAACAGCGGCGAGGGCACGATGCCGAAGAACAGGGTCGCGGCGGCGGCCAGCACGGCCACGGCCACCACCTCGGGCTGCGCGCGGGCGTCGGCCTCCGGTGACCAGCCCGCCACCGTCTTGACCGTGCGCCCGGGCAGCGAGGGCAGCGACACCTCGAAGCGGCCCATCCACATCACCGCCACCACCCGCAGGTAGTAGACGAGCGAGATCATCGAGCCGATCACGATCACGATCCCCAGCCACGCGTAGTCGCCGGCCACGGCGGCGTCGATCAGGTAGAACTTCCCGATGAAGCCTGCGGTGGCGGGGAAGCCGGCCAGCGAGAGCATGGCGATGGTCATCGGCCAGGCAAGCCAGGGGCTGGCGGCGCCCAAGTCGCGCAGCGACTCCAGCCGGTCGCCCGCCACCGAGACGCGCTCGCGGGCGATCACCACGGCGAAGGCTGCCACGTTCATGAACAGGTAGGCGGCCAGGTAGAAGGCGGTGGCCTGGAGCCCCAGGCGGGTGCCCACCACCACGCCGGCGAGCAGGTAGCCGGCCTGGCCCACGCCCGACCACGCGAGCATCCGCTTGAGCGAGTCCTGGGCGATCGCCCCGACGTTGCCGATCACGATCGTGACCGTGGCCAGCACCGCCAGCGCGGGCGCCCACTCGGTCTGCACGGAGGGCAGGGCGGAGTCGAACAGCCGCAGCAGGATCGCGAAGGCCGCCACCTTGGTGGCCACGGCCATGAACGACGTGATCGGGGTGGGAGCGCCCTGGTAGACGTCGGGCGTCCACTGGTGGAAGGGGGCCACCGAGGCCTTGAAGGCCAGCCCGGTGGCGGCCAGCGCCACGCCGCTGAGCAGCAGCGGATCGGTCACCTCCACGCCGTCGCCGATCGCCTTGGAGATCGCCCCGAAGTCGGTGGCCCCGGTGGCCCCGTAGATCAGCGCCAGCCCGTAGAGCAGCGTGGCCGAGCCCACCGAGCCGATCACCAGGTACTTGAGCCCCGCCTCCAGGGAGGCCGCACGCCGCAGCTCGGACGCGCACAGCACGTACAGCGGTATGGACAGCAGCTCCAGGCCCACGAACAGCGTCATCAGGTTCTCCGCGCCGGCCAGGATCACCATGCCCCCGGTCGAACCCAGCACCAGGCACAGGTACTCGCCGGCGCCGGTCTCGCGCGCCGCGGTGGCGCGCAGCGACAGCGCCACGGTGACCAGGCCCATCACGTAGAAGAGCAGCGACATGAACAGCGCGAGCGTGTCGATCGACAGCGCGCCCGAGACGATCGGCTTGGTGTCGCCCGGGTCCCAGTTGGCGATCGTCAGCCCGATCGCGGTGAGCAGGGCGACGGCGGCCAGCAGCGGCACCAGGACGCGCTGGACGAGGCGGCCGGGAAAGAGCCCGACCATCAGCACGATCGCCGAGCCGCCCAGCACCGCGAACAGGGGCGCGAGGCCCATGTAGTCGATGTGCGGTGCCTTGACGACCGCGAGAAGCACGCTCATGGGCTCACCTTCGCTTGGCTGGCGCCGCCGTCTGCCGCGCGCGCGGGCGCGACCTTGGCCACCGTCGTCTTCTCGGTGCGCTCGAGCACCACCTGCGGGTAGATGCCCAGAGCCACGATCACCACGGCCAGCGGTGCGATCAGGCCGAGGTCCAGCGCGCCGAGGTCGCGCACGGCCGCCTCGGGCTCGCTCGGGGAAGGCCGGTTGTGCATCGCCGCCTGGAACATCCGGATCATGTAGACGGCCGCCAGCACGACGCCCAGGCTGGCCACCAATCCGAAGGCCAGCTTGCTCTGCAGCGTGCCGAACAGGATCAGGATCTCGCCCACGAAGTTGGGCGTGCCCGGCATGGCCAGCGTGGCCAGCGCCACCACGAGGAACAGGGTGGCCAGGACGGGCGCGCGGGTGGCCATCCCGCCCATGCGGGCCAGGGTGGCCGAGCTCCCGCCGCGGACCGTGAGGGCGGCGATGATGAAGAACAGCGCCGCGGTGACCAACGCGTGGTTGACCATCTGCATCAGCGCGCCCTGGGCCCCCTTGTCGTCGAGGGAGAAGATGCCCAGCGTGATGAAGCCCAGCTGGGCGATCGAGGAGTAGGCGACCACCAGCCGCGGCTCGACCTGCGAGAAGGCCAGCACCGAGCCGTAGAGGATCGAGAACACGGCCAGGGCCAGCATCAGGTCCTGGAAGTGGTGCGCGGCGTCGGGCAGGATCGGCAGCACGATCCGCAGGAACCCGTACACGCCCACCTTGGACAGCACGGCCGACAGCAGCACCAGCACCGGCGTGGGCGTGGCCCGGTAGGTGTCCACCACCCAGCCGTGGAAGGGAAACAGCGGCGCCTTGACCACGAAGGCGATGGCGAACAGGAGGAAGATCCACTCCTGCGTGCCGGTGCCCAGCGTGCGCTGCTGAAGGTCGGCGAATGCGAACGAGATCGAGCCGCCGTCGGGCGTGGAGAGCACGCCCAGGGCCACCGCGCCGGCCAGCATCAGCAGCGACCCGACCAGCGTGAAGATCACGAACTTGGTCGTGGCGCGCACGCGCTCGCCCTCGCCCCAGCCGCCGATCAGGAAGTAGAAGGGCACCAGCATCAGGTCGAAGAAGACGACGAACAGGGCCAGATCCTGCGCGCAGAAGGCGCCGAGAACGGCGGTCTCGGCCAGGCCGAGATGGAACATGAACAGGCGCGAGCGCTCAGTCGTGCGAAGCGCTGCCCAGATCGCCGAGGGCACCCACAGCAGCGCCGTCATCAGCACCATGAACAGGTTCAGCCCGTCCAGGCCGACGCGATAGCGGATCCCCAGCTCGGAGATCCAGTTGCGGTCGGTCACGTACTGCTGCCCGGCGCGGCCGGACTCGAAGTCGAACAGCGCCGCCACCGCGTAGGCCAGCACCGCCACCGACACGGCCACCACCACCCAGCGGCCCACCCGCGGGGGCAGGAAGGCGCCCACCAGGCCGGCGGCCAACGGCAGGAAGATGAGGATCGACAGGTGGATGGCCATCAGGTCGAGACCACCAGGAAGTAGAGGACCAGGCCGCCGACGCCCATCACCAGCACCAGCGCGTAGGAGCGCAGCTCACCGGTCTGGATCGAGCGCGCGATCGAGGTCCCGGCCCGCACGATCCCCACCGTGCCGCCCACCAGGAAGCCCTGCACGAACGTGCTCTCCACGACGTTGCGGCCGAAGCGCCCCAGAGTCCCTCCCGGTCGGACGAACGCGGCGTCGAACAGCTCGTCGAAGTACCACTTGTTGAAGAGGAACGAGTGCACCCCGGCGAAGCGCTCGAGCGCCCGCGCGCGCAGCTCGGGACGGCGCATGAACACGACGAAGGCCGCGCCGATGCCGGCCAGCGACAGCACGCCGCCCACCACCAGCCCGGACACCTCGGCTCCCGTGGAGGGC
>JBBREO010000113.1:0-5312 GCA_038202855.1 Solirubrobacterales bacterium
GCGGCCCGCCATCATCGCCGCCGCGGTGCTCGCCACGGCCCGTGCGCTGGGGGAGGCGATCATGCTCTCGATGGTGTCCGGATCGGTCGGGTTCGCCCCCAACCCGATCGACGGGACCATCTTCTTCTTCGAGCCGCTGCGACCGCTCGCGGCCACGATCGTCGACAACGCCGAGGGCCTGTCGGTCGTGCCCTTCGGGCAGACGATCTATGCATTTGCCGCCGTGCTGCTGGTCTCGAGCATGGCGCTCTCCTTCGCTGGCTGGGCGGCGAAGCAACCTCTCAAGCGCTACGGCGTCCGCGCCTGATGTCCGCGCCAGCCCATGCTGCACCGGCCGGCCTGCCGCCCGGGGACTCCTCCGGTGCACGGGAGTCGATCACCAGCTGGCGACCCGTGGACCGGATCGGGCTCGGGTTGTGTTGGGCTGCCGGCATCCTCCTCTGCGTCATCGCCGCGGCGATCGTCGTCTACATGGCCGTGCGCGGCCTCCAATACCTCAAGCCCGAGCTGCTCACCCGCTCGCCGCAGACGGGCTTGAACCAGAGCCAGACCGGTGGCTTCCTCGATCCATTGGTGGGCACGTTCATCCTGACCGTGCTCGGCGTCTCCCTGGCAGCGCCGATCGGAGTGGCCACCGCCGTCTGGCTGACCGAGTACGGGCGTCCGTTCTGGCTGGCGCGCCTCGTCGAGTCCGGCGTCGAGGTCGTGGCCGGTACCCCGAGCATCGTGCTGGCCATCTTCGGCCTGATCATCTTCCAGCAGCACCTGTTCGCGTTCCTGTCCTTCACCGCCCAGGGCAATGCCGTGCTCGGCCGCTCGTTCTTCGCCGCCGGCGCGATGATGTCGCTGATCGCGCTGCCGCTGATCGTCGGAGCCACCCGCGAGGCGCTGCAGGCCGTCCCCGGCCACCTGCGCGAAGCCTCCTACGCGCTGGGCAAGACGCGGGCGGCCACGATCCGCCGCGTCCTGCTCCCCGCCGCCCGGCCGGCGATCGGGACCGGCGCCGCGCTGGGGATGGGGCGCATCGTCGGCGACACCGCGATCGTGGTCATCCTCCTCGGCGCCTCGCTTCAGCTCGAAGGGGCGGGCGGCGGTCCGGTGGTCTCCACCCTGCGCGGCACCGGCAGCACGCTGACGAGCTACGTCTACAACAACTCCCCGGCTGGCGAGGGCAACGCGCCGCAGAAGGCCTACGCCGCAGCGTTCGTGCTGTTGCTGATCGTGATCGGGCTGAACTTCCTCGTCGGAAGGATCGCCCGGGGGGGCAAGGAGCAGGCATGGACCCGGTGACGCCGCCGCCGATCCGCAGGATCGTGGTCGACGACGAGCCCACCGTGGTCGGCCCCCCACCGGCGCCTCCGGCCAATGGCCACGTCGGCGGTCCGGGGAGCCCAGCGGGCGTGGGGAGCCCAGCGGGCGTGGGGAGCGCACCGGGGGTCCCTGCAGTGCGCGAGCAGCGGCGACGCAGCGCCCCTGCCGTGGCCGCCTACGAGCGCATGCGCCTCGAAGCGCTCACGATCGCCTACGCGGCCAAGCCGGCCGTGCGCGGGGTCACCCTGCCCGTCCGCCAAGGCGAGGTCCTGGCCCTGATCGGGCCCTCCGGATGCGGAAAGACGACCCTCCTGCGCTCGCTGAACCGACTGGTCGAGCTCACTCCGAGCGCCACGCGCAGCGGGCGCATCACGCTCGACGGCGACGACGTCGACGGCCTCGAGGTCAACCGGCTGCGCCGGCGCGTGAGCATGGTCTTCCAGCAGCCCAACCCCTTCCCCATGAGCGTGTTCGACAACGTTGCCTACGCGCTGCGCGAGCAGGGATCGCGGCGGCCGTCGCAGAGCGAGCTCGAGCCCGCGGTGGTCGACGCGCTCCAGCGGGCCGGACTCTACGACGAGGTCAGCGCCGACCTCCAGCACGCGGCGCTGCGACTCTCGGGCGGCCAGCAGCAGCGGCTGTGCATCGCGCGCGCGCTCGCTGTCCGTCCCGAGGTCCTGCTGCTCGACGAGCCCTGCTCCGCCCTGGACCCCCGCTCCACCGCGACGATCGAAGAGCTGATCGTGCGGCTGCGCAGTGAGGTGGCGATCGTCATCGTCACCCACAACCTCCAGCAGGCCTACCGCATCGCCGACCAGGTCGCGTTCATGTACCTCGGAGAGCTCGTGGAATACGGCCCGGCGGACAGCGTCTTCGGCCGCCCGCGCGAGCAGCGCACCCGCGATTACGTGGCCGGAGCGTTCGGATGAACCCGAGGCGCTCCCACCGGGCGATGGCCGCGGCGCTCGCGGGGCTGGGCCTCGTCGTGGCCGGCTGCGAGTCCACACAGGACAAGGCCAAGCGCCTGGCCAAGCAGGGCAAGCACGCCTTCAGCGCCAAAGGGGTCTCGGTCACGCGAGACAATCCGAGTGTCAAGGTCCTCTCCACGGCCACCTTCAAGGACGCAAATGGTGCGGCGGCGGTGGTACGGCTGCGCAACCTCTCGCAGGCGCCGCTGATCAACGTTCCGCTCGCGATCGACGTGCGCAGCTCGAGCGGTCGGTCGCTGTTTCGCAACGACGCCGCCGGTCTCGCGCCTTCGCTGACCCAGGCTGCCGTCATCCCGGCCGGGGGCGAGCTGAGCTGGGTCGACGACCAGATCGTGGCGGCGGAGGCCCCGGCGTCGGTGAGGGCGCGGGCCGGCACCACAACGCTGCGCGCACCTAAGGCTCTACCCAAGCTTGAGGTAGACCGCCCCAAGCTGGCGACCGACCCCGTGAGCGGGGTGGCCGCCGAGGGCTTCGTGCACAACCGCTCGGCGGTCCTCCAGCGAAAGCTCGTGCTCTTCGCGGTGGCGCGGCGCGGTGGGCGGGTGGTGGCCGCCGGACGCGGGGGCATCGACAAGCTCAAGCCCGGCAAGAAGGGTGCGTACCAGATCTTCTTCATCGGCAATCCCAAGGGAGCCAAGGTCGAAGTGACCGCTCCGCCCACCACTCTCCAGTGAGGAGCTGATCGCCATGGCCACGATCGAGACGATCCACCGCCCCCAGCTAGGCGAGCAAGGGGAGCGCTGCACAGCGTGTGAGGCCGAGCTGGCGCCCGACCAGCGCTACTGCCTGAACTGCGGGCGGCGCCGCGCCGACGCTCGGCTGCCGTTTCTCGAGGTGCTGGCCGATCGCGACGCCGACGGTCGGCCGGCCGACGTCCCGTCGGTCGCCCCTGCGGGCGCGCCCGGCCCCCGATCGGTCACGCCGCTGGCGGCGGTGACCGCCGTGAGCGCCGTCGTGGTCGCCCTGGCGGCCGGCGTGGTGATCGGACACCAGGGTGATGGCAGCAGGGCGGCAAAGCCGCAGGTCATCAGCGTGGCCGGCGGGGGACCCGCGGCCGCCGCGACCCCGACTGCGAAGTTCGTCGACGACTGGCCGAAGGGCAAGAATGGCTACACCGTCCAACTCCAAGCACTACCCAAGGACTCCACGCAGCCCCCAGCCGTCGCCGCTGCCAAGACGGCGGCCCAGGGCAAGGGCGCGGCGGACGCCGGGGCACTGGACTCCGACAGCTACGCCAGCCTCGACGGCGGCAACTACGTCGTCTACTCGGGAGTGTTCGACAAACAGAAGGACGCCCAGGCGTCTCTGAGCAAGCTCAAGAAGAGCTTCCCAGCCGCGAAGGTGGTCAAGGTGTCCGCCGCTGGGGCCAGCCAGAAGGGCGATCCCAACGCCCTGAACGGCAAGACGAAGTCGGCGACGGTCGACAGGAGCCAGCTCAAGGGGCTCCACAACCTGCCGCCGTCCGAGTACCAGAAGAAGGCGGCGAAGCTGCCGGATGAGACCAAGCTGCCGGGCAAGCCGCCGCCCGCCGACAACAAGGCCCCGGGCGGCGGGTCGGGCGCCGGGGCAAGCGGATGAGACACCCGATGAGCGTGCTCGACCGCATGTTCCCCAAGGTGGAGGCCGGCGCCCGCCGGCCTCCCCTACGCTCGGCCGGGCGTGCCGGCCATGTCCAAGACCCGGCCGCCGCGAGCTCCCCCGAGTCCGACCACCGGCCGCCGCCGGGCGGAGGGGCGCCCGTCGCCCCCGCAGATCTGATGGAGCGCCGGACGGCGCTCGCGCAGGCGTTGGCCGAGGCGCAGTGGGACCTCGGGGGGCTGGCCTACGAGATGGCCATCCGCGATCACTTTCGCCCCGACGTGCTCGTGCGCAAGGCGGCCGAGCTCCAGCGGATCGACGCCGAGCTGGGCGAGGTCGAGCGCCTGGTCCGCATGGAGGACGGAGGCGCAGCGGGGACGTGCTCGAGCTGCGGTGCCCTGCACGGGCGGGGCTCCGTGTTCTGCTGGCAGTGTGGCGGCCAGCTCATGTCGAAGACGTCCGTCGCGGCGTGAGAAGGCGGAGTCTGGGGGCATGCCTCGCCTTCGCGGGGCTGGCTTCCGGTGCCTTCGGCGCGAGCATCGTCAGCGGAGCGACGCACCTTCCGAGCGGCCCGTCCACGACCAACCCCATCACCGCAACTGCTCCGGCCCCCACGACAACCGCTGCTCCGCCCGCGGGCCAACCCGAGGCGCCAGTCGATTACGGCAGCTTCAACGTCGAGATCCCGGCGCTGAGGGTCCCGCACCACGTCGCGCCGCACCGCCCGTCGTCGGGCAAGCACCGTTCGAGCGCTCGACCGTCGAAACGCGCCTGCTTCTCACCCGCCGCCATCTCGCCGGGTCGTGAGCACACTGCTCCTGCTCCCATCTCGAAAGGGCTCGACGCGCCACCGAAGACGCGAAGCCACGTACCCGAGCCGCCCGTCCAGGTGCCGGTCGCGTGTCCGGCCCCGCCCGCCGCGAAGGCTCCGGTGGCACGAGCGCCCGGCGGTCAGCCGACGGTCGACAATCCGACGTTCTCGTTCGCCCAGGTGGGCGCGGCGCCGTTGGGGGTGCCCAACTTCTTCATCGAGAAGTTCCGGATCCCGCCGTTCCTGCTGCCGATCTACCAAGCGGCCGGCACCGAGTACGGGGTGCCGTGGCAGGTGCTCGCAGCGATCAACGAGATCGAGACCGACTACGGCCGCAACCTCTCGGTCTCCTCGGCCGGAGCGCTTGGGTGGATGCAGTTCATCCCATCGAGCTGGAAGGCCTACGGAGTCGACGCCAACGGCGATCGCAAGCGCGATCCCTACAACCCCGTCGATGCGATCTTCGCCGCCGCGCGTTACCTCAAGGCCGCCGGTGGCGACAAGGACGTAAAGAAGGCGATCTTCGCCTACAACCACGCCGACTGGTACGTGCAGTCGGTGATGGTGCGCGCCAAGCTCATCGGCGGAATGCCGGCTGCCCTCGTGGGCTCGCTGACCGGGCT
>JBBREO010000114.1:0-5180 GCA_038202855.1 Solirubrobacterales bacterium
CCCGGGCCGGGGCAACCGCGGTGCTGCCCCGCCGCTTCGACGCCCACGCCGTGACGGCGGGGCTGGAGGCCGGTGACTACGCGCTCGTCTCGCTTGTGGCCACCCAGGTGCGGCGGCTGCGCGACGCCGGCCTGGAGCACGCCACCGGCCTGCGGGCCCTGGTCCTCGGCGGGGCGCCCGTTCCGCCCGACCTGCTCGACTGGGCCCGCGAGCACGGGATCCCCGTCCAGAGCACCTACGGCATGACCGAGTCCGCGTCCCAGGTGGCGGTCACCGAGCCCTGGGCCGACGCGGCCGCGCCGCTCCCCGGCGTGGATCTCCGGATCGCCCCCGACGGCGAGATCCTCGTGCGCGGCCCGATGGTCGCGCCGGGCGCGGCAGACGCCGACGGCTGGCTGCACACCGGCGACCTGGGCTCGATCGGCCGGGACGGCCTGCTGCGCGTGCAGGGGCGCCTGCGTGACCTGATCATCACCGGAGGCGAGAACGTGGCCCCGGCGGTGGTGGAGGCCGCCCTGCTGGCCCACCCGGGCGTGGCCGACGCCGCCGTGGCCGGCGCGCCCGATCCCGAGTGGGGGGAGCGGGTGACCGCCTACGTGGTCGAGCGCCGCCCGGTGGCCGACTACGAGCTGCTGTCCTTCTGTCGCGAGCGGCTGGCGGGCTACCAGGTGCCCAAGGCGATCGTGCGCGTGGAGCGCCTGCCGCGCAACGCGGGCGGCAAGCTGCTGCGTGACCGGCTGGGGGACGCGGTCCTTTAGTCTGCCGCGCGTGATCTACGACTCCGACGCAGACCTGTCCAAGCTCGACGGCAAGACCGTGGCCATCCTCGGCTACGGCTCCCAGGGCCACGCCCACGCACTGAACCTCAAGGACTCCGGAGTCGACGTGGTCGTAGGCCTGCGCGAGGACTCGGGTTCGGTGGCCAAGGCGGAGGGCGCCGGTCTCGAGGTGGTGTCGATCGCCGACGCCGCCAGCCGCGGCGACGTGGTGATGATCCTGCTGCCCGACGAGAAGCAGGGCCAGCTCTGGCGCGAGGAGATCGCGGACGGGATCGCCGAGGGCAACCTTCTGATGTTCGCCCACGGCTTCGCCATCCACTACGGCGAGATCGAGCCCGGTCCCGGCGTGGACGTGGGCATGGCCGCCCCCAAGGGCCCCGGCCACCTCGTGCGCCGGCAGTACGAGGTGCAGGAGGGCATTCCCGGCCTGGTGGCCGTGCACGCGGACGAGAGCGGCAAGGCCCGCGATCTCGTGCTCGCCTACGCGAAGGGGATCGGCTGCACCCGCGCGGGCGTGATCGAGACGTCGTTCAAGGACGAGACCGAGACCGACCTCTTCGGCGAGCAGGCCGTGCTCTGCGGCGGCGTGTCCGAGCTGGTCCAGGCCGGCTACGACACACTCGTGGAGGCGGGCTATGACCCCAAGATGGCCTACTTCGAGTGCCTGCACGAGCTCAAGCTGATCGTCGACCTGATGTACGAGAAGGGGATCGGCGGCATGCGCTACTCGATCTCCAACACGGCCGAGTACGGCGACTACACGCGCGGCAAGCGCGTGATCACCGACGAGACGCGGGCGCACATGAAGGAGATCCTCACCGAGATCCAGAACGGCGACTTCGCACGCGAGTGGATCGCCGAGAACCGCGCCGGCCAGGAGAACTTCCTGCGCATGCGCGAGGAGCAGGCGTCGACCGAGATCGAGCGCGAGGGCAAGGAGCTGCGCGCGAAGATGGACTGGATCGACACGGAGTTCTGAGTGGGGCTCCGCGGCCTGGGGCCGAGCCACGCGCTGACGGTCCTGGCAGCGCTCGTAGCGATCTTCGCCCTCGCGGTCCCTTCGGCCGAGGCGCGCACGCGCCCGACCGTCCCGGTCGTGATGGTGGTGTTCGACGAGACGCCGCTGGTGTCGCTGCTGGACGGCCACGGGCGGGTAGATGCGCGGCGCTATCCCAACTTCGCTGCGCTCGCGGGCGCGAGCACCTGGTACTCCAACGCCACCACGGTGGCCGACGCCAGCAAGCTCGCCATCCCGTCCATCCTCGACGGGCGCACACCTGTAAGGGGGCGCCCGGCCACCTACCGCGGCCACCCGCGCAACCTGTTCACCATGCTCCACGCCCGCGGGTACCGGCTGAAGGTCGGGGAGGAGGCCACCAGCCTCTGCCCCTACAGCGGCTGCCGGCGCCGCCACAACGCGCACTACTTCCTCTCGCACGATCGCCTGGGCCGGGTCGAGCGCTTCATCGCCGGAATCGGGAATCCGCGCACGCCGACGCTCTACTACAAGCACGCGCTGCTGCCCCACGTCCCCTGGATCTTCACCCCGTCGCTGCAGCGCTACGACGACACGGTGCTGGGGCCGATCACCGGGCTGAACTCCAGCGACCGCAGCGTGTTCGACCGCACGCTCGTGCGCCAGTCCTGGCAACGCCACCTGCTCCAGGTGGGGGCTGTCGACACGCTGATCGGCCAGCTGGTGGCGCGAATGAAGCAGACGGGGATCTACGACCGCGCGGCTCTGGTGGTGATGGCCGACCACGGCGTGTCGTTCCGGGTCGGCGCCACCGACCGGCGCACGATCGTGCCCGCCAACACATTCGACATCGCGCCCATCCCCCTGTTCATCAAGGCCCCCGGCCAGCACCGAGGGGTGGTGAACCGGTCGCTGGTGCGCACATACGACGTGCTGCCCACGATCGCGCACCAGATCGGCCTGCGCCTCCCGCGGGGGCTCAGCGGCCGGGCTTCGAGCAACGCCAGGGTCCGGCGCCGCGGCAGGGTCAGCGTGATCTCACGTGCCGCCATCCACCGTGTGACCTTCACCCGGGGAGCGCTGGCGGCCGGCCGCCGTCACGCCATGCGGCGAAAGGCCGCGCTCTTCGGCTCGGGCAGTCGCAGCCTGTACGACTTCGGCCCCAACCGCTTCCTGCGCACCCACGCCGTGTCCGAGTTCACGGTCAGTCCGCGCGGGCGGCTGCGCGCCAGGCTCAACGAGGGCCTGCTCTACCGCACCATCCAGCGCGCGGCGCCCTTCGTGCCCGCCCACATCACGGGCCAGATCAAGGGCGGTCGCCGCGGCGCGCGCCGCGACATCGCCGTGGCCGTGAATGGCCGCGTCTGGGGCCTCTCGCGCTCCGTGCACATCCGGGGCGACCCGGCCGAGTACTACTCCGTGCTGGTCTCCTCCGATGTGCTGCTCGAGGGGCGCAACCGGATCGAGGTGTTCGAGGTGGGCCACCGCGGCGGGCGGTACACCCTTCGGCGCCTGTACGGCTGAACGCGGCCACGATTGGCAGCGTCGTCGTTTACGAAATCGGCACGATGCCGATTTCGTCTAAGGTGTCCGTTCTCCGCGACTGGCGTCATCTAGGTGGAACAACCACCGGGGAGCGGGGAAGTGCAGGATCCCGCCGCGCGCCTGGGCAGCCCGTTCGTACGACCCCGACGAGGAGCCGTCAGCCCATGACGACCGCAACCCTGGAGATCCCGCAAGACCTCAAGCCCGCCGACGGCCGCTTCGGCTGCGGGCCGTCCAAGGTCCGCCCCGAGCAGGTGGCCAGCCTGGCCTCCGAGGGCGCAGCGCTGATGGGCACCTCCCACCGGCAGAAGCCGGTGAAGGCCCTGGTGGGGCGGGTCCGCGAGGGCCTCTCCGAGCTGCTGGCGCTCCCCGACGGCTACGAGATCGTGCTGGGCAACGGCGGCACCACCGCCCTGTGGGATGCCCTCGCCTTCGGCATGGTGCGCGAGCGCGCCCTACACCTCACCTACGGGGAGTTCTCGTCCAAGTTCGCGAAGGTGACCGGCGGCGCGCCGTTCCTGGCCGACCCGGTGGTGGTCGAGGCCGAGCCCGGCTCCGCGCCCGAGCCGACCTCCGACCCGTCCTGCGACGTCGTGGCCTGGGCCCACAACGAGACCTCGACCGGGGTCATGGTGCCCGTCCAGCGCCCCGAGGGTGACGCGCTCGTCCTCGTGGACGCCACCTCGGGCGCCGGCGGCCTGCCGCTGGACGCCAAGGAGGCCGACGCCTACTACTTCGCCCCCCAGAAGTCCTTCGCCGCCGACGGCGGGCTGTGGCTCGCCGCCCTCAGCCCGGCGGCGATCGAGCGGATCGAGGAGATCGCCGCCACCGACCGCTGGGCGCCCGACTTCCTGTCGCTCCCCACGGCGCTGGAGAACTCGCGCAAGGACCAGACCTACAACACCCCCGCGGTAGCCACGCTGTGGCTGCTGGCCGAGCAGGTGGACTGGATGAACGCCAACGGAGGCCTGCGCGACTTCTGCGTGAGGCGCACCTCGGAGTCCTCCTCGCACCTTTACGGGTGGGCCGAGGCGTCACAGTGGGCCTCCCCGTTCGTCGCCGAGCCCGGGCACCGCTCGCTGGTGGTGGGCACGATCGACTTCTCCGAGCAGGTCGACGCCGCCCAGGTGGCGGCCACCCTGCGCGCCAACGGCATCGTGGACACCGAGCCCTACCGCAAGCTGGGGCGCAACCAGCTGCGGGTGGGCATGTTCCCCGCGGTCGAGCCCGACGACGTGCGCGCGCTCACGGCCTGCATCGACTACGTGGTGGAGGGCTCGTCATGACCAAGGTGCTCGTCAAGGAGAAGATCGGCGACAGCGGCGTCCAGTTGCTGCGCGACTCGGGCTTCGAGGTGGAGCTCGGGGCCGACTGGGACGACGGCGAGCTGGAGCAGCGGATCGGCGAGTTCGACGGCATGCTCATCCGCTCGGCCACCAAGCTGACCGCGGGCCTGATCGAGAAGGCCGACAACCTCAAGGCCGTCGGCCGGGCCGGGGTCGGGGTCGACAACGTGGACGTGGATGCCGCCACCCGGCGCGGGATCGTGGTGGCCAACGCCCCGCAGTCCAACGTCGTCACCGCCGCCGAGCACACGATGGCGCTGCTCACCGCGCTGGCCCGCAACGTGCCGCAGGCCCATGCCTCGCTGGTCGCGGGTCGCTGGGACCGGTCCAAGTACTCCGGCGTGGAGCTGTACGAGAAAACGCTCGGCATCATGGGCTTCGGACGCATCGGCCAGCTCGTGGCCGCCCGCGCCCGCGCCTTCGGCATGCGCGTGCTCGCCTTCGACGCCTACGTGGCCGAGGAGCGCTTCGCCGAGCTGGGCGCCGAGCGCTACCGCGACCTGGGCGTCGAGAAGGCCGCGTCCTCCGATGAGG
>JBBREO010000115.1:0-4930 GCA_038202855.1 Solirubrobacterales bacterium
CGGGCTGGGCGACAGTGTCGTCGGCGTCACCCACGAGTGCGATTATCCCGACGAGGCGGTCGAGCGTCCGCATCTCACTCGCAGCGTGCTCCCTGACGGGCTTTCGGCATCTGAGATCGACCGCGAGGTTCGGGAGCGGACTGCGGCCGGCTCCGCGATCTACGAACTCTACGCCGAGGAGTTGCGCGAGCTCGAGCCCGACCTGATCGTGACCCAGGCGGTGTGTGAGGTCTGCGCCGTGTCGTTCGACGATGTGACCGCCGTGGCGGAGGGGATGGACCCTTCGCCCGAGGTGCTGTCCCTGGACCCGACGACCTTGGGCGAGGTGATCGCCGACATCCGGCGGCTCGGCGTGGCGGCACACGCGCAGGAGGAGGCGGAGGAGCTGATCCTGGCGCTGGGGGACCGGCTGGATTCGGTGGGCGCCGCCGTGGCCGACGCCGATGAGCAGCCGACGGTGCTCGCGCTCGAGTGGCTCGATCCGGCGTATATCGGCGGCCACTGGGTGCCGCAGATGATCGAGCACGCGGGCGGCGTGGACCTGCTCGGCTTCGCGGGCGAGAAGTCGCGCGTGGCGTCGTGGGAGGAGATCGAGGCGTCGAAGCCGCGCGTCGTGGTGGCGATGCCGTGCGGCTACGGGGCCGACCGCGCCGCCGCCGAGGCGTACGAGCACGCCGATCGCCTCGGGCGGTTGGGGGCTCGGCGCGTGGTCGCCGTGGACGCGTCGTCGTACTTCTCGCGGCCGGGGCCGCGGCTGGTGGAGGGCGTGGAGATGCTGGCGCACATCCTGCACCCAGATCTGGTTGGGCCGCCGCCGGCCGGGTGGATGGTCGAGCTCGACGCAGAGACGCTCGTCGGGTGAAAAAGGCGGAGCAACAAATCGTGGTGCAGGGCACGCCTGACGAGTGCTTCGACGCGCTTGTGGATTACGAGAGCTTCCCCTCGTGGCAGCGCGCGGTTCGGGCGGTGGACGTGGTGACCCGCGACAGCGCCGGCCGCGGCGAGGAGGTCTCCTTCGAGATCGACGCCAAGGTGAAGACGATCAACTACACCCTGCGCTACTCGTACGAGCCGCCTGGACGGATCACGTGGGACTACGTGGAGGGCGACGTGAAAGACGTGGACGGCGAGATGACGCTGGAGGACCAGGGGGACGGCACGACTCTCGCCACGTACTCGCTGGCCCTGGACCCGGGCGTGTGGTTGCCGGGGCCCTTACAGAAGGTGCTGAACGACCAGGTGATGAAGGGCTCGGTGGAGGACCTCAAGAAGCGGGTGGAGGGCTAGGCGCGGAAGGCGGCGCGCTACGTCGCAGTCGGCGGTCCGAACCAGGTGGTTAGCGCGTTAGGAAGCCCCAGGTCCGTGCCGTCTCCCACCCAGCCGACATATCCGTCGGGCCTGATCAACACGGCAGTCGGAGCAGTGACCGCGCCAAGTACCGGAAGCTCCCACGGACCAACATATTCGGCATCGATCATCTGAACCCGATCCACCCACGGTGTGATGTCGAAGCCGCCAGGCTCACCGAAGTTGAGCAGCACGGGCCGGGCGTCGTGCAGCAGCGTGTACACCCGCAGCGGGCCGTTGGCGGTGACCAGGTCGAGGTCGGGCATGCGCCGCCCGAGCAGCGGGTGTCCCTCGCCGAGGTCGTAATGAATCTCCAGACCGGACAACATCGCGGCGAACCGCTTGCGCGGCTCGTCCATGCTCAGCAGCTCGGACATGGTGTCGCGCAAGGCCTCGATGCGTTCGTCCGGGCGGCGAAGCGCGGTTTGCGCCATCGTGTTACGCAGCACGCGGGCAGCGACCGGGTGGCGCTCGGCGTGGTAGGTGTCCAGGAGGCTTGGTGGCGATATCTCGTTGACCACCTGGACCAGCTTCCATCCCAGGTTCACCGCATCCTGCACACCGGTGTTGAGGCCCTGTCCACCGTCCGGGGCATGCACGTGTGCGGCGTCGCCGGCCAGAAGGACCCGTCTGTCGCGGTAGGCCGCAGCCTGCCGCGACATATCTGTGAACCTGGAGATCCAGGTGGGACTGTGGATCCCGTAATCGGTCCCGTAAACGACGACGAGCGCCTCGCCGAGATCACGCAGGGTGGGTTCGCTCGTGGGTCCGACGTGCTGTTCGGTCACCATGACCCGTACCGGCCCCCCATCCATGTAGACCACCTCGCCGTCGCGGATCTCGTACTCCAACTTGCCGAACGCATGGGTGCCGAGGGCGTCGTGGCGGATGCCCAATTCCGGCTCCTCGGCCATCTCGACCTCTGCGATCAGGCAGCTGGTCGTCGGATCCCAGCCGGGGAACTCGATGCCGGCGGCCTTGCGGATCACGCTGCGCCCTCCGTCGCACCCGACGAGATACTCCACCCGCACCGACCGGCCGTCGGACAGCTCGACGTCGACCGCGGCGTCGTCCTGCGTGAAGCCGGTCACCTCGCGCCCGCGATAGATCGGCACCGCCAGCTCGCCGACCCACTCGGCCAGGATGCGCTCGATGTGGTTCTGCCACAGCCCGAGCCCGTAGCCGTGCCGGGTCGGAAAGTCGCTGATGTCGAGGGGCACGCCGGCGAAACCCTGGACCTGGGCCACCTGCCCCTCCGAGAGGAAGCGGTCGACGATCCCGCGCTGATCGAGAACCTCGATGGTGCGTGAGTGCAGACCGCCTGCGCGCGAGCCGAGCAGGTCCTGGCTGGCGCGCGCCTCGACAATGGCAGCGTCCACGCCCGCCAACGCCAACTCGCCCGCCAGCATCAGCCCAGTTGGACCTCCTCCGGCGATCACCACCGCATGCTCGGTCATAGCCACGCTCCGGCCCTGTACGCCGACAACAACACACGCATTTCGCTGCCCCATTTCCGTAGGTTCTGGCTTGCGGCCGGCGATTATGCGGCACACCCCGGGGCTTGAAACAAGCCCCCCTGCGCGGTATAAATTGGAAGTGGAGAGGAGCGGGTCACCGCCTTTCCCTGCCCGTCTGTCGTGGACGACGACCTCCTCGCGAAGCGGCGAGGCACCGGGGCTACCGACTCGAAGAGCCACGGCGGCCTTGCCGGGCGATGGCGAGCATGCGGCGGGGCTTGCCGCGCGGTTAGATTGGCGGTGGAAGCCATCCTCGACATTGGGAGCTGCTGGCATGGCGGGAGAACCAATCGAGCAGACGTTTCAGGTGGCGGGACCGCAGGTGTGGGAGGCGCTGCGGGAGACGATCAGCGACCTCGGCTACAAAGATGTCCGGGAGGACCCTTCGGCGGGCACGATCGAGTTCAGGACTGGCTTGTCGGTTTGGAGCTGGCGCGGCCAGCAGATGACGGCCAGCGTGCGCGAGGCGGGGTCGGGAATGGCCCAATTGTCGCTCAGCGGAGGACTCGCGCTGAAGGTCCAGGCCACCGCCTGGGGCGAGAAGAAGCGAATCGCGAACAAGGTGCTGGCGCAGGTGGAGCGGAGAGTGGGCGCGTCTGGGCGAGGCCCGACCACCTGAGCGCGTGACCTCTACATGCAAACCAGCCGTGGAGGCGGCCGTTTGATGTAGTACGGGCGCGAGTGTCGAGATGCCCGATTGGACGAAAACCAACTTCGACGACCTTCGCGACGTCAGCCCGCAGGATGCTCGAATGCAGTGGCGGTTCGCGCGGGAGGCTCTCCAGTCGCCCGAGCTCGGCGTGAGCCGCTTCACCTACGAGCCGGGTGCCCGCATGCCGTGGGGCCATCGGCATCGTGTTCAGGAGGAGGCTTACGTCGTGGTCGCCGGGTCCGGTCGTGCCAAGCTCGATGACGAGGTCGTCGAACTCGCAGCGTGGGACGTGCTGCGCGTCGCTCCTGCAGTGGTCCGATCGTTCGAGGCCGGCCCGGAGGGTCTTGACGTGATCTGCATCGGTGGTCGGAAGCCCGAGGGACGCGACGGCGAGCCGGTCGAGGACTTCTGGGACTGATCGGCTCGATGTCCCCGCGGCGTGCGTGGCTAACCAGAAGCGCCGCTCAGGGACAAGACGCAGCAGCCGCGACGTCGGATGCCGCGCGCTAACGCTTCGCGCCAGCGGACGGCGGATCCCTACGCCACGGCCAGCGAGGCCACCACCGCCGCCACCCCGACGGCGCCCGCCAGCACCATCGCCGCGGCCTGGGGCAGGCGCCGTACTCGGTCCGGCAGCTCGAAGAGCAGCGCCGCCGCGATCACCCCGCCGATCAGGCCGCCTACGTGGCCGCCCTTCGACAGGCCGGAGATCGTGAAGGTCAGCACGAGGTTGATGCCGATCCACAGTGGCAGGCCGCTCTGCATCGGGTCGATGCCGCGGTTGCGCATCACGACCAGGGCGGCGCCCATCAGGCCGAAGATCGCCGTGGAGGCCCCGACCGTGAGCTTGTTCGGATCGGTGAGCAGCGCCCCGAACGACCCGCAGAGCAGCGCCACCAAGTAGATCAGCAGGAATCGCACGCGGCCCACCGCCGGCTCGAGGAGCGACCCGAGGATGTACAGCGAGTACATGTTCACGAGCAGGTGGAAGACGCCCGCGTGCAGGAAACCCGCCGTCACGAGCCGGTACACGTCGCCGCCGGCCACATCGGGCGCGTCCAGGCCGAAGTTCACCGCAAGCGTGTCGCCGAGCCCCGTCGCCTGGCCGCCGCTCAGCAAGGAGCCGAGCCCGAGGGCGACGCAGATGCCCATGATCACGTACGTGGCCATCGGGTCGCCGCCAGTGCGGATCGTGGCCGCCGTCTTCACCTTCGTCCGCTGGCGCGAGCACTCGGGGCAGCGCATCCCGACGGGCGTCGGCGTCATGCACTCGGGGCAGATCGGGCGCCCGCACGACGAGCACGAGACGCCGGTCTCACGGCTCGGGTGGCGGTAGCACGTCTCCACATCAGGAGACGATATCCGCGCCCCTAAAGGCGGTCTCAGTCGCCATGCCCGCGGGCAGGAGCCCCGG
>JBBREO010000116.1:0-4893 GCA_038202855.1 Solirubrobacterales bacterium
AGATCGACGAGGAGCAGTGGCGAAGCCTCGTGCGCAACGGAGAGGTCGCGCGCCCTGCCCCGAAGCGGGGGCGTCCGGGCCGCGCCGCGGGCGCATAGACCCGCGGCCCGGGAGGCGGGGCCTTCCGCGGCCGGTGAGCCGGCCCTGATCGCCGCGCACGAAGACCGGGAGCCCGTCCCTCGTCGCCCGTCTTTTCCGATTCGTAAGCAAGAATTCTCCGGCGCGGTGATAGTCACAGGCCATGCCCGAAGCCGCCGCACCGATCACCGTGGCCAAGACGCAGGCGGCGCGATCCGGGCTCCGCCGTCCGCGGACCGAGGTCGTCGTCCCGCTCCTGGCCTTCGTCCTGGGCGCTGTCACCGTGCTCGCCGGCCTGGCCATCCAGGCGGACGGGGGCGAGATCGGCGCCACCCTGCCGCCGTTCTGGGCGCACCTGGCGCCCGAGGTCAGCTCGTACACCATCCCGTCGCTCGTCCTGATCGCCGCCGGATTGGCCGTGGCGGCGGGTCGACTGCGTGACCCTGCGCTCTCCCCCACTGCCTTTGCGACGGCGACGGCGCTCCTGGCCCTTGTGCTGCGCCTGGCGCTGGCCGCGGCGCGCGGCGGACCGGATGACTGGTCGGCCGTGTTCGGCCGTGCGCGCGAGGCGACCCAGGAGTACCTGCCCGCGCTGCCCGCACTGGACATCGGCGTTGGCCCTTTCCTGCACCGCTTCGCGGAGATCTCGCCGACGCTGCCGAGTCACCCGTCCGCCCATCCGCCCGGCCTGCTGCTGACGCTGCACGGACTGGGCATCACAACGGCGGGCGGGATGGCCGCGTTGACCATCGCGACGGGCGCCCTCTCGGCACCGCTCGTCTACGCCCTGGGCCGCGGGCTCGCGGACGAGGCGCGCGCCCGGACCGCGACGCTGCTCTACCTGTTCGCCCCGATCTCGCTGCTCTACGGCGCGACGTCGGCCGACGCGCTCTTCGCCACCGTGGCGCTGGCCGCGGCGCTTGCGCTGGTGTCGGCACGGCGCACGGTCCGCTACGTCGGGCCGCTGCTGCTCGCCATCGCATCGTTCTTCTCCTACGCGCTGATAGCCGTCGCGGGATGGGCAGTGCTGGTCCTGGCCTTGAACGGGAAGGCTCGGCGCGCTCTAGTGGTTGCCGCAAGCTCCGTGGTGGGGCTCGTGGCCTTCTATGTCGTCCTGCACATGGCGACCGGCTTTGATCCGCTCGCCGCTCTCGAGTCCGCCGAAGCCGCCTACCGGGCCAGCATCGCGCGGGTGCGCCCCTATGCCTACTGGCTGGCCGGCTCGCCGACCGCGTTCTTCATCGCCCTCGGGCTGCCGCTGGCCTGGGTGGTGATGCGAGCGGCAGCCCGTCGTGACGCGAACGCCCACGCGCTCCAGGCCGTCAAAGCCGTCGCCGTGCTCGCCGGGTACACGAAGGCCGAGACGGAGCGCATCTGGCTGTTCTTGACGCCCTTTGCCTGCCTGGCGGCCGCGAGCGCGCTCCCGCGCCGCCGAGTCGTCGCGGTGCTCGTCGCCCTTTGCCTGCAGGCGGTCGCCGTCGAGCTGCTCGTGTTCACGGTCTGGTGAGCGGCTCGCTGCTCGGCGACTGTCGGCGCGGCGCCAGCGGCACGCTAACGTTCGCATCCACCTGATTGGCCAGTCAGCCAGAGGAGGCCGCGTGGATCTGAGGGACACCCCCGAGCAGGCCGAGTACCGCGCGAAGGTACGTACGTGGCTGCAGGAGCACGGCAACGAGGCGCCCATCCTGCGTGGAGAAGGGGCGATCGAGGACGAAGCCGAGGCGGTGCAGGCGCACCGCGCGTGGCAGCGTCAGCTCGCCGAGGCCGGGTTCGTCGGCGTGACCTGGCCGGCCGAGTACGGGGGCCAGGGCCGAGGTCCGCTCGAGCAGGTGGTGGTCAACCAGGAGATCAACCTCGCCGGCCTGCCCGGCATCCTCGACCTCATCGGCGTGGGCATGCTCGGCCCCACGATCATCGCCCAGGGGAGCGAGGAGCAGAAGCAGCGGTATCTCGCGACGATGCTTCACGGCGACGAGATCTGGTGCCAGCTCTTCTCCGAGCCCGCCGCCGGGTCCGACCTGGCCGGCATCCAGGCGCGCGCGCGCCGCGAGGACGACGGCAGCTGGCGCCTCTCGGGCCAGAAGGTGTGGACCACCAACGCCCAGTTCGCGGCGTTCGGCCTCCTGCTCGCGCGCACGGATGCCGACGTGCCCAAGCACAAGGGTCTGACCATGTTCATCGTCCCCATGGACGCCCCCGGGATCACGATCCGCGGGCTGCGGCAGATCTCCGGCGAGGCGGAGTTCAACGAGGTGTTCTTCGACGAGGTCGTGCTCGACGCCGACGCCACCGTCGGTCCGATCGACGGCGGCTGGGGAGTCGCGCTGACCACGCTGATGTTCGAGCGCCTGGCGATCGGCGGCGGCGGCGAAGCCATGGGCTACCGGCCGGATCGCTTCGCCCGTGCCATCGCGGCCGATCCCGACGCGGCCGCCAATCGAGACGTCCGCACCCGCCTGGGCGAGCTGGCCACGGACCTGCTGGCCATTCGATTCACCGGCTACCGAATGCTCACCGCCATCCAGCGCGGCCAGATCCCCGGCCCCGAGGCGGGGTTGAGCAAGGTGACGACGGTCAACGCGGCCATCGAGGCCGGTGACCTCATCGCCGACGTCCTCGGACCCGAAGCCCTCGCCGACAGCGAATGGGCGTACTTCATCTCCTACCTGCCCGGACTCAAGTCGGCCGGTGGGACGGAGGAGATCCTGCGCAACACGATCGGCGAACGCGTGCTCGGCCTTCCGCCCGAGCCGCGGCTGGACAAGGGCATTCCGTTCTCCGAGCTGCGTGCGACGGAGAAGGCGGCGGTGTCGAGCTGATGGACTTCGAGCTTTCCGACGAACAGCAGTTCCTTCGCGACGCCGCCCGGGGCGCGCTCTCACGCCACCACACGGTCGCCTCGGCTCGCGAGGCCCTTGACGGGGGTGCACGGCTCGACCTGTGGGACACCGCGCGCGAGGCCGGGTGGCCGGGGCTGCTGATCGGCGAGGCCCACGGAGGTGCCGGGCTGGGCGGCCTCGACGCCATGCTCGTGATGATCGAGTGTGGTCGCGTGCTGGCACCGGTCCCGCTGCTCGGCCACGTGCCCGCCAGCGGTCTGCTCGATGGCGCCCAGGGCCACGATGAGCTGCTCGGCGCACTGGCCGAGGGCGAACGCCGGGCTGCGCTCGTGCCGGCCCAGCCCCCCGGTGACCTCGACCCGGGCTGGACCGTGGAGTCTCCGCGCGGCCAGGCGCGGCGCCCTGCCCCACGCGCCTCCCTCGCGGATGGCGCCGCGACCGTCACGGGCACGGTTTCGTGGGTGCCCGACGCGCCCGGTGCGGACGTGCTTCTCGTCATGGCAGCCCACGAGGATGGATCGCCAATCGGCATCGTGGTCGACTCCGACCAGCCTGCGGTCACCATCGAGCCCGTGACCCGCTATGACGCCACCCGCTCGCTAGGCCACGTGCACCTCGACCAGGCCGTCGGCACGCCACTCGAGGTGGACGAGGACCAGCTCTGCTCGGCGTGGTACCTCGCGCAGGGACTCATCGCCGCAGAATCGCTGGGCGCGGTCGAGGCGGCCCTGGAGTCCTCGGTCGCCTACGCCAAGGAGCGCTTTACGTTCGGTCGGGCCATCGGCTCCTACCAGGCAGTCAAGCACGCACTCGTGGAGGTCCTGCGCCTGCGTGAGAACGCGCGCTCGCTCATCTACTACGCCGGATGGGCTCGCCAGGATGCGCCCGAGGAGTTCCCGCTGGCGGCGAGCGCCGCCCGCGTCGCGGGGGGCAAGGCGCTCGACTTCGCTGCGCGCGAGCTGATCTCGGTGTACGGGGGGATCGGTGCGACGTGGGAGCACGACGCCCCCCTCTACTTCCGGCGGGCGCAGCTGTCGCGCCGCCTGCTGGGCGGAAGCGGCGCTGCCACCGACCGCGTCGCCGGCCTGCTGCTGGCGGGCGCCCGCGCCGCGTAGTGGAGTACCGTCAACGTTGCCAGGTTTCTGGCGCGCGAAAATCGAGGATGGCGCCGCACGCGATCAGCCGGAGTAGCAGCGCTACTTCGGCGATCGCGGGGGGTGGCAGCCGACGATTTGCAGCCGCCAGAAGCCGGCAAACGTTGACGGTTGCTCCACCGGGAACTACGGCCGGTCGAACCCGAAGCGGTCAGCCAGGGGAAGCAGAGCCGAGCGTGGGGCGAGGCGCCCGGCAATGCCAGCCGCCTGGTGCTTGAGCGCGGGATACACCAGGCGCTTGCCCTTGCGCATCCCCTCCACACCCGCGTGCGCGGCATCGCGCGCGCTGACCCACGCGAACGATGGGGTCGCGGCCTCCGCGGACTCCTTGCCCGCGGCCTCGAAGAACTCCGAGCGCACGGGCCCGGGGCACAGCGCCGTGCACGAGACCCCGGTGCCGCCCAGGTCCGTGTGCACAGCCTCGGAGAAGGAAACGACGAACGCCTTGCTGGCACCGTAGGTGGCCTGGCCGGGCAGGGGCTGGAAGCCGGCAATCGAGGCCACGTTGAGAATCGCCCCCGAGCCGCGCTGCACCATGGCCGCGAGGAACGCCGTCGTGAACTCGTGCACTGCGACGACGTTGAGCCGCACCTGCTCCAGTTCGCGATCGACCGGCAGGTCCTGATACTTGCCAAACGTCGAGAAGCCGGCGTTGTTACACAGCCCGTCGACGCGAAGGTCCCCCTCGCGCAGCGCGTTGACCAGGCGGGTGCGCTGCGCCTGTAAGGAGAGATCTACCTTGCGGGTCTCGATCTCGACGTCGCAGGTGCGCTTGATCTCCTCGGCCAGCGCGTCGAGCCGATCCTTGCGCCGTGCGACCA
>JBBREO010000117.1:0-4801 GCA_038202855.1 Solirubrobacterales bacterium
TCGCCCCGGCGGACCCGGACGGCGTCCATGTTCGTGGGGCTCCAGGCGCCGCCGTCCAGGTAGCTGCGGCCGTCGACCTGGACGGGCGTGAAGATCGCCGGTATCGCGCAGGACGCCCGCACCGCCTGCGCCACCGACACCTCGGGTGCGCCCGGAGCGCCGAAGACCACGCGCTTGCCCGACTCGATTTCCACCGCGGCCACCAGCAGGCGCCCGTCCCATGTGACGCCCGTGCTCTCCACCATCCGTCCGAGCCCGTCCAGAGACTGGCGTCCGCGGGGCGCGCGCGACAGCGCTTCCCTTCGGGCCAAGGCGCCCGGCCGGGCCGTGGAGGTGAGCGCCAGCGCCACGGCGGGGGCCACGATCGCCCCGCCCACTCCTAACACGGGCCCGAGGGCTCTGGAGAGCCACGGCTGCGAGTCCGAGTGATCGCTGTCGATCGAGGGCAGCGGCGCGCGCTCACCGACGCGCGAACGAGCGCTCACCCCGCCGGCCAGGGCCGCGGCCACGATCGAGCCGGCCGAAGTGCCCACGAAGCGCCCGCAGCCGCGCGCGTCGAATCCGCCCGCCTCCTCGATCCCGGCAAGCACCGCCGTCATCCACGCCTCGCCGAGGATGCCGCCGCCCCCGAGCACGAGCACTCCGGGGGGCGCGGCCGTGAAATCCATCGCGGGAACGGTACTCGGCGCCCGGTCAGGGGTGGCCGAGCACGTTGACCACCCGCCCAGTCGGCTCGCGCACGAAGAAGCGCCGCACTCCCCACGGCTCGTCGGTCAGGGGATGCACGATCTCGTAGCCCAGCCGCCGCGCCTCGGCGTGCACCGCGTCCACGTCGTCGACCTCGACCGAGACATCGGGCGCCACCGGTGCGCTGGCGTCATCGCCCATCACGCTGATCTGCGCCGCCGGGTTGTCCGGCGCCGCGTAGGTGACGATCCATCCGTGGTCCATCACCACCTCCAGGCCCAGCACCTCGACGTAGAACTCACGACTGGCCGCGGGCTCGGCGGCGTGCAGGTCGGGGACTATGCGCCTGACGCTCACGACCGGGAGGGGCGCGTCCGCTGCTGCCAGGGCAGCCGGCCCTCGAGCTCGACCTCCAGCGAGAGGCTGAGGAAGGTCCGGATCAGGACGATGATGGCCAGCACGCCGGCGCTCTTGAACGTCGGCGAGACCGCGACGGTGCGGATGATGTCGGCGGCCACCAGCAGCTCCAGGCCCAGCAGGATCGCCTTGCCGATCCCCTGCCGGTAGCCCTTGTAGGCGTCGTCCTTGCTCCAATCACCACGTAGGTGCGAGACGAACACGGCGGTGGCCGCAAGGATGCCGAGCACCACGACCGCCACGCCCACGGCGTCGACGGACTTGCCCACCGTCTCGATCACGTCCTTGAAGTTCAAGCGACGCCCCCGGGAGGGCCCGCGGCGGCCATCTCGCGCTCGTGACCCCGGCGCAGGAAGAAGGCGCCGAGGGACCCGGCGACGGTCGCCACGACGGTGATGGCGTAGAGCTCCAGCACCAGGTCGAGGACCCGCCCGCCGGCGGTCAGGGGGTTGGTCATGGAAGACGAGACGGTGAGCAGCTGGGCGGTGACGAAGAAGGCCGCATCGCCGATGGTGTGGATGTCGGTGCGGTCGACATGGCGCTCCAGCAGGAACATCAACGTGGAACCGAGCACGTCGAGCACGAGAGCTCCCACCGTGACCGCCACCAGCCGCCCGCGCAGATGGGCGTGGGTCGCGGTGTCCCCCCGCGCCACCGCGACGAGCTCGCTCCCCGCGTGCCTGAGGCTCTCCATCACCACCAAGACGCAGTATCGGGATCGGCCCGGTCAGTACGGGGAAGCCGTCAGGCGCCGTAGGGCAGGCTGTCCGTCAGCGGGCGTCAGGTCATCCGCGCTAGCACGAGCGCGATCCCGGCCGCGCCCAGCACACGCCGGAATCCGTTGTCGCCTTCGACCAGCTCCAGGTAGGCCCACACCCCCAGCCCGAGCGACGCGACGGCGCTCGCCCACTCCTGGGCCCTTCCGTCGGTCAGCCGCTCGGCCGCTAGAGCGGCGAAGGCGATGGCCAGGGGCGGGTTGGGAAACTGCGCGACGGGATAGGAGAGCGGCCAGCCGCTCTGGGAGAGCTTGCGTGCGCGGGCGATGGTGTCTTCGCGGTTCACAGGGCCACGCTACATGGCGGTCGGCCCGGGCCGCCTCAGGCGGCCACGCCCTCCACGTGGTCCAGGTGCAGCGGGATCAGCGCCACGAGCACCGCGCCGTCGCGGACCTGCACGGAGGCGCCGGGGCGAAAGGGCTCGAACTCGCGCGTGCGCCCCACCCCGCCGGGCACCCCCAGCAGGCGGTGTCCCACCAGCGAGGCGTGCCGACGCACCGAGCGGGCCGCGTCACGCTCGCTGAACTGCCAGCCCGTTCCCTCCAACCGCGACCCGTGCCACAGCTCCCACCGCCAGCGGCTCAGGGGCAGGCGGCCGGGCGGGAGCTCGTGCAGCGCGTAGCGGAGGGTGAGAGGCTCGAAGACGGCGATGCGACGAGGCTAATGGCCGTCTTTCGTGCGCGGCGCCTCGAAGGCCCGGAAGGCCCCGATCTGGGCGGCCTCGCTCACCACCGGTCCCCACTCGCAGCGTTCTTCGATGCCCTCCTGGAACCTGCGGAACGCCGGCAGGCCCAGAAGGGGACTGTGCCCGTCCTCGGTCTCGGCGGAGGCTATGTGCACGAAGGTACGCCCGTCGTCGTCAAGGCGGAAGGTGGCGTAGCGAAAGTTCTCGGGCTCGACTTCGGCGAGCTCGCGATACACGTCGCGGACCAGCTCCTCGTTGCGTTGCTCATTCCCGGCCTTGACGGTGTAGCGGACGACCACGCGGTGGGCCACCATCTCAACGCCCCCCTTCGGGCTCGGGCGTCCTGGCCAGCGCCACGGGGACTTCCACGCGGATCCGCCCCGGCAGCGCGGCCCCGGCCAGCGCGGCCAGCAACGACAGACCGGCCGACACGCCCATGGCCGCCACGAAGCCGTCGCTGAAATCCTGCGGCGACGCGTAGCCGCCGGCGCCGGCGAACGCGGCGACGCTGATGGCGATACCCAGGACACCGCCCAGCTCGCGCATGGTGCTGTTGGTCCCCGCGGCCTTACCGATGGCCTCGGGAGGCACGGAGCCCACCACGGAGTTCTGGGCCGCCGGGAAGGACATGGAGATGCCCACGCCGGCCACCATCAGCGGCGGGATCATCTGTCCGTAGGACATCCCGGAGTCGGCGATCAGCGCGATCCACCCCATCCCGGTCGCCTGCAGCAGCGGGCCGGCCACCATGAACGGACGCTCCCCGAAGGAGTCCACCAGCTTGCCGGCCACCGGCGCGACGAAGAACAGCGTGGCCGTCCACGGGAGCAGCCGCAGACCGGCGTCCAGCGGGCCGTAGCCAAGGCCCGCCTGCATGAACTGGGCCAGGAAGAACACGCCGCAGAACAGCGAGCCGATGGCGAAGAAGATGGCGGCGTTGCCGGCCGAGAACGCCCGCGAGCGAAAGAAGCGCATGGGCAGCATCGGCTCGGGCGCGCGCAGCTCCCAGGCCACGAAGGCCGCCAGCAGCGCGACGCCGAGCACCGCGCTGCCCACCACCTCGAGGCTCCCCCACCCGGCGGGATTCCCGCGCACCAGCGCCCACACCACGCCCAGCACCCCGCCGGTCACCAGCGCCAGCCCGCGCGGGTCGAGCCCCGAGTCCGGGCCCCGGCTCTCGGGCATGCGCGCCAGGGCGAAGGGGATCAGAGCGACGCCCAGGGGCACGTTGATCCAGAAGATCCACTGCCAGGCGATGCCCTCGGTGACCGCTCCCCCGACCAGCGGCCCGCTGGCCACGGCCAGCCCCGTGACGGCGGAGAAGATGCCCAGCGCCGCACCGCGCTTCTCTGACCCAAACGCGCTGCTCACCAGGGCCAGGCCCAGCGTCATCACCATCGCCGCGCCCACGCCCTGCAGCGCGCGGCCCGCGATCAGCCCGCCGATCGACGGGGCCAGCGCGGAGGCGGCCGAGGCCACCACGAACAGCCCGATGCCCACCCCGAACAACCGCCGGCGCCCGTAGCGGTCGCCCAGCGCCGCCGCGGTCATCAGCAGCACGGCGAAGCTCAGGTTGTAGGCGTTCAGCGTCCACTCGAGCTGGGCCACCGAAGCGTGGAGATCCACGCGGATCGTGCTCAGGGCGGTGGACACCACGAGGGTGTCGAGCGCCACCATCAGGGAGGCCAGCGAGGCCAGGACGAGAATCCATCTCTGAGTGGAGGTCATGTGAATGCAGACACCACGACCCGGGCGAAATTGAGCGATGAGTTTCGGCGCCCGGCGGTGTCTCGACCTCCACATGCGCGCGCCGGGAACCAGGGATTGGGAGGATCGGGTGGTGAACCAGGCCGCCCTGGACCGTGCCCGAGCGGGGGACGAGCAGGCTTTCCGCGAGCTGACCGACCCCTACCGGCGCGAGCTGCAGGTGCACTGCTACCGCATCCTCGGCTCGGTCCAGGACGCCGAGGACATGGTCCAGGAGACGCTGCTGGCCGCCTGGCGTGCGATCTCCGACTTCGAGGGCCGCTCCTCGCTGCGTTCGTGGCTGTACCGGATCGCCACCAACCGCTGCCTCAACGCGCTGCGCGACCTCGGCCGCCGGCCCGAAGGCCTCCCCGAGGGACCTTCCGACCCGCCCGACCCCACCCGCTGGGCCGAGCCCACCTGGCTCGAGCCCTATCCCGACACGCTGCTGGAGGGGGTGCCCGATCGCGCCGAGGGGCCCGACGCCCGC
>JBBREO010000118.1:0-4721 GCA_038202855.1 Solirubrobacterales bacterium
GGGGCTCGGGGTCGTACTCGATCGCCAGCTGGATGGCCTGGGCCACCTCAGGGCCGGCGATCCGTTCGGCCAGCACCAGCGCCATGTCGATGCCCGCGGACACGCCCGCCGCGGTGATCACCTTGCCCCGCTCCACCACCCGGTCGGGGACCGGCCGGGCGCCGAGGGAGGCCAGGCGCTCGCGGGCCATCCAGTGCGTGGTCGCCTCGGTGTCGGCCAGGATTCCGGCGGCGGCCAGGACGAGCGAGCCCGTGCACACCGAGGTGGTCCACGTCGAGCCCGCGTGGGCGCCGCGCAGCCAGGTGAGCACGCGCTCGTCGTCGAGCAGCGCGCGCGTGCCGACGCCGCCGGGAAAGACGATCACCGCGGGGGCGGGGAGGTCCTCGTACGCGGCCTCGGCCACGAGCGTGAGCATCCGGTTGTCGGCTTGAACCGGTCCGGCGCCGGGGCCGAGGAAGCGCACGCGCGCTCCGGGCAGCCCCGCGAGCACCTGGTAGGGCCCCACGGCGTCGAGCGCGGTGAAGGAATCGAACAGGGGTATGGCGATGTCCAGGCCGGACGAGAACATCAGGCTGCCTCCTGGCTGGCGGTTCGAAAGCGGTCGCGGTACTGGGCCGGGCTGACTCCGAGGCGGCGGGCAAACGCGCGCCGCAGCGTCTCCGGCGTGCCGAAGCCGCAGCTCGCAGCCACCGCCTCGACGGGGGTGGCCGTTGCCTCGAGCAGACCCTTGGCGTGCTCCAGGCGCACGGACTCCACGAAGGCGGCCGGGGTGGCGCCCACCTCGCGCGAGAACGCGCGGGCGAAGTTGCGGGTGCTCATGTGCGCGCGGCGAGCCAGCGCCTCCACCGACAGGTCGCCCGCCGGCGCCGCGCGCACGTGGTCCTGAACGTCGCGCAGCGGCCGCCGCTCGGCCGTCTGGGCCGCCAGCGGCGTGCTGAACTGCGCCTGCCCGCCCGGTCGCTTGGCGAACAGCACCAGCCAGCGGGCCACGGCAAGGGACACGTCGGCGCCGAGGTCCTCCTCGACGAGGGCGAGGGTCAGGTCCATGCCCGCGGTCACGCCGGCTGACGTCCACAAGTCGCCGTCGCGGACGAAGATCGGCTCCGGGTCGACCTCGATCGCCGGGAAGTCGTTCGCCAGCTGCTGCGCCGAGGCCCAGTGCGTGGTGGCCCGGCGGCCGTCGAGCAGCCCGGCCTCGGCCAGGAGGAAGGCGCCGGTGCAGACCGAGGCCGTCCGCCGCGCCCTCCCGGCCAGGGCGCGAACCCGGCGCACGGTGTCGGGGGTGCCGGCGGCCGCGTGCACGCCCGAGCCGCCGGCCACGATCAAGGGGTCGAGGGGGCCCCGCAGGCCGGCCCGCGACCGGTCGGGAGTCACGCGCAGGCCGCTGTTGGTGGCGAACGGCTCCCCGTCTGGGGTGGCCAGCTCCCGCCGGTAGGACCCCGGCCGCAGCCGCTCGGCCACGTGGAGCACCTCCAGCGGGCCGGTGAAGTCGAGCGTCTGGGCGCCGGGAAAGGCGACCACGACGGTGCGGCGGACGGCGGGCATGGGTCGATGATCGCGCGGATCGCCCGTGTCTGCAACGACACGCACCGGACGATTTCGGCCAGGAGCGGCACCGGGCGCTCGGCCGCTACGCCGCGCCCCGCCTAACCTTGCCGGGCCGTGGCCGCTCCCGCCTCCAACATCCGCAACTTCTCGATCATCGCCCACATCGACCACGGCAAGTCGACGCTGGCCGACCGCATCCTGGAGGCCACGGGGGCGGTCGACTCGCGGGACTCGCGGCCGCAGTTGCTCGACTCGATGGACCTCGAGCGCGAGCGCGGCATCACCATCAAGGCCCAGGCCGTGCGGGTGGACTACACCGCCCGCGACGGCGAGGCCTACCGGCTCAACCTGATCGACACGCCGGGCCACGTGGACTTCACCTACGAGGTATCGCGCTCGCTGGCCGCGTGCGACGGCGCCCTCCTGCTGGTCGACGCCGCCCAGGGCGTCGAGGCCCAGACGGTGGCCAACACCTACCTGGCCGTGGACGCCGGCCTGGAGCTGATCCCGGCGCTGAACAAGATCGACCTCCCCGGCGCCGAGCCCGAGCGGGTGGCCGGCGAGATCGCCGAGCTGATCGGCGAGCCCGCCGACGAGGTGATCCGCATGTCGGCCAAGACCGGCGAAGGGGTGACCGAGCTGCTCGAGGCCGTGGTCAACCGCGTCGAGTCCCCGTCGGGCGATACCGACGCCCCGGCCCGGGCGCTGATCTTCGACTCCGAGTTCGACCAGTACCGCGGCGTGGTCGCCTACGTGCGGGTGGTCGACGGGCGCCTGGCCAAGGGCGACGCGATCACCGCGATGCAGACCGGGACCGAGGCCGACATCGACGACATCGGCTTCTTCGGCCCCGCGCTCACCCCCGTGAAGGCGCTCGAGGCCGGCGAGGTGGGCTACGTGATCACCGGCGTCAAGGACGTCTCCCTGCTGCGGGTGGGCGACACGCTCACCACCACCCGCAGCCCGGCGGCCGATCCGCTGCCCGGCTACCAGGACGTCAAGCCGATGGTCTTCTGCGGGCTGTTTCCCGTGGACACCGACCGCTTCTCGGACCTGCGCGAGGCGCTGGAGAAGCTCTCGCTAAACGACGCCGCGCTCACCTGGGAGCCCGAGACGAGCCATGCCCTGGGCTTCGGCTTTCGCTGCGGCTTCCTCGGCCTGCTGCACATGGACATCGTGCGCGAGCGTTTGGAGCGCGAGTACGACCTCGACCTGCTCGCCACGACACCCACCGTCGAGTACGACGTCACGCTCACCGACGGCGCCGAGATAGAGGTCCACGCGCCCTCGGACATGCCCGAGCGCGACCGCATAGAGGAGATCCGAGAGCCCTACATCCGGGCCACGATCCTCTGCCCCAAGACCGCGGTGGGCGCGGTGATGGACCTGTGTCAGGAGCGCCGCGGCACCCACGTGGACATGTCCTTCCTCTCCGAGATGCGCGTCCAGCTGCGCTACGACCTGCCGCTCGCGGAGGTGGTGCTCGACTTCTTCGACCACCTCAAGTCGCGCACGCGGGGCTACGCGTCGCTGGACTACGAGGTGATCGGCATGCGCCCCTCCGAGCTGGTCAAGCTGGACATCCTGCTGGCCGGCGACCACGTCGACGCCCTCTCGCTGGTGGTGCACAAGGACAAGGCCTACAGCGCCGGGCGGGTGATCGCCGAGCGGCTGCAGAAGCAGATCCCCCGGCAGCAGTTCGAGGTCGCCATCCAGGCCGCGATCGGCTCGCACATCATCGCCCGAGAATCGGTCAAGCCGATCCGCAAGGACGTCATCGCCAAGTGCTACGGCGGTGACATCACGCGCAAGAAGAAGCTGCTGGAGAAGCAGAAGGAGGGCAAGAAGCGGATGAAGCAGGTGGGCCGGATCGAGGTGCCCCAGGAGGCGTTCCTGTCGGTGCTGCAGATCGGCGACGACGGCAGCGGCTGAGCGCCAGGTCCGACCGCGGGTGCGGTTCGGGCGCCGCGGTGCCGATACGAAGCCCAATGCGCACCGGCTTCCATGCCCGCCTGTGGGGCGCGCTCGCGTCCAGGGATGCCTTTTCGGCCGGCCCGGTGCCCTCCCCGAGGGTCTGGAGGAGCCGGAATCCGCCGCTGAGCACGTCTTAGGAACCCTTTAGGGCTCGGCCGGAGACTCTCCGGCGTGGCTACAACCGAGACCGCACCCGATCCGACCCTCGACTCCCTCCAGCTGTTCCTCGACGGGATCGCCAAGACGCCGCTGCTGACCGCCTCCGAGGAGGTCCGTCTGGCCAAGCGCGTCGAGCGCGGCGACCTGGAGGCCAAGGAGCACATGGTCTCGGCCAACCTGCGCCTGGTGGTGTCGATCGCCAAGCGCTACCGCAACCAGGGCCTGGACTTCATGGAGCTGATCCAGGAGGGCTCGATCGGCCTGGTGCGCGCGGTGGAGAAGTTCGACTACCGCAAGGGGTTCAAGTTCTCCACCTACGCCACCTGGTGGATCCGCCAGGCGATCTCGCGGGCGATCGCGGACAAGTCGCGCACGATCCGCATCCCGATCCACATCAACCAGACCCTGCAGAAGCTCGACGGCGCGCAGCGCCGTCTCCAGAGCGTGGGGGAGGGCACTCCCTCGATCGAGGAGATCACCGCCGCGGCCAACGTGGAGATCGACACCGACGAGGCCGAGTTCCTCATGCGCGCCTCGCGCGCCCCGGTGTCGCTGGACAAGCCCGTCGGAGGCGGCGACGAGGACGCCGCCGAGCTGGGCCACCTGATCCCCGACGACCGCGCCGAGTCACCCTTCGACGTGGCCGCCGACTCCATGACGCGCTCGCGTCTGGCCGACGCGCTGGAGAACCTCTCCTACCGCGAGCGGCGGGTGGTCGAGTTGCGCCACGGCCTGTTCGGCGAGCACCCGCGGACCCTCGACGAAGTCGGTCGCATGTTCGGACTCACCCGCGAGCGCACGCGCCAGGTCGAGGAGCACGCGCTGCGCAAGCTGGCCTCGCTGGCCGAGGCGCGTGGCCTGCGCGAGGTCGCGTAGCGACGACCGACCGGCGGCAGCAGGGATAGGCTGCCCGCCCATGGCGGTCAAGACCGAGGCGATCGGCAAGGCCTACCCGCCGTTCGAGTACGAGGTGGGCAAGGAGAAGATCGCCGAGTACGTCCGGGCGGTGGGTGAGGACAACTCCGTTTACTTCGACCGCG
>JBBREO010000119.1:0-4714 GCA_038202855.1 Solirubrobacterales bacterium
GTTGGCCTGGGCGTTGAAGATCGCCCCCATCGCGTTGCCCACGCCCGGCGCGGTGTGCAGGTTCACGTGGCCCACCGTGTTCGAGGCCTGCGCGTATCCGTCGGCCATCCCCACAGCCACCGCCTCCTGGAGGGCCAGCACGTAGGTGAAGTCCTCGGGAAAGTCGGCCAGCATGGGCAGCTCGGTGGACCCGGGGTTGCCGAACACGGTGGTCATCCCGTGCACGCGGAGGAGGTCGAAGGCAGCTTCGCGGACGGTGGGCACGAGCTCAGTCTCCCCCAGCCGGGGCCAGGACCGCACCCGGGTTGAGCAGGTTGCCCGGATCGAGTGCCCGCTTGATCGCCCTCATCGCCTGTATTTCGGCCTCGCTTCGGGCGAGGTGCAGGTGGGCGGCCTTTGCCACCCCCACCCCGTGCTCGGCGCTGATGGTCCCCCCGCAGGCGGCGGCCAGCTCGAGCACGGCCACGTCCACCGACTCGTCCTCGGGGTCGGGGCCGAGCACGTTCACGTGCACGTTGCCGTCGCCCAGGTGCCCGAAGAGGATGGTGCGGGCCCCGGGAGCGACCTCCTCGACCACGGCCGTCACCCGCGTGGCGAACTCCCCGAGCCGGGCCAGCGGCACGCCCACGTCCATCTTGTGGGCCACGCCCTGGGCCGCGATGGCCTCGGTGTGGCTCTCGCGGAACTGCCACAGGCGCGCGCGCGACGCCGAGTCGTCGGCCACCACGGCGTCCTCGATCCCCGCCGCCTGAAGCGCCGCGGCCAGTTCCTCGGTGGGGTCGGTGCGGGCCGCGCACTCCAGCATCGCGTAGGCGGGCGCGCGCGGATCCACGGGCGGCTCGCGCTCGAGGTGCTCGAGCACCAGCGACAGGCCCTCGTCGGTGAAGAAGTCCGCCGCCTCCAGCGAGGGCAGCTCGCGCCGCAGGACGGCCAGCGTGCGCTCGGCGTCGTCCAGAGAGGACAGCGGCACGAGCGCGGCCACGCGCTTGTCGCGCGCCGGGACCAGCCGCCAGCGCACGCGGGTCACCACCCCCAGCGTGCCCTCGCTGCCGATCAGGAGCGCCGGCAGCGCGTAGCCCGCGTTGTCCTTGAGCAGGCCGCCCATGCGGTCGATCACCGTGCCGTCGGCCAGCACGGCCTCCAGGCCGGCCACGCGCGCACGCACGGTCCCGAGGCCGAGCGCCCGTGCTCCGCCCGCATCGCAGGCCACCAGGCCCCCCACGGTGGCCGAGTCCCGCGCGGCGAAGTCCACGCCGGCCTCGAAGCCGGCCGTCGTGGCCGCGGCCTGCAGCGCGGAGAGCGTGGCGCCGGCATCGGCGCTCACCTGCGCGGTGGCGGGATCGACCTCACCCACGCCGTCCATCCGCGCGAGCGACAGCACGACCTCTCCCCCGCGCGGCACGCCGCCGCCCACCAGCCCGGTGTTGCCGCCCTGGGCCACCACCGCGGCGTCGTGGTCGGCGCACACCGCGAGAACGCGGGCCACCTGCTCGGTGTCGGCCGGTCGCACTACGCACAGCGACTCGGCCCCGAAGCGACCGGTCCAGTCGCGCTCGTAGCCCGCGCGCACGTCGGCGTCGGTGAGCACGTGGTTCGGCCCAACTACCCGGATCAGATCGTCCACCGGCACCGTTCGGCAAGCTATCCCAATGTCACCCACCCACGAGACCGTCTTCACCCTCGAGGCAACCCCGGTCAAGTTCGGCCCCGGCGCGGTGGACGACGCCGGCTGGGAGCTCAAGCGCCTCGGCGTCAGGCGCGCGCTGCTGGTCACCGACCCGCGCCTGGCCGCGGCCGGCGTGCCCGACCGGGTGCGCGAGAGCATCGAGGCCGAGGGAATCGAGGTGGTGGTCTACGACCGCGCGCGCGTGGAGCCCACCGTCGACTCGCTCCAGGAGGCGTGCGACTTCGCCCTCGACGCCAGGGTGGACGGCTTCGTATCCGTCGGCGGGGGCTCGTCGATCGACACGGCCAAGGTGGCGAACCTGATCGTCACCCACCCCGCCGAAGTGATGGCCTACGTCAACCCGCCCGTCGGTGAGGGGCGCAAGCCACCCACGCCTCTCGCCCCCCACCTGGCCATCCCCACCACCTCGGGCAGCGGCTCGGAGGCCACCACGGTGGCAGTGCTCGACATTCCCGACCTCAAGGTCAAGAGCGGCATCTCGCACCGCTACCTGCGCTGCACCCAGGCGATCGTGGACCCCGAGCTCACGCGCACGCTGCCCGCCGAGGTGACCTCCTCCGCCGGCCTCGACGTGGTCTGCCACGCGGCGGAGTCGTTCCTGTCCAAGCCCTACGACCAGCGCCCGCGGCCCGAGTCGCCCGACGACCGACCGCCCTACCAGGGGGCCAACCCGGTGGCCGACGTGTGGTCGGCCAAGGCGATGGAGTACGGCGGGCGCTACCTGCGCCGGGCGGTGGCCGACGGCGACGACACCGAGGCACGCGGCTTCATGATGCTCAGCGCCACCATGGCCGGCGTGGGCTTCGGCTCGGCCGGCGTGCACATCCCCCACGCCTGCGCCTATCCGATCGCCGGGCTCAAGCACGAGTACGTGCCCGCGGGCTACCCCGACGACCACCCCTTCGTGCCCCACGGCCACTCGGTGATCGTCACCGCGCCCGCGGCCTTTCGCTTCACCTACGAGGGCGACCCCGAGCGCCACCACCGCGCCGCCGAGCTGCTGCTGGGCGAGCCGCCCGCCGACCCCGGGCCCGACTCGCTGCCCAACGCGCTGCTGGACCTGATGCGCGACGTGGGTGCCCCGTCGGGGGTGGCAGAGCTGGGCTACGGCGAGGACGACGTGCCGGACATCGTGTCGGGCGCGATGAAGCAGCAGCGGCTGCTGAACGTGGCTCCGCGCGAGGTGACCGAGGACGACATCGCCCACATCGTGAACGCGTCGATGCGGAACTGGTGAGCTAGAGGTAGGCGCCGCTTGGCAGGTAGGGCGTCATCGGGCCCAGCTCGCCGCCGCTGAAGAGGGCGCCCCAGTCCAGCCGCAGGCTCAGGCCCGCCTCACGGCAGACCTGAGCCGCCCAGCCCTGGGCCGATGTGAGCCAGTCCACGCGGATCTCGCCCTCGGCCGCCGCGAGGGCGGCGCGCAGCAGCTCGGCGGCGCATGGGTCGTCACGGGCGGCCAGCAGCGACACGGCGGTGTCGGAGACCAGGACGTACCCGCCGTCCTCCAGAACCAGCAGCCGGTGTCCCGTCCGGAGCATCGCCTCGATGTCGGGGCCGTGGGCGCCACCCCTCACCTGGCGATCGACCGTGGCGATCAGGTCGGCGTCGCCCTTGTGGCCCTCGCGGACGGCACCCGACACGGCGGGCCCGCGCGGGCGCCCCTGGGCACACGCCGCGGGATGTATCGTCAGCCCCAGCGCCAGGTAGGCCGACAGCGCCCGCGGGTCGGGCGAGGACAGGACGATCCGACCGCGGGCCTCGTCGCCGTGGGCGGCCGCGCGCTCGAGCAGGGCCCGGCCGACCCCCGATCCCTGCTCGCCGGGGTCGACCACCAGCAGCGACAGCCCCCACACGCCCTCCCGGCACAGCGCGATCGCCGCGCCGACCACGCGCTCGCCGCGCGCGGCCACCCAGCAGCCGCCTGGATCGGTGCCCATCAGGTGCTCGATCCGATGGCGCGCGTAGGCGGGCTGGGTCTGAGGCAGATCGCCCTCCAGCGCGGCGAACGCGTTCACCGAGACCAGCCGCACCATCTCCACGTCGGCCGCGGCCATGGGCCGGATGTGGGGGCGCTCGCTCAGGAGTCCGCCACCGCGCGCACCTCGCGGTACTCGGACGGATCGAAGCTCCGCGTTGCGCGCCGGTACTCCGTCATGAACCCCGGCCAGTTGTTCACCACCCGCCCCTCGGAGTTCTGGCGATACCAGCTCTCGCACGCCGTCCAGATCGAGTCGGCCAGGCGCTCCTGCACCTCCGCGCTCGAGCGGCGCTGCACCTCGGGGCGCACCTCCATCGCGGGGCCGGCGCGCAGCCCGTCGACCACGTATCCCACCTGGGCCTCGACCATCTCGATGATCGAGCCCACGCCCAGGTTGGTGTTGGGCCCGTAGAGCATGTACATGCCGGGAAAGCCGGCCACCGCGATGCCAAGGTGGGCCTCCGCCCCGGCCGCCCACGTTTCCTGGAGGTCGCGCCCGTCGCTGCCCGTCACGCGCATCGGCACCACGAAGTCGTTTGCCCGAAAGCCCGTCGCGTAGACGATGCAGTCGGCCTCGCGCTCCACCCCGCCGGCCACCACGCCGCGCTCGGTCACCCGCTCGACCCGGTCGGTGACCACCTCCACGTCCGGCCGCGCTAGCGCCGGCAGGTAGTAGGAGGAGAACAGGATCCGCTTGCAGCCGAAGGGATAGTCCGGCCACAGCCGTCGCCGCAGCTCGGGATCGGGTACCTGACGGCGCATGAAGGCCTGGGAGAAGGCGCTCATGGCCCAGCGCAGCGGCGGCACGGCGATCAGCCCGAGGATCATCGCCTCCATGTAGAGCAGCGTGCCGTGGCGACGGAAGGCCTGGACTCCGGGCACACCCTCGACCACGCGCCTGAACCAGGGCGGGTAGCGCGGGTTGCGCCGCGGGAACATGTACGGCGGGGTGCGCTGGTACACGTCCAGGTGCGCGGCCTGCTCGGCCACGGGTGGGACGAACTGGACCGCGCTGGCGCCGGTGCCCACCACCGCCACGCGCTTGCCGG
>JBBREO010000120.1:0-4502 GCA_038202855.1 Solirubrobacterales bacterium
GCCGACGTGCTCACCCACAAGCTCGAGGAGACCGTGAGCGACGAGGACTTCGAGGCCGAGCGCGACCTGGTCAGCCCGGGCTTCCGGACCAAGGAGGAGCTGGCCTACTTCCGCATCTGGTCCGAGCACCTCGAGGGCGTGCGCCCCGGGGTCACGCTGGCGCGGTTCGCGACCGCCTGATCTCCGCGGGCTTCGTAGCGACCACCGGCCCGAATCCCACCCGCAGCAGCGCGCCCCCGCCCGGCGCGTTGGTGGCCTCCACGAAGCCGCCGTGGGCCTCGGCGGCCTGGGCCACGATGGCCAGCCCGAGCCCCGAGCCGGAGGTGCCGCGGGCCGCGGCCGCGCGGTAGAAGCGCTCGAAGACGTGCGGCAGGTCCTCCTCGGCGAAGCCGGGACCGTGGTCGCGCACCGACACCACGCCGTCGCCCAGGCCCACCTCCACGTCCGTGCCCGGCGGGCTCCACTTGATCGCGTTGCGCAGCAGGTTGGACACCGCCCGCTCGATCCGCTCGGGCTCCCCGCGCACCAGCGCCGGCTCCAGCCGTGTACGGATGCCCACCCCTTCCGGCGCGCGCCGCTGCTCGCGCGCCGCGACGGCGGCCACGAGCTGGTCCAGCGCCACGTCGTCGGGATCGGTTCGCGGCTTGACGCCGCGGGCCAGCTCCACCACGTCGCCCACCAGCCGGGTGAGCTCGTCGAGCTCGCCCACGATGTCCGCGCGCATGCGCTCGCGCTCGTCGGGCGGCAGCCGGTCGGCCTCGCCGAGGGTCTGGATGTTGGCGCGCAGGCTGGCGATCGGGGTGCGCAGCTCGTGGCTGGCGTCGGCCACCAGATGGCGCTGGGCCTCCACGGAGTGCTCGAGCGCGTCGAGGGTGGAGTTGAAGGAGCGCGCCAGGCGGGCGAGCTCGTCGTCGCCGACGGCCTCCATGCGCTCGGAGAGGTCCGGGTCGGCGCGCAGCCGCTCCGTGCGCGCGGTGAAGCGGGCGATGGGCACGAGCGCCGTGCGGGCCACCACGGCGCCCAGCGCGGCGCCCAGGGTCACGCCCACCGCGCCCACCAGCGCCAGGGCCACGAGGATCCGGCGCAGCTGCGCGTCCACCTCGTCCAGCGAGCGCGCCACCTGCACCGCCCCTCCGGCCGGCAGCGCCCGGACGTAGACGCGCAGGTTGGTGTCGTCACCCACGTGCGCGTCGGTCAGGTAGGACGCGCCGCCCGAGCGGGCCAGCGCGCGGGCGCGGGAGTCGACCGGCAGTCCGGCACCGGCGCCGGGTGGGCGCAGCACGTCCCCTTGGGGGGTGATCACCTGGGCGTAGGTGTCCGGCCCCCCGAAGGGCCGCCCGCGAGGGCGCAGGCGCTGGGCCAGCCGGCGCCTGCGCGCCGGCAGCAACCCGGCCGCCGGCGGCGGCGGCTCGACGCCCGGCGGTGGCGGCTCCCCTCGGGGCTCGCCGGATCCGGGACCGCCGACGTCGCGCAGGCCGGCGGCGCGGTGGGTGAGCGAGTCGTCGATCTCCCCGCGCAGCGATCCGCGCACGGCCACGTAGGTGAACACCGCGGTGGCGATCACAGCGGCGGCCACCGCCAGCGCGGTCACACCCGCGATCCGGGCGCGCAGGCTCACACGGGCTCCTTCAGCGCGTAGCCCACGCCGCGCACGGTGTGGATCAGCGGCCGGGCGCCCGCCTGCTCGAGCTTGCGGCGCAGGTATCCGACGTAGACGCGCAGTGCGTTGGAGGCTGGGCCGAAGTCATAGCCCCAGACGCGGTCGTAGATCATGTCGTGGGGCAGCACCCGGCGTGGATTGCGGATCAGCAGCTCGAGCAGGCCGAACTCGGTCCTGGTGAGCTCCACGAAGGTGTCCCCCACCACGGCGCCGTGTCGATCGGGGTCGAGCTCCAGCTCGGCGAACCGCAGCCGCTCCTTCTCGCCGGCGGCCTCCGAGCGGCGCAGCAGCGCCCGCAGCCGGGCCTCGAGCTCGCCCACGTCGAAGGGCTTGACCAGGTAGTCGTCGGCGCCGGCGTCCAGGCCGTCGATGCGGTCGGAGACCGCATCGCGGGCAGTCAGCACCAGCACCGGCACGCGGTTGCCCGCGCCGCGCAGGCGCCGGCACACCTCCAGGCCGTCCATGTCGGGCAGGCCGAGGTCGAGCACCATCGCGTCGGGGGCGCCCGCGGCCGCCCGGCTGAGCGCGCCCTGGCCGTTCTCGACCGCGTCGACGTCGTATCCGGCCAGCGTCAGGGCGCGCCTCAGCGCGTCACGCAGGGCGCGGTCGTCGTCCACCACGAGGATCCGCACCCGCCCATTGTGGCCGCCTGCGCGGCGCCCCGAGGGGCTCTCTTACGTTGTGCTTACCCTGCAGGGGTGCCCGCGCCTCCCGACTCCCCTCCGGCCCTGCGGCTGAGCGGCGCGGTGAAGCGCTTCGGCACGGTCGTTGCGGTCGACGGGCTCGACCTCGTGGTGCCGGCGGGCACCTGTGTCGGCCTGCTCGGTCCCAACGGCGCCGGCAAGTCGACAACGATGAAGATGCTCACCGCCCAGGTGATCGCCGACGAGGGCGAGATCGAGGTGCTCGGCTACGCGCTTCCGGGCGAGTCCAAGCAGGCCCGGGCCGAGTGCGGGGTCGTGCCCCAGCTGGACAACCTGGACACGACTCTCACCGTGGAGCAGAACCTGATCGTGTTCTCCCACCTCTACCGGGTGCCGCGCTCCGAGCGCCGCGCCGCCGTGGACCGGGCGGTGGGAATAGCCCGCCTGGGCGACCGCCGCGACGCCAAGGTGGACGAGCTCTCGGGCGGCATGCGCCGCCGGCTGCTGATCGCCCGCGCGCTCGTGCACCGGCCGCGCCTGCTGCTGCTGGACGAGCCCACGGTGGGCCTCGACCCCCAGGTGCGCCAGGAGCTGTGGGCGCTGATCGACAGCCTGCGCTCGGAGGGCACGTCGATCCTCATGTCCACCCACTACATCGAGGAGGCCGAGCGGCTGGCCGACACCGTCTCGATCGTCTCGCACGGCAAGGCGGTGGCGACCGGACCACCACGCGGGCTGGTCGCCGAGCACGCCGGCGCCGAGGTGGTGGAGGTCTACGGACCGCCCGCCCAGCTCGTCAAGGCCGAGCGCGACGCCACCGCTGCGGGCTTCTCCACCCGGCGCACGGGCACGTCGGTCGCGGTCATGGGGCTCGAGGGCGCCAACGGCGCCGCCCCCGAGGGGGTCCGCCGCCAGGCCAATCTCGAGGACGTGTTCGTGCTGCTCACGGGCGAGGAGATCGCGTGAGCGCCCCGGCGGCCCGGCGCCGGCTCGGGCGCCTGGAGCGTCCCGCCCTGCAGGGCGTGCTCGTGCGCGAGATCATCAACTTCTCCTCCTACTGGCGGGCCACCACCTTCTCCTCGACGGTGGAGCCCACCATCTACCTGCTCGCCTTCGGCTTCGGCTTCGGGTCGCTGGTGTCGAAGGTGGGTGGCCTGGACTACGTGCAGTTCGTGGGCACGGGCACGGTGGCCACCGCGGTGCTGTTCTCGTCGGTGTTCCCGGCCATGTTCGGGACCTTCGTGAAGTACCAGTTCCAGCACACCTACGACGCGATCCTGGCCGCGCCGGTGGACACCGAGGAGCTCGTGACCGGAGAGGCGCTGTGGATCTCCATGCGTGCCGGGGTCTACGGCAACGCGCCGCTGCTGGTGGCCATGATCTTCGGGCTGGACCCCTCCTGGGGCATGCTGGTGGTGCCGCTGATCTGCTTCACCGCCGGCTTCGGCTGGGCCTGCTTCGGGATCCTGATCTCCGCGATCCTGAAGTCGATCGACAACTTCTCGTATGTGACCAGCACGGTGATCACGCCGCTGTTCTTGGTGGCGGGCACCTTCTTCCCGATCGACCGCCTGCCCGATTGGGCGCAGGTGGCGGCCAACGTCAATCCCCTCTACCACTGCGTCCAGCTCGTGCGCCACGCCGCCTTCGGCTGGCACGCGAGCGCCGACGCCGCCCACTACGGCGCGCTGCTGCTGTTCGCGCTGGTGGCCTGGCGGGTGGCGATCAATCGGATGGAGCGCAAGTTGGTGACGTAGGTGCTGGGTCGTGGTTGTTGGTTGCTGGGTCTCTAGTCCAGTAGCTCTGCCGCCGCCGTCACCAGCTCCGCGTTGTTCTCAGCCTTCGTTCCGTCGGCCATCACCAGGGTGTCCTCCAGGCCTATGCGGAGGTCGTGCCCCTTCGTCGCTGCCCACTCCAGGACGGCCCACGTTGCCGCGCCGGTGCCATGGGCCAAGCGTGGCGCAGTCACCTCCAGGGCCTCCAGGGCGGCGTCTATGGCCTCTGCCGTGGCGAGCTGGTCGGCGGCATCCTCGCCTCCTGGCTCGATGAGGACCCGCAGCAGGCCCTCGGCCATCCCACCCGTCACGAGCCGCTCCACCTCCTCGGGACCGGCCAGGCCGGCCTCGACCTCGATCCCGCGATCGACCAGCGCCGCCATCACCTCCAGCGCCCCCGCCTCGCTCAGGTTGACCGACGCG
>JBBREO010000121.1:0-4488 GCA_038202855.1 Solirubrobacterales bacterium
GCGAGACGCTGGCCGATCTCGAGGATCCGCACCCGCTGCCGGTGACCGCGATCGACGAGCCGTCGCTGTCGGTGATCATCGGCATCAACACCTCTCCGCTGGCCGGCCAGGACGGCAAGAAGCTCACGGCCCGGCAGGTCAGGGCGCGGCTCGAGCAGGAGCTGGTCGGCAACGTGTCCATCCGGGTGATGGACACCGACCGCCCCGACGCGTGGGAGGTCCAGGGCCGCGGCGAGCTGCAGCTGGCCGTGCTCGTGGAGATCATGCGCCGCGAGGGCTTCGAGCTCACCGTGGGCCAGCCCCAGGTGGTCATCCGCGAGATCGACGGGACCGACCACGAGCCGGTGGAGCGCCTGGCCATCGACACGCCCGAGGACTACGTGGGGGTGATCACCCAGATGATGGCCCTGCGCAAGGGGCGCCTGGAGCAGATGGTCAACCACGGCACGGGCTGGGTGCGGATGGACTACCTGGTGCCCGCCCGCGGGCTGATCGGCTTTCGCACCGAGTTCCTGACCGAGACCCGCGGCACCGGGATCATGCATCACGTGTTCGAGCGCTGGGAGCCGTGGGCGGGGACCATGCGCACGCGCGGCAGCGGCTCGCTGGTGGCCGACCGCAGGGGCGAGACCGCCAGCTTCGCCCTGTTCAACCTGCAGGAGCGCGGCACGATGTTCGTCGGACCGGGCGAGGAGGTCTACGAGGGCATGATCGTGGGCGAGAACTCGCGCCCCGACGACCTGGACGTGAACGCGGTCAAGGAGAAGCACCTGAACAACATCCGCTCCTCCACCGCCGACGTGCTCGTGCGCCTGATGCCCCACCGCACCCTGTCGCTGGACCAGGCGCTGGAGTTCCTGCGCGAGGACGAGTGCGTGGAGGTGACCCCCGCGGTTGTGCGCCTGCGCAAGGTCGACCTGGACAAGAACGAGCGCGTGAAGCGGGCCCGGCGGATCAAGAACGCCGTCTGACGGCGCCGCCGCTATCGACGTGAGGCGTGACCTGCGCCCCGACCCGCTGGCGCAGCGCGGTGATCTCGTGACCGCGCCGAGGCCCGTCTGTCGCGGATCGCACGGTCAGCGCCAGATCGAGACGACCCGGCTTCGGGTCCGGCGCCGTCGCTGAGCCGCGCCCGGCGCCGCAGCACCACGAGCCCACCCGCTGCGGCGACCAGCGCGGCGATCGCCCCCATCAGCAGCCCAACGCGGGGGTTGGCCACCTGCGCCAGCCAGCCCGACAGAGGCCCGCCGATGGGCGTCGAGCCCAGGAACACGACCGAGTAGAGCGCCATCACGCGCCCGCGCATGGAGGGTTCGACCTCCAGCTGCAGCGTCGAGTTGACCCCGGCGGCGAACGTCACGCTGGCCGCTCCCACCAGGGCGAGCGCTATCACGGCCAGCCACAGCGTCGGGGCGAGCGCTGCGAGCACGGTGAACGTGCCGAAGGCGGCGCTGGAGCCGATCAGCAGCGCGCTCGACACCCGCCCACGCGCACCGGCCGTCAGCGCACCCACCACCGACCCGGCGCCCATGGCCACCACCAGCGCGGCGTAGGTACCAGGGCCGCCCTCGAAGGTGAAGCGGGCGAACAGCGGCAGCAGCACCTGGAAGTTGAAGCCCAGCGTGCCGACGAGCGCCATCATCGCCAGCGGCACGGCCAGGGCCGGGGTGCGGGCCACGTAGCGCACGGCCTCGCGCAGGGCGCCGCGCCGGCGGGGCGCCCGTGCCGGCCGGGTCAGGCGACTGGCGTCCATGCCGCGCAGGGCCAGCAGCATCGCCCCGAAGGACAGCGCGTTGACCAGGAAGCAGGGCTCGACTCCGATCGTCGCGATCAGCACCCCGGCGATCGCCGGCCCGACCATCCGGGCGCAGTGCACGATCACGCTGTTCAGGCTCACCGCGTTGACCACGTGCTCGGCGCCCACCATCTCGATCACGAAGCTCTGGCGCGTGGGGTTGTCCAGCGCGTTGACCACCCCACGGGCGAACACGAGGGCGAACACCATCCCGATCGTGACCACGCCGCTGACGGTGAGGGCGAAGAGCAGGAGCGCGGGCAGCGCCATCGCGGCCTGGGTGGCCATGAGCACCCGGCGCTTGTCGAAGCGATCGGCCAGCACGCCGCCGTAGGCACCCAGCAGCAGCATCGGCGCGAACTGCAGCGCGGTGCCGAGGCCCACCGCAAGGCCGGAGTTGGTCAGGCGCAGGATCAGCCACGTCTCGGCCACGATCTGGATCCAGTTGCCGCTGAGTGACACCACCTGGCCGGTGAAGTAGCGGCGGTAGTTGGGGATCCCCAGGGAGAGGAAGGACCTCTGCAGTGCCGCGGTCAACGCTCGTCCTCGAGCATGCGCTCGAGCACGTCGGCGGCCCGCTCCAGGGCCACGCGGTCCCGGTCTGGCAGGTCGGTCATGCGCGCGGCGAGGTAGGCGGTCTTGCGCGAGCGCATGTGCCCGAGCAGGGCCCTGCCCTGCTCGGTCGCGCTCAGCAGGCTCACGCGCCCGTCGCGGGGATCCCCCGTGCGGGCCACCAGCCCGCGTTGCTCCAGGTAGGCGGCCACTCGCGTGGCGGTCGGGCGCTGGATCCGCTCGCTGGCCGCCAGCTCGCTCGGGGTCAACGGTCCCAGGCGCTCGATGGTCGCGAGCGCCGCCGCCTGCGAGGGGGTCAGGTCCGCGTCGGCCTCCTGGCGCAGCCGGCGGGCCGTGCGGGTGACCGCCAGGCGAAGCCGGGCGGCGAGGTCGAGGTCGGTGGCGGTGCTCGAGGGGCTCATTAGCTTCGGTAATTACCTTAGCAAACTACCTCTCGAACCGGGCTGCATTCCTGCTGTGGTGGGACAGGACGCCACCAAAGCAGCAACGTTCGCGGCGCTGGGCCGCCGGGCGGCGCTTGGGCGCGCGGCGCTAGCCGGCCAGCGTCGGCTCTGGCTCGCGCCGGCGGGGCTCCGCGCCCCCGCCCTCGGCCACGGCGCCTGCGGCCTGGGTCTGCTCCATCTGGCGCTCGACGCCGCTGCGCGTGCCCAGCGGCACCTCCTTGAGCAGCGCGATGGCGATCAGGGCCACCAGCCCCAACGGCGCCGCCGCCAGGAAGATCTCGGCGGTGCCGCTGGCGTAGGCGTGCTCGACGATCGCTCGCACGAGACCGGGAGCAAACGTCAAGTCGGGGCCGCATCGTGGGACCATCCGCCCATGAGCTCCAAACCGCGGGACCTGTGGCTGCATGGGCGCCGGCTCGCCTACTACGACGAGGGCGAGGGTCCGGCGGTGCTGCTGGTACACGGCATCACCAACAGCGCCCGCTCCTGGCAGCCCGTGGCCGAGCGCCTGTGCCGCGCCGGCCACCGGGTGCTCGTGCCCGATCTGCCCGGCCACGGCGACTCCGACCGCCACCGCGGCGACCACTCGCTGGGCGCCAACGCCTCCACCCTCCGCGACCTGCTCCTGGCCGCGGAAGTGGACCGGGTCACGGTGGTCGGCCACTCGCTGGGCGGTGGGATCGTGCTCCAGTTCGCCTACCAGTGGCCCGACATGATCGAGCGGATCGGTCTGGTGGACAGCGGCGGCCTGGGGCGTGAGGTGAGCCTGTTCATCCGTGCCGCCACGCTGCCCTTCGCGGAGCGGGTGATCGGCCTGGGCGCCAGCCGACCGATCACCAGGACCGGCGAGGTGATCGGCTCGGCACTGGCACGTCTGGGAATGCACCCGAGCCCCGACCGCGCCGAGGTGATCTCGGGCCTGGTCTCGCTGGGCGACCGCCGCCGGCGCGAGGCCTTCGTGCGCACCGCGCGCAGCGTCGTCAGCCCCGCGGGCCAGCGCGTGAACGCCACGGATCGCCTGTACCTGGCCGAGGGGATCCCCACGCTGATCGCCTGGGGAGACCGCGATCCGATCATCCCGGTCGAGCACGGGCGCGAGGCCCACGCCCAGATGCCCGGCAGCCGCTTCGAGGTGTTCGAGGGCGCGGGCCACTTCCCCCAGCTCAGCGACCCCGACCGCTTCGCCGCCCTGCTGGCCGACTGGATCGCCTCCACCGAGCCGATGGCCTTCGACCGTGCTCTGATCCGCGAGCGCGTCGTGGGCCGCGGGCACGCGCCAGAAGCGGGTTCGGGCCGAAGCTGAACGGGCACTGTCGTGGTGCACCCGCGTTAGAGGAGAGCACCATGGTCACCAAGGCGCTGTATGTCCCCCTGAAGGCCAAGCCTGGTAAGGAGGCCGAGGTCGAGGAGTTCCTGAACGGCGGCCTCGGGCGCGGCCAGGACGAGCCCGACACCCACACCAGGTAAGCGATCAAGGAATCCGAGGGCCAGTACGCGATCTTCGACACCTTCCCCGACGACGACGGCCGCCAGGCGCACCTGAACGGCAAGGTGGCCGAGGCACTGATGGCCAAGGCCGGCGAGTTGTTCGCCGAGCCGCCGAGCATCAACCAGCTGGACCTGCTCGCCGCGAAGGTGCCCGGCCAGTAGCCGGCACCGGCGCCCGGCGGGGGCCGC
>JBBREO010000122.1:0-4376 GCA_038202855.1 Solirubrobacterales bacterium
CGGGCCGGCGCGACACCGCGCCAGAGCGTCCGCACAGCGCCATCGACGGCGCCCTGGGAGCGCCCCCCAAGCAGCTTTCCATGCCCGAACGCCACTTCGTCAAGTACACCTTCCTCAAGGTCGACCCGGCGTGGCGCCGGCGCGGGTCAGCGCGTCGAGCCAGCCCGCGATGACCCCGCCCCGCCCGGTCGCCTGTAGCCGCAGCCGGGGCGGGCGCGCCGGGTTGTAGGCGGTGGGCGAGACGCGGACGCCCGCGGAGATGTCCAGCAGCTGCTGCTCCTCGGTGTAACTGCCCTGGGTCGCGCTGACCAGTCCCAGCCCCAGCTGCGGGCGGCGCTCCAGCGCGCGCAGCAGCCGCGCGATCTCGGTCTCGGTGGCCCGCGCCGCGGGCGCCGGGCCGGGGGCGGCGGGCACGAACACCAGCAGCGCCCGGGACGGCGCGGCCGCCGCCGGGGGCCGGCGCGACGGCCACGAGCGCGGCGAGTGCGAGGAGGACCGCTAGCGCCGTGCGCGGGCGCGGCGCTCGCGCCATCAGCTCGTGAGGACGGGATCGGCGGCCGGAGGGCCGGCCGCGCGCGGCGAGGGATCCGCTTCCCGGGGGGCCTCCTCCAGGACGCGCGCTCGCGTCCCCGCCAGCAGGTACGCGGTCGCCGCGCCCAGAGCCAGCACGGCGTTGACGAGGAGCACGGGGGCCGAGTCGTTGGTCAGCATGCCCGCGACGCCGGCGGCCAGCCCGCCGACCAGGACGGCGATCCACGAGCGGTGCGGCACGTGCCCGTAGATCCACTTGCGGTTGCGCCAAGCGAACCAGACGGCCAGTGCCGCCCCCATGAAGTAGGCCGGCGTGCGGCCGCTCTGGAGCTTCAGCCAGGCCAGCTCGTAGCGCCGCTTGACCAGCTCGAACAGCTCCGTGCCGCTCTGCGCGCGCAGCAGGTTGCGGCTGAGATGGTCGCCGCCGGAGAGCCCGAGGTCGATCGCGATCAGCACCGCGATGGCGACCACCGGGACGCAGGCCGTGATCAGGAGCGCCCGCTTGGTCACCCCGCCCGGGAGCATGACCAGGGTGGCCACGGCCACGCCCATGCCCACGGTGATCACGCCGCCCACGTCGGCGCCCAGGCGCCCCCAGCCCACGATCAGTGCGAGCACTACCCCCGACAGCGCGTAGACCAGGGTCGTGCGCCGCGTGATCGGCCGGCCGGTCATGACCGCGGCCAGGCCGCTCAGCAGCAGGATCGGCAGCAACGGCTCCAGCTCGTTGGAGACCCCGAAGAAGCGCGCGCCGAACGCCACGCTCGGTCCGAGGACCGAGTTGGTGAGCAGGTGGCCGCCGAACGCAAGGTCCACCGTGTAGGCGACCAGGCCGACGAGCGCGGGCAGCACCGGGCCGCGCGGCCAGGGCAAAACACGATCGGTCCCCAGCGCGGCCAGCATCGACAGCCCGGCGATGATCACCGTCTCGCCCAGGCGCGACCTCGGCTCCACGGCGGCGCTGGCCAGCACCGCCGTCGGCCACCACATCAGACCCAGGGCCCCGAGCCGCAGGGCCGGCGCGATGGCGGCGCGAAAGCCGCGCAGCGCCCCGAGCAGCAGGAAGATGATCACGGCCGCCGCCACCACCCCGCGCATCGAGGACGACTGGCGGGCGAGACGCACGTCGGCCCAGCGGCGCCGCTGGTCCTCGAGCTTCTGCGGACTCATGCGGTCGCCGACCTTGATGGGCTCGCCGCGCGCGGGGTCGGGCGGCGAGATGCCCAGGTGCCGGAGGACCGTGGGCAGGATGTCGATCGACGAGACGAGGCCCTCCTGGCGCGTGGTGTTCGAGGTGACGCCCCCGGCCTTGCCGCCCCGGGCCATCGCGAACGCGGGCTGCTGGAGGTAGCGCCCCGGGGGCTTGGTCAGCGCGCGGTCGGCCGGGGTCGGCGGCAGGTGGGCGACCAGCAGCAGCTCGCCGGCCGTTCGCTGGGCGATGATCCGGTTGAGCTGGACGCGACCCGGCTTAGTCGGCGGCACCGACACCACGACCAGCGCGTGGCGGTCGCTGAGCTGCTGGGCGCGGCCGGCGAGCGTCTCGATCGTGCCCAGCGAGACCCCGGCGACGTGGCCATGCTCGTCCGCCGCGGCCGCGGCCGGGCCCGTCTCCACTCCGGCCACGCCCGCGTAGCCGGCGCCCCCGGGGATGGACTGGGTCATCAGCCCCGGGCGCAGGGTCACCGACACGTTCTGGGCCCGGCGCTTGGTGGCCTCCCAGCTCGAGACGACCCCGGTCACCGGGTCCAGCTTGAGCCGGTAGGGGTCGCGCGGCGTGTACAGGGAGAGGGTCTGGCGCGTGCCCTGCGAGACGTCGAGCAGGACCTGCTCCTCGCGGTACTCCCCCAGCATCGAGCTCCACAGGCCGATGGACAGGCCGGGGTGCGAGCCCAGCCGGCGCAGGATCCGGTCGCGCGGCTCGTCGGGCTTGGTGGGCCCGGGCTTGGTGGGCCCGGACAGGTCGGCGTTCTGGCCCGGAGTGGCGGTCCAGAAGACGAGGATGGCGCGCTTGGGCCCGGGCGTCGCAGCCGTGGCGGGAAGCGCGACGGCGACGGCGGCGAGGAGGGCGAGCGCGCACGCAAACGCGACGCGGCGGGGCCGGAACATCGACGGGACTATACTTTTCGAGCCCGCGGGACCCGCGGGCATTCGTATGTCTGAGCGGCATTTCGTCAAGTACACGTTCCTCAAGGTGGACCCCGCGTGGCGGCGCCTGCCCGCGGACCAGCGGGCCCGCGACAAGCAGGAGTTCGCGGCCGCCTGCGCCGACTTCGCCGACGGGCATCTGCTGCGCGCCTTCTCCCTGGTCGGGAACCGGGGCGACGCCGACCTGATGCTGCTGGCCCAGGCGCGCAACCTCGAGCGCATCCACGAATTCCACGTGGTCCTCGGCCAGAGCGGCCTGGCCAAGTGGTGCGAGACGCCCTACTCCTATCTGGCCATGACCAAGGAGTCCGAGTACTCCGACGAGTCGCGCCTGGAGGTCCGCCCCGCACACGCCAAGTACCTGTTCGTGTATCCGTTTACCAAGACGCGCGCGTGGTACCGGCTGTCCAGCGAAGAGCGCTATCGCATCATGGCGGAGCACATCCGCATCGGCCGCGAGTACCCGTCGATCGACCTCAACACGAGCTACTCCTTCGGGCTCGACGACCAGGAGTTCGTCGTGGCCTTCGAGACCGACGAGCCCGTGGACTTCCTCGACCTCGTCCAGCGCCTGCGCACGACCGAGTCCAGCGAGTACACCCTCCGCGACACGCCCGTGTTCACGTGCATCTCGGCCTCGGTGGAGCGCGCGCTCGGCGCGCTGGACGGGGAGGCGCTCGCGGCGAGACAGCCGATCGGGTCGGGGTCGCTGACATGACCGAAGTGCCGGTGGATCTCCTTCGCGACTTCGACGAGGTGCGCGACATCACGGTGATCGGCGCCGGGCCGGTGGGCCTGAGCGCCGCCTTCTGGGCCGGGATGCGCGAGGCCTCCTCCCGCGTCATCGACTCGCTGCCCGAGCTCGGCGGGCAGCTGGCGGCCCTCTATCCCGAGAAGTGGATCTTCGACGTGGTCGGCCACCCGAAGATCCTGGCCCGTGAGCTGGTCGATCGGCTGCGCGAGCAGGCGCTCGAGCAGTTCGACGTCCCCGTTCACCTGGAGACCACGGCCGAGCGGATCTCCTGGGAGCCCGACCCGGAGGGGCGGGCGGGACACGATGACCGCCTGGTCGTCCTGCACACCGAACGCGGCGACCTGCGCTCGCGCACGGTGCTGATCGCGGGCGGCCACGGCGCCTTTGAGCCCAAGAGGCTGCCCGGCTACGACATGACGCCGTGGGAGGGCCGCGGCGCCCACTACCTCGTTGGCGAGAAGTCGGAGTTCGCCGGTAAGAAGGTGCTCATCGTCGGCGGCGGGGACTCGGCGATCGACTGGGTGATCAACCTCCTGGACGTCGCCGACTGGGTCACGCTCGTGCATCGCCGGGAGGGCTTTCGCGCGCACGAGGCCACGATCGCCCAGGTCATGCAGGCGCACGAGAGCGGCGAGATCGACGTCAAGGTCCCCTACCAGATCAAGCACATCCACGGCAACGGCCGGATCGAGCGCGTGGTGCTGTTTCACTCCGAGGACGAGGCGACCGAGTTCGAGCTCGACTGCGATGCGGTCCTGCTCCAGCTCGGGTTCAAGACAGCGTTGGGCCCGCTCAAGGACTGGGGCCTCGAGATCTCCAAGGGCGCGATCGTCGTCGACGGGGTGATGCGCACCAACCTCGAGGGCGTGTGGGCGTGCGGGGACATCACGACGTTCGAGGGCAAGCTCAAGCTCATCGCCACCGGCTTCGCCGAGGCCGCGATCGC
>JBBREO010000123.1:0-4365 GCA_038202855.1 Solirubrobacterales bacterium
CCGGACGCGGCGGCGGCGTTGTCCACGCCGGTGGGGGCGCGGTACTCCCCGAACACCTCACGCAGCACGCCGGCCCATTCGCCGGTGGTGGCGCCGGCCTTGGCCGCGGCCAGGGTGGCCGGCATCACGTTGGCGCCCGGATCGGCGGCGGCGGTGCGCAGGTCATCCAGGGCGGAGTCCACGGCGGCCTGGTCGCGCTCGGAGCGCCACAGCCGGACGGCATCGATCTGACCCTGCTCCACATCGGGGTCGACGGTCATGATGCCGCCGTCCTCGCCCTCCTGGAGCGGCGAGGGCTCGTGCTCGGTGAAGGAGTTCTGGCCCACGACCTTCTGCTCGCCGCGCTCGATCCGACCCACGCGGTCGCGGTGGGACTCGACCAGGCTCGTCTTCATGTACGAGACGGCCTCCACCGCTCCGCCGCGCTCCTCGACCACGGCCATCTCGGCGCGTGAGTCGTCGACCAGCTCGGCCACCAGCCCCTCCATCACCTCGGAGCCCTCGAAGATGTCGGGGTACTCGAGCAGGTCGGTCTCCTCGGCCAGGATCTGCTGGATCCGCAGCGACCACTGCTGGTCCCAGGGCCGTGGCAGGCCCAGGGCCTCGTTCCAGGCCGGAAGCTGCAGCGCGCGGGCGCGGGCGTCGCGGCCCAGGGTCACGGCCAGCGCCTCGAGCACGATCCGGATCACGTTGTTCTCGGGCTGGGCCTCGGGCAGGCCGAGCGAGTTGACCTGCACCCCGTAGCGCAGGCGCAGGAACTTGGGGTCGGTCACGCCGTAGCGCTCGCGGCCCAGCTGCTCCCACAGCTGGCCCATGGCGCGCAGCTTGGCGTGCTCCTCGATGAAGCGGATGCCGGCGTTCACGAAGAACGAGATCCGACCGAACACGCGCGGGAAGGTGTCGTCGGGCACGCGCTCGCGGGCGGCGTCGAGCACCGCGACCGCGGTGGACAGCGCGAAGGCGATCTCCTGCACCGGCGTGGCCCCGGCCTCCTGCAGGTGGTAGGAGCAGATGTTGATCGGGTTCCACTTCGGAACCTCGTCGACGGTGAAGGCGATCATGTCCGCGATCAGCCGCAGCGAGGGCTCGGGCGGGAACGCATAGGTCCCGCGCGAGAGGAACTCCTTGATGATGTCGTTCTGCGTCGTGCCGGCCAGCGCGGCGCGGTCGACGCCGTTCTCCTCGGCGGTGGTCATGTACAGCGCCAGCAGCCAGGCGGCGGTGGCGTTGATGGTCATCGACGTGTTCATCGCGTCCAGCGGGATGCCGTCCAGCAGCTCGTGCATGTCGCGCTTGTGGGCGATCGAGACGCCGACCTTGCCCACCTCGCCGCGCGAGAGCTCGTGATCGGGGTCATAGCCCGTCTGGGTGGGCAGGTCGAATGCGATCGACAGCCCTGTCTGGCCCTTGGCCAGGTTCTTGCGGTAGAGCTCGTTGGACTTCTTGGCGGTGGAGTGTCCCGCGTAGGTGCGCATCACCCACGGGCGGTCGCGTTCGGGTAGGCGATGGGAGCTCACCCCCGAGATTGTATGGTCAGGAGGCCTGATGAGCCGCGCCATCGACTTGATGCACCTAGGGCGCGAGCGCGTGATCTGCGCCTACGAGGTGGACGGCCTGGTGGTCGATCCGGGGCCGACGAGTTGCCTGGACACGCTCCTTGAAGGGCTCGAGGACGAGCCGCGGGCGCTGCTGCTCACCCACGTCCACCTCGACCACGCCGGCGCCGCCGGCACGCTCGCGCGCCGCTACCCGTCGCTGCAGGTCTACGTGCACGAGCGCGGCGCGCCGCACGTGGCCGACCCCTCGCGGCTGTGGGAGAGCGCCAAGCGCCTGTACGGCGACGACATGGAGCGCCTGTGGGGCGAGGCCGTGCCCGTGGACCGCGAGCGCATCCACGTGCTCGAGGGCGAGGAGACGGTGGAGGACCGGATGCACGTGACCTACACGCCCGGGCACGCATCCCACCACGTGACCTACTTCGACACGGCCGTCGGCGACGCCTACGTGGGCGACGTGGGTGGTGTGCGCCTGCCCCCGCACGCCTACACGGTGCCGCCCACGCCGCCGCCCGACGTCGACGTGGACCAGTGGCTGAACTCGGTCGACCGGATCGAGGGTCTGCGCCCCGGCGCGCTCTGCCTCACCCACTTCGGCCGCTTCACCGATGTGTCCGACCAGCTCGAGCGGGTGCGCGAGACGCTGGCCGTGCGCTCGCGCCGGGCGCGGGAGATGAGCGCCGAGCAGTTCGCCGAGTGGTCGGAGGCCGAGACCCGCTCGGCCGTGGACTTCGACACCGCCGAGGCCGTGATCCAGGCCGCCCCGCCCGACCAGCTGGGGATGGGCCTGCGCCGCTACTGGGACAAGGTTGCGCAGTGAGCGCGGAGACGATCGAGAAGCCGCGCGTGTCGGGACCGGGTGGCGGCCTGGGCGGCAACTGGCGTGTGATCGTGCTCAACGACAACCACAACACCTTCGACGGCGTGGCCTCGGCGCTGGCCCGGATCATCCCGGGCATCACGCTGGAGGGGGGCTACGCCATCGCTGACCAGATCCACACCAAGGGCCAGGCGATCGTGTTCACCGGGATGAAGGAGACGGCCGAGCACTACTGGGACCAGCTGCGCGACGCCGGGTTGACCATGGCGCCGCTCGAGCAGGGCTGATGGACGTCGGCCGCCTCGACCGCGCTGAGGCCTTCACCACGCTGGACGGCTCGACCATCCGCGAGCTGGCCGGCCCGGTGTCGCTCGCCACCGCCAATCAGTCGCTTGCCCAGGCGGCGGTGCCGGCGGGCGGCGACACCGACGCCCACTTCCACCGCAGCTCGGAGGAGATCTACTACTTCAGCGCCGGGCGCGGGCGGATGCGGCTGGGCGAGGATGAGGCCCAAGTGTCGGCCGGCGACTGCGTCGTGATACCGCCGGGTGTCGAGCACAAGCTGTGGGCGAATGCCGAGGCGGCGCTGGTGTTGCTGTGCTGCTGTGCTGCTGCCTACTCGGACGAGGACACGGTCGTCACTGAGTAATTGGTTGTTGGTTCTAGGGCCTCAGCGGGGCTATTGCGTCGATCTCCACCCGGTGGCCTCTTGCCTTCTTGGCGCCCTTCCGGCCCAGGACGGTCACCTTGATCTTGTTCGCGCCTCGGCGCTTTCCGCGCAGGATGGCCACCACCTGGCGGTTGCGGGTCCTTCTCGCGTAGAAGCTCACGGTGCGCTTGCGGCCGTTGATCGTGATCAACGCCTTGCCGCCCCGGCGCGACTTGCGGCCCACCAGATAGACGCGCGTGCCGCGCACCTTCAGCGAGATGGCCGCGCCGCGGCGGCTGGCGCGGCTGAGGCGGCCGCCGTAGGCGCGGCGGTTGCGCGGGCGTGCCCAGCGGCCCTTGTAGTGCAAAGCGCGGGTGGCCCGGTGGCCGTCGTCCAGGGGCACGAGCGTGCGCGCGGGGGTCCAGTTGCCGGCCAGGCCCTTCTTGTCCACGGCCCGGACCCGGAAGCGATACGTGCGCCCGCGCCGGCCCGTGAAGCGCACCAGCGACCCGCGCAGCTTGGAGGTCAGGCGGCGGACTTTCTTCGAGCGCGTGTCGCGCGCCTCGACCTCGTAGTGGTCGGTCAGGCCGGCCGGGGTGGTGGCCGACCGGCGCACCCGGATTCGGAAGCGGTTGCGGGTCCCCTGGTCGCTGGCCAGCCGCGGTGCGCGCAGTGTGGCGCCGACCCGGCCCGCCGAGCCCCCGCCGAGCGTGGTCGAGGCCTCGCGGATGGGCACGCTGAGCGTGGCGCCGGCGAGGGAGAGTGCGCTGGGCTGTGTCGAGGACTTGATGTAGGGGTCGTCGTCCTGGGCCAGCTCGATCCGGATCCGGTGGCCCTTGGCGAAGCGCCAGCCGGCCCCGTGCAGGTCGAGCGTGGTGGTGGTGTTGGGGGTGGAGAGCCGTCTGAAGCCGCGGTCGACCATCACCTGGCGGCCGTCGGGGTAGAGGTCGTACAGACGCGCGTTGAGCTGGAGGCCCGAGCCCGCCCCGGTATGGGGCACGATCGCGCGGGTGGCGCCGAGCATGGTGAAGTCCGAGGGCAGGACGTCGGAGTCGTAGGTGGCCACGCCGGGACCTGAGCTGGCCAGGCCCCCGGGCGAGGTCTCCACCACGCAGCGCCCGCCGTTGGACAGCGAGTTCCCGACCGGGTCCGCCTTGACGGCGTGGGGATTCGCGCCCGCCTTGTTGGTGGTGGGCTGGGTGCCCGGCTCGTTGATCGTGAGCCGGTTGGGCGCAAGCTGCCCGAAGTCGGACGCCACGAAGCGCGGACCGGGCTCGTCGGTCTTCGCGCCCAGGAAGTCGGCGTTCTCCGGGCAGACCTGCAGCGAGCCGGTCACGTCG
>JBBREO010000124.1:0-4294 GCA_038202855.1 Solirubrobacterales bacterium
ACACCACCGCCGAGCGCAAGACGCAGAACCACGCCTGGCGCAAGCTGGCCCGCAAGACGCAGAACCACAGCTGGACCTGACCCCTATCCCCCGAGAACGCCCAGGAGCAGACGTGGCCGACAAGAAGATCAAGCCCAAGGATCCTCGCAAGGTGAAGGCGAAGGCCGAGCCGAAGACCGAGGACACCACCACCGAGCGCAAGACGCAGCACCGCAACTGGGCGCGCAAGCTGGCCCGCAAGACGAATCGCCACGGCGCGCCGTGATGCTCGGCCTTCGGTGAGCGAGCGGCCCCGCCGGGCCCCAGCGGACGAGCCGGACTCGGGTCTGTCGGCCGCCTTCCACCTCTCCGCTACGCGCGGCCGCCCGACTGGCGACGTGTGGTCGAGATTGCCGACGCGCATGGCCGCCGCCTCGCCGACCGGCGACGCGGATGTCTGGCAGGCGCTGCACGACCGACTCGATTGGTCGCGGGTGCGCCCGGCGCTGGCGGCCGACATCGAGGTGGCCCGCTTCCAGCTGCGGTGGGGCGACGATTACGCCATGGTCGCCAATCGCGCCGACCTCACGTACTACCGCCTGGAACCGGCCGAGGCCGACCTCTTGGCGTTCATGGATGGCACCCGCACGGTCGCCGACCTCGCGGCTGAGCACCTGCAGCACTCAGGGGAGCTCGACCCCGACGCCGTCACCCAGTTGGTGCGCCTGCTTCACTCCACCAACTGCCTTACGCATCGATCCGCAGACGTTTGGGCCGCGCTGCAGCGGGCCGTCCAGCCCCCGCCCAAGCGGGCCCGGCTGGTCGGCTTCCTCAAGACGCTCTCCATCGAGTGGTTCGGAGCCGAGCGCCTCGTGCGCTGGCTCTACCGTCATGGACTGCGCTGGCTGCTGCGGCCCGTGAGCCGGGTGTTGGCGCTCGGGGTCGCGCTTTTGGGCCTGGCGGCGTTCGCCTCGGTGGTGGCGTCGCATCGTTTCCACTTCAGCACCCAGTCGTTGGGTCTCGGTTTCCTGCTGTTGTTCTCGCTGAACTTGACCATCATCTTCATCCACGAGCTGGGGCACGCCTCCCTGCTCGTGCACCACGATCGACGGGTGAAGAGTGCGGGCTTCCGCATCTACTTCGGTGCCCCCGCGTTCTTCGTGGACTCCTCCGATGCGCTGATGGCCGACCGTCGCCAACGCATGGCCCAGGCCTTCGCCGGGCCCTACTTCGAATTGGTGGCGGCCGGCGTGGCTTCGCTCGCGCTGTGGACCTTTCCTGGCGCGGCGGTCGCGCCCGTGCTGTTCCGCTTCACCGTGCTCAACTACTACGTCCTCGCGCTCAACCTCGTGCCCCTGCTCGAGCTGGACGGGTACTGGATCCTCTCTGACGCGCTGGGCATGCCCCAGCTACGGCCCCGCTCGTTGGCGTTCGTGCGGCGCGAGCTGTGGCACAAGCTCGGGCGGCGTGAGCGCTTTTCTCTGCCCGAGGTGGGGTTGGGTCTCTATGGGCTGGTCGGAGTGATCTTCACCCTCGTCTCCTTCGTGGCCGCCTTCTTCTTCTGGCGCAGGACGTTCGGCGACCTGGTGTCGCGGATGTGGCACGGCGGTCCGCTGGGTCTGACCCTGCTCGTCGTGCTCGCTGCCTTCTTGGCCAGTCCGTTGGTGCGGGCGCTGGCCGACGCCGTGGTGGTCGCGGCCCGCCGTTTGCGGGCGCTGTGGCATCGGGCGACGTTTCGTTTCCAGCGGCGCTGGCGGGTCGAGGCCGCCCACCTGCTCGACGCGCTGCCCCTGTTCGCCGAACTGCCCGCCGAGGTGCTGGCCGACCTCGCCGGGCGGGTGCAGCTGCGCAACTACGCGCCCGGCGCGGTGATCGTTCGCCAGGGCGCGCGCGCGGACGCCTTCTACGTCATCCGCAGCGGGCGGGTCGACGTGGTGGTGCAGCACCCGGGCGATCGCGAACGGCGGGTGCGGAGGTTGGGACGAGGCATGGCCTTCGGCGAGCTCGGCCTCCTGCGGGGCGCACCCCGAGCGGCGACGGTGCGGGCCCACACCGGGGTCGAGGTGTTCCGAGTGACCAAGGGCGACTTCGAGCGCCTGTTGGCCGGCCATGCCCGCCTGCCCACGTTGCCGGCCACCCTCGATGCCGCCGCGGAGCTCGGGCGGCTGGGCTGCTTCGTCCATCTCGAGGCACGCGAGCTCATGGAGCTGCTTCGCCACGGCCGGTGGGTCGACCTCCCCGCGGGACACGCGGTCGTCAGGCAAGGCCAGCGTCCCGACGCGTTCTATGCCCTGGGCGCCGGGCGGGTGGAGGTGCTGCGCGACGGCGAACCGGTCGCCACCCTGGGCCCGGGCGCTCACTTCGGTGAGCTCGCGTTGCTCGACGACGGCACACGCCGGGCGACCGTGCGCACCCTGTCGGCGGTGCGGACCTTTCGACTGGACCGAGCGGGTTTCGACCGACTCGTGGCCGGTACGCTCCGCTTCGCCCCGATGGCAGACGCCGCGAGCAACCGGGCATGGGACCATTAGCGCTCCGAGCCCCCGGGAGGACGCATGGATTGCTGGCACTGCCGGCAAACCGCAGTTGGCATCTGCCGGTTCTGCGGGCGTGCCATATGCGTGCAGCACGCCGAGAGCCGGCCCTACATTCTCCAGCTGGTCGAGCACCCGAACGTCCGGGCGTTGGTCGTCGAAGACGCGCTGTTCTGCGGTGTGTGCACCCCCCGTCCCGACCCCGTCGAGCTCCCCGAGCTCGGTCCGCACACGCGTGAATGATTGGGGCTCGGCGCGTACGACCCCGACCGACTCGTGCACCGAGCACTGCGGACAACCTCTTCGCCCAGAGCCGGGACGGGGATAGTGTCATGGCCAGTCGTCGTGCAGCACGACGATCAGCAGGATGGGGCGCCGGAGCTGGGATGAAGCGGAGATCGCAAAGCAGTCGACGCGGCGGTCGCGCGCTGGTGGCAGTGGTTCTCGTCGCGGGTGCGCTGGGCGGCGTCGACGCGATACCCGCGGCTGCGGCGTGCCCCTTGATCCCCAAGCTGCGCGACGTCACGACCAACCAGGGCCTGGGCTCCTACTCGCTGCTGGCCCGGGGCAAGCCCACGCTGGTCCGCCTCTACCTGAGCCTGCCCTCGTGTGCCGAGGGCACCGGCGCATCCATCGCGCTCACCTCGGCCGGCCTCACCGCCAACAACACGGTCGCGAGCACGACGATGATCCCCTTCGCTCCCGCCCCCGGCACGCCCGCGCCCAACATCGTCGCCTACAGCGCGGCGCCCGCCCAGGACGCGGCGGGCGACCCCAAGTTCGTGATCCCCACCACCTTCCTCGCGCCCGCAGCCAACACCAACCGCTACACCCTGACCCTGAGCGCCACGGTGGGCTACCGGGCGAAGGCCTCGGCGTCGGACCCGGGCACCTCGGGCACGGCCAGCTTCAACGGCCTGTCCGCCAGCCCCACCACGCCCATCACCGCCACCGTGGAGAAACGCACCAACGCGCTGCGCGTCCTGGTGGTGCCCATGGGCGACGCCACCCAGTCCTACGCCACGTGGTTCGACGACACGACCAAGACCACCACCCAACAGGCCATGACGACGGTGAGTCGCATCTTCCCCATCCCCGACGGCACCACCGACCTCACCACCGCGACCTACGGCCTGCGCTATTCGATCGCGCCGACGTTGTTGGACGTGCGCCCGCTGCTGCAGCAGGCCACCGGCAAGTTCTGCGGCACGGCCACCAACTTCGCCACCCTCAAGCCCCTGCTGGCCCAGTTCCTGCAGGCCTGGAACACCGCCAACCCCGGCGCCAGCGCGGACCGGGTGCTGGGGGTGGCGGCGGGCAACCGCTCGCTGGGATCGGCCAGCGGCTGCAACGACGGCTACGCGGCGGTGAACGCCAATGTGGCCTGGGTGCGGGCCGTCGCCGGGGTGACGGGCTCGCCCTCACCCTCGGGGGCGGTGGCGGCCATGGAGCTGGCCCACACCATGGGCGTGGTGCCCGCCGGGCGCCAGGACCCCTTCAGCCCCCGCCACTCACCCAACACCGCGGCCGACGCCAGCGCCCCGCACCGCGCCTACAACCTCAACTCGCGTTCCTATCTGGGCACCAACCGCACGGTCATGCGCCTGACCGACACCTGGAACAACACCACCACCGTGCTCGAGCCCGGCGACTGGGCCTATCTGCTGTGCATCATGGGCGGGGCCACCAACACCGAGTGCACCACCTCCGGCGCAGTGGGCACGTCCACCGGCGTGGGCGCGGGGCCCACCTTCGTGCTCTCGGGCGACACCACCGGCACC
>JBBREO010000125.1:0-4167 GCA_038202855.1 Solirubrobacterales bacterium
GTGCGCCTGCAGCTCGACGTCGCGGGGGTGCAGTACGTCGAGGACCGCGACACCACCGAGGTCCTGGCGGGCAGCAAGCGCCGCCGGACCACGACGCGGCAGCTCTGGACACTGCGGCTGTCGGACGATCCGCGACGGCCATGGACGGTCGTGGACGCCACCGGCGTCGTCCCGCGCTGAGCCCGGGGTCCGAGCACGTCAGCGCCGAGGCGCCACCCACTGCCGCCCGGCCCCCCCGGCTCCACGAGCTCCACCGAGAGCAGCTGATGGCGCGTGCGCGCGAGCGCATCCCGCAGGGCGGGGCGCTCGAGCAGACCCGCGGATAGATCCTGCAAGACCGCGGGATCGGGTCCGAAGGGACGAACGTCAACGACCAACTCGTCGGGCACCGCGGTCCTCCCCTCGAGCGCTTGCGACCGTGTGTGCGGAGGCTAAACCGCACCAACCGGGCGAGTCAAGCGGAGCCCTCAGCTTCAGCGCCGCAGCAGCTCGCGCCACTGCTCGGGGACCATCTTGGCCGGCTCGGTCGTGTCCATGAAGTCCTCGAGAACGTCGAGGAAGCGCTGGGGCTCGTCGAGCTGGGGGAAGTGGCCCGCCTCTGGGAAGACCTCGAGGCGGCTGGACTTGACGAGCTCGTGCGTCGCGTAGGCGTGCTCGACCGGGATCACGCTGTCGCGCTCGCCCCAGATCAGCAGGAACGGGACGTTCTCCGCCAGATAGAGGCGGTCGCTGGCGTCCACCCGCTGCCCGCCCGGGTCGACCATCGTGCGCAGGGTGTGCACGAAGGCGGCCCGGGCGTCGCGGTCCGAGAGGGAGGCGTGCCCACGCGCGATCTCGGCGACGTCGGTCCCCGCCTTGAGCCCCAGGCGCCCCAGACCGCGACCCACCGCACGCCCTGCGCCCATCAGGCGGGCGCTGGCGAGAAAAGGGAGAACCACCTCGGAGCCCGGTAGAGCGGCCGCCCGCAGCAGCACGCTCAGCTCGCGCCCGAGCCCGCCGCTGCCCACGAGCACGAGACGCTCGCAGCGCTCCGGGAACTGGTAGGCCATCTGCATCGCGATGCCACCGCCGAGTGAATGGCCGACGAAGGTGGCGCTGTCGTGCCCGAGCGCCACGAGCATGTCGCGCACCCCGCTGGCGTAGGCGCCAAGCGAGTAGTCCCCGCGCGGCTTGGCCGATTCGCCGTGGCCGAGCAGGTCGGGCGCGATCACGGTGAAGCGCTCGGCGAGGTAGGGCAAGACGCGCTCCCACGTAGCCGAGGTCCCCGTGATGCCGTGCACGAGCACGATCACCGGGCCGCTGCCCGCGCAGCGGTAGGCCACGCGGTGGCCGTGGAGCAGCGTCTCCTGCAGCTCGATCTCGACCGGGGAGCTCACGCCGGGGCCTTCGGCGCGAACGCCTCGTCGTGCTCGTGGCTGCGGAAGAACTCGACCATCGGGTCCACGTAGTCGTGGAAGTTCGGGGGTGTCAGCCCGTGCCTCTCGAGGACGTTCGTCGCGCGGCGGCTGTCGAAGCGCACCGGGTGATTGAGGTAGGCGATCGACTCCGGGGGCGTTCCCCCGAAGAGCTCGCGCACCGGCGCCAGCCGCAGGGATGCGGCCACCAGTCCCGGCGGGATCCGCCCCTTGGGCGGGCGTCCGGCGTAGCGCTCGGAGAGCAGGGTGACGAGCTGGGCGCTCGTCAGCGGGTCGGGATCCACCAGATGGAGGGTCTGGCCCTCCGCCACGGGATCGGCAGCCACCGCGGCGATGGCAGCCGCGACGTAGTCCACCGGCACCACGTTGAAGGCGGCCTCCAGGCGGCCGAACTGCAGCATCGGCCTCCCGGCCCGCTGCGCCTGCGAGATGGCTCGCAGCAGGTAGTAGGGGCCGTCGAACTTCTGGGTCTCTCCGGTGCGGGAGTCACCGACCACGATCGCGGGCCGCACAATCGTCGTGGGCACGCGGTCCATCGCCTCGCGGACCCAGACCTCGGCCTGGAACTTGGTCGACTCGTAGTTGTTCTTGAACTCCTGGCCCATCACGAGCTCGTGCTCGTAGACGACGCCGGTGCGCCACCCGGCCACGTAGGCGGTGCTCGCGTAGGCCAGCCGCTCCAGCCGCTCTGCGGCCAGGCAAAGTTCCAGCACGTTGCCGGTGCCCGCCACGTTGACGCGTTGGGCGACCTCGATCGGAACCGAGAGGTCGTAGATCGCCGCGAGGTGAAAGACGCGGCGGACCTCGGCGCGGAGGCGGTCGTACTCGCCGTCCTCGAGGCCGAGCCGCCGGTCGGTGATGTCCCCGGCCACCACCTCCACCCGCGCGGAGTCGATCGCGGCCGCGGCCTCCCTACCGACGTCGAGCATGCGCGGCTCGACCAGGGCCATCACCTTGGCCTCGGAGTCCTGCTCGAGCAGCAGCCTCACCAGCCGGCGGCCGATGAAGCCGGGAAACCCGGTCACGAGTGAGAGTGTCACCCCTGGTTCCTACCTGATTTGGGCTCCGGGGATCGCCCTGGCGATCCCCGGACGCCGAATCCGGGGCGGGGTGCGCGAGCCGGCCGGCGGTTGCGTCCAGGTCGGGTGCTCCGGTCAGAGGGCTCAAACGGTGCCCGGAGCCGCCGAGGTTCAAACGGTGGCCGGAACCTCGGGCGCAGGCCAACCGGCAGGGAGAGTTCAAGCGGTGGCCGGAACCTCGCCCGCCGAGGCCGGCGCAGCCGCCGGAGCCGCCGCGCCTGGCACGGCGCGGCCGGTGCTGTTCCAGTCGCGGAAGGTGCCGCGGTAGAGGGCCTGGACGACCCAGACGAAGTAGAGCCCGGCCGGGACCGCAAGCCAGTCCACCGCCAGGCCGTGGGCGTCGGCAGAGTACCTGCCGGTGGTCACGTAGTAGGCGTAGGCGCCGTGCATCAGCGCGCAGGTGGGCATGATCACCGTGAGCGCGATGCCCGACACCGACCAGCCGCCAAGCGGCCTCCTGTTGGCGAGCTGGGTGCGCATCAGGTAGAAGCCGATCGAGGAGTAGATGAACACCAGCAGCAGGTTCGGCAGCGCGCTCGGCACCGCGGCGAGGCTGATCGCCGAGGAGCCGGCCACGATCGCGACCAAGACCCCCACGTAGATGCCCGCGGCGAAGGGGATCGCGGCGACCCACCCCGGCGTGCCGGCGATGAAGCGGTCCCCGCGCCCGCCGAAGAACGCCTCGAGGCGCAGCAGGAACCAGATCACGCCCGCGGGGAATCCGATCAGCACAGCCACCAGGTCGAGCGTTCCCCCCGTGCGGCCTTCGGCCAGGACGTGGATGCCGTGCACGAGGTGGTGGGGCCCGCAGGTGAACGCCATCGCCACCCACGCCTCGCCGAAGTGCGAGAAGCCCATCGTGCGCCAGTTGCGGCGCATCTCGATCAACGTCATCGTGCCGTACTGGGTGTAGACCAGCCCGAGCACGACGTTGAGGATGCCGACGCTGGTGACGGTCACTGGATCCTCGCCGGAATACCGATCTGGCGCATGAACTCGCGGATCACGAACGGGTCGCCGAGGCCGGGTCGAGCCCTGGCGTTGAAGCCCTCGAGCTCCAGGTGCTCGGGCTCGGTGGGGCGGCCAAACCAGTAGCCCTGGACCAGCCCGCAGCCGAGCTCGCGCAGCTCGGCTGCCTGGTCCTCGCGCTCCACGCCCTCGGCCACCACGGTTATCCCGAGCCCTTCGGCCAGTGAGAGGAGCGCTGCCACGATCGCCCGTGAGACGTCGCCCTCCCGCAGGCCGCTGACGAATGTGCGGTCGAGCTTGAGGACGTCGAGCGGCAGGCCGCGGACGTGGGCGAGCGAGGTGGCGCCCTTCCCGAAGTCATCGAGGGCGATCCGCACACCGCCGGCGCGCAGGTCGCGGAGGGTGTTCCCGATCCGCTCGGGCTGGCGCGCCACGGTGGACTCCACGAGCTCGAGGCACAGGCACTGCGCGGGCAGCCCGGCCCGCCGCAGGATCGCGTCGACGCCCTCGGCGAAGTCGGGCTGGGCCAGCTGGGCAGGGGAGATGTTCACGGACACCGACAGGTCGCGCCCGGCCCGCCGCCACTCCGCGCCCTGCCGGCAGGCCTCCTCGAGCACCCACTCACCGATCGGAATGATCAGGCCGTTCTGCTCGGCCAGCGGCACGAAGGCCGCGGGGGGCACGACGCCACGCTCGGGGTGGTG
>JBBREO010000126.1:0-3929 GCA_038202855.1 Solirubrobacterales bacterium
GTAGAGTCGCGCCCGCAGCACGCGCATCGCCTTCTCACGGTTCTGGAGCTGGGACTTCTCATCCTGCATGGAGACCACCAGCCCCGTCGGCTTGTGCGTGATGAGGACGGCGGAGTCCGTGGTGTTCACCGACTGCCCGCCCGGTCCCGAGGAGCGGTACACGTCCACCTGGAGGTCGCTGGGGTCCACGTGCACCTCCACGTCCTCGGCCTCGGGAAGCACCGCCACGGTGGCCGTGGAGGTGTGGATGCGCCCCTGCGACTCGGTCTCGGGGACGCGCTGCACGCGGTGGGTGCCGCCCTCGTGCTTGAACACGCTGTAGGCGCCGGTGCCCTTGATCGCGAAGGTGTAGTCGCCGTCGGCCACCGACAGCTCCTCGGGCGCGAAGCCGCGCCGCTCGGCGTAGCGGGTGAGCATCCGGTACAGGTCGCCGGCGAACAGGCCGGCCTCGTCCCCACCGGCGCCGCCACGGATCTCGACGATCACGTTCTTGTCGTCGTTGGGGTCGGGCTCCACCATCGCCAGGCGGATCTCCTCGTCCAGCTCGGCCAGCCTGGCCTCGGAGGCGCCGAGCATCTCGCGCAGCTCGGGGTCCTCGCCGTCGGCGAGCATCTCGCGCGCGCCGGCGGCGTCGGAGGCCGCTCGGCGCCACTCCTGGGCCAGCTCGTGCGCGTGCTGGAGAGCGCCCCACTGGCGCCCCACCCCCGCGTAGCGCTCGCGATCGCCGATCACCTCGGGGTCGGACATCTGCGCCGACAGCTCGGCGAAGCGCTCCTCGATCTGTTCAACCAGCCGCTCGACCACTGTTGGCCAAGCCTACGCGGCAGGAGCGGCCGTCCGGCCGCGCGAGGTGCGCACGCCGAACGAGATGCCCATGTCGGCCAGGGCCACGCTCAGCACCGGACGCCGGCCGGCCAGGTAGCCCAGCGGGCCAGCGGCGGGGAACGACCAGCGCGTGCGCAGCGCGTGCGGGCGCGCCCGCACCGCGTTGTGGGCCACCACCGTCGAGCCGTCCAGCCGCTGCGCGGTGGCCAGCGATGAGGTGTGCCAACCGGGTCGCAACCGGCCCAGGATCCGCGCGTCAAGCGCGGCCAGCTCCGGACCGTCCTCCTCCGACGCGCGAACACTGACGGCACGCTGGCCGCCGCGGCGCTCGAAGCGGGCCATCCCCTTGGGGATGTTCCACAGCTCGCGCCCTCCTGCCACCGAGACCTCGCTGTCCACCCAGATGTGCGGGACGGTCACCTGGGCCGCCAATCCGGCCCGGACCGCGACGGCCACCAGCAGCTCCTCGTAGGCCAGCACTCCGCCCGGCTCGTAGGAGACGAAGGCCACGCTCACCGGCACCCGCCCGGCCACGACGACGGGCTTGCTCCGAGCGGGCAGGACCTCCCACAGCGACGGCGGCAGCTCGCCGACCGGCACAGCGAACACCGACCCGACCATCGACCCGCCGAGCTGCCACGGCTCGGGCGGGTAGGGGGCCTCGCTCAGGCCACGACCTCCATGCCCACGCGCTCGGCTTCCCCGGCCTGCGCCGGATCCTCCACGTCGAGCACGGCGTCGAGTGCGGCGATGGCCACCGCCAGCTGCGAGAGGTCGGGCTCGCGGGTGGTCAGGCGCTGCAGCTGGAGGCCAGGCCACATCAGGATCTGCGCCCATCGCCGCCGCCGGTGGCGCCCGAGGGCCTTGATCGCCTCGAAGGCGATCCCCGCGACCAGCGGTATGCCGACGATCCGTGACACGAACAGCCACTGCCACTCGAGCTTGCCGAGCGGGGCGAACACGAAGATGGCCACGATCATCACGATCAGCAGGAAGGAGGTGCCGCAGCGCGGGTGCAGCCGCGAGAAACGCTGCGCGTTCTCGGGCGTGAGGTCCAGGCCGGCCTCATAACAGGAGATCGTCTTGTGCTCGGCGCCGTGGTACTCGAACACGCGCTGCAGGTCGCGCAGGCGCGAGATCGCCCAGATGTAGATCAGGAAGATCGAGATCCGGATCAGCTTCTCGATCACCACGAACATGATCCCGTTGGGGATGGAGTCGCGGAACAGGTTGGTCAGCCCGGCGGGCAGGAGGAAGAACAGCCCGATGGCGAACGCCATCGCGAAGATCACCGTGCCGGCCCAGGCGCCGCCGCCGATCTCCTGGTTCTCGCCCTCGTCGTCGTCGGGCACCTGGGCGTTGGCCGAGATGCCGAGTGCCGTGAAGCCGATCTTCATCGATTCCACCAGCGCCACCACGCCGCGAAGCAGCGGCAGCCGCGCCCAGCGGTGGGCCTTGGCGTAGGGGACCAGCGGCTCGGTGACCACCTCGATCTCGCCGCGCGCGCCGTCAGTGGGGTCGCGCTCGCCTTCCTCGAGCTGCTCAGCGGTGGGCTTTCGCACCGCCACCGCCCAGCTGGAGACCCCGCGCATCATCACGCCCTCTAGCACCGCCTGGCCACCCACGGGCAGGTCTCGGCCTGCCTGGACGGAGGGAGCCGCGTCGGCGTCCCCGTCGGAAAGGGCGATGGCCGGCGGCGCCGGAGCTTTCTCGGTGGCGCTCACGCGAGTGATCGTATCGGCGCGGGTTCGCGTTCCCGTGAACCCGCGGGCGGCCTCACGTGGCCGGGCAGGCGGCGGAGCGATCGTTGTCGACCTCGCTGGCCTCCTGCACCATCGCGTCGGGGTCGACTTCGGCGGAGACCCCGCTGGAGCACTTCGGCCCCTCGAGCAGGACGCGCGTGATCTGGCCCGCCACGAGCGCCGGGACCGCGGCGCGGACGGTGGTGGTGCCGTCCACGGTCAGCGCCAGGGCCGCCGCGGGCGACGACGCGGCGCCGGCGTTGATCACGGTCACCACGTAGGTGGTGCGGTTGGGAGCGCCGACCACCGCCTTGCCCCCGATCCGCTGGACGCGCAGGTTGGGCAGCGGGTCGGTCTGGTGGCACGCGCGCGAACGCCGCTTGGCCGTCTTGAGCACCGCCCCCTGCGCGTTCTCCCAGCGGTAATGCACCCACACGCGGTAGCTCGACCCCTGGGCCAGCGCGCGCACCTTCTGGCGGTAGGCGAACGCCCCGACGCCGGGGCGCGAGTTCCGCCACACGCCGAGTCCGGGCGCCTTGACGAAGCGGTATGCGCCACCCGCCACGCTCTCCTGCAGCCGGAAGCGGACGGCCAGCCGGCTGGCTCCCGGGACCCGGCGCATGCCGGCGCGGAAGGTGGCCACCCGCTCGGAGGCGGCGGCACCGCGCTGGCACTGGATCACCTTGACGGTGGTCAGCGATGCTGCGGAGGCGGGGGCCGGCGCAGCGGTTGCCGACCCTGGGGCGGACAGGGCCAAGCCGGCGCAGAGCGCCGCCAGTCCTGCCACGCGAGAGCTGTTTCCGCGGATTCCCATGCGCTACTCAAACAGGGCGCCGGGGCGGTAGTTGCGGGCTGAAGCGGGCACGATCGCCCGTTCCGGCCCGGCTTCGCTCAGCCCGACCGGCGAGCTGCCCGGCGGCGGAAGCGCTCCACGCGGCCGCCTGTGTCCACCAGCTTCTGCTTGCCGGTGTAGAAGGGGTGGCAGTTGGAGCAGATCTCCACGTTGAGCGTCGACTCGGTCGAGCGGGTGGTGAACTCGTTGCCACAGGTGCAACGCACGTGGGCCTCGACGTACTCGGGATGTGTCTCGGTCTTCATCTTCCTGCCCATTCTAGTCGTCCCCGGCGGGGAGGCTGGGCGGGTCGGGGCGGCCGCTTGTGAGCAGCCCCGAGAACCACTCCTTGACCCTCCCCCACCAGGTCCGCGGGGGGCCGAAGCGGGCCGGTGCGGGCTGTTTGGCGCGCACCAGGCGGACCCAGTCGTCCAGCGGGAGGCCCCCGTCGATCAGCCACGCCAGGGCTGAGACCACCGGCGCCTCGAGCCCCGCCCGCTGAACCGCCACGGCCAGCAACGGCACCGTCT
>JBBREO010000127.1:0-3769 GCA_038202855.1 Solirubrobacterales bacterium
GCCCGGGCGATCTCGTCGGCCTCCTCGTCCAGCAGGCCGGAGGCGATCAGCGTCCTCGGCCGGCCATGCATCAGCTCGGCCACCCGCAGCAGAAGCGGGCGCATGAGGTTGGCGACCACGAGCTGCGCCTCGGGCGCGCGCTCATGGCGCAGATCGCTGCGCTCCACCTGCGCCAGCGCGACCCCGTTGGCCCGCGCGTTGGCCTCCGTCGCCTCGACGGCGAGCCGATCGGCATCCAGGGCCGCGACCGGTCCCATTCCCAGGCGAGCGGCGGCGATCGAGAGCACGCCCGAGCCGCAGCCCAGGTCCACCACCGAGCCGCCCCGTTCCGCGACGTCGAGCAGCAGCTCCAGGCACAGCCGGGTGGTGGAGTGCGAGCCGGTGCCGAACGCCCGGCCCGGGTCGATCGACAGATCGATGAGGTGCTCGTCCCCTTCTGACGGCGGCTCCCAGGGAGGGCGCACGTAGATGCGATCCCGGATGAGGATGGGCTGGTGAAAGCGCTTCCAACGCTCCTCCCAGTCGTCGGGCACCTCCGTCCCGCTCACCACCACCCGCACGCCCGCCACCTCGGCCTCGCCCTCCTCGAGCTCGGGCAGCTCACCCGGCGGCCCGTAGACCGCGAACTCCACCCAGCCGTCGCCGTCCACCTGCTCGACGCCCGACGGCGCCAGCTCCAGGAGGGCGGCCAGCACGAGCTCCGAGTCGGCCGTGGGCGCTCGTACCGCGAGCCGGACCACGCTCAGCGCAGGGCCCGGCGGACCTTGCTGAACAGCGATTCGGAGCCCGCCTCGCGCAGGTTCTCCTCGGTCACGCTCTCGCGCAGCTCCTCGAGCAGCTCGCGCTGACGGTCGCTGAGGTTGCGCGGGATGATCACGTTGAGCACCACCTGCTGGTCCCCGGTGCGGCCACGACCGCGCCCGACGGTGGGCATTCCCTTGCCGCGCAGGGTCACGACGGTGCCCGGCTGGGTGCCGGGCTCGACCTCGATCGACTCCTCGCCGTCCAGCGTGGCCACCGTCACGGTTGTGCCCAGCGCTGCGGCGGGTGCGGGCACGTCGACCACCGCCACCAGGTCGTTGCCGTCGCGCAGGAAGCGCTCGTCCTCGCGCACGGACACCAGCACGTACAGGTCACCCGCCGGTCCGCCGCGATCGCCCGCGTGCCCGCGGCCGGTCAGGCGCACGCGCTGGCCGTCGGCGATCCCGGGCGGCAGGTCGACCTCCAGCGTGCGCCGGCCGGCCTTGCGGCCGGCGCCCGCGCACTCGGTGCACGGGGTCTGGGCCACCTTGCCCTCGCCGCCGCAGACGTCGCAGGCCTGAGCGCGCACGAGCTGGCCGAAGGCCGTGTTGCTCACCGCGCGCAGCTGGCCCGAGCCGCCGCAGCGCTCGCAGGTCTCGATCGGCGTGCCGGGCTCGGCGCGGTTGCCGTGGCAGTGCTCGCAGGTGTCCACGGCGTCGTAGGAGACCTCCATCTCGATCCCGCGCGCGGCCTCCTCCAGGGCGATGTCAACCTGCACGGCCACGTCGCCACCCTGCACCGCGCGTGGACCGCCGCCTCCGCCTCCGCCGAAGGGGTCGCCACCGAAGAAGGCGTCGAAGATGTCGCCGAAGGAGCCGAAGCCGTGGGCCTGGGATGCGTAGCCGGTCGAGTCCAGGCCGTCCCAGCCGCGGCGGTCATACACGGCCTTTCGCTCGGGGTCGGAGAGCACCTCGTAGGCCTCCGCGGCCTCCTTGAACTTGGCCTCGGCCTCGGGGTCGTGGCTGTTCACGTCGGGGTGCAGCTCGCGCGCCAGCGCGCGGAAGGCCTTCTTCACCGCCCGCTCGTCGGCGCCGCGGTCCACGCCGAGGATCTCGTAGGCGTCGCGCCTCATTCGTCGTACACCTCGGCCACGAAGCGCGACAGCTCGGCCGCGGCCTGGCGCACCGCGATGATCGCGCGTGGGTAGTCCATGCTCACCGGACCGAGCACGCTCACCGCGCCCAGGTTGCGCCGGGCCACGCCGTAGTTGGCCACCACCATGCTGAGCGAACGCAGCTGGGGCTCGGGGTTCTCTCCGCCGATGCGCAGGTAGACGTTTGGCTCGGTGAGCGACGCCCGCAGCACCGACAGCAGCGCGACCCGCCGCTCGAGCACGTCCATCAGGCTGGAGATCTGGGGCAGCTCCTGGAACCGCTGCTCGGTGAACAGGCGCGCGGCGCCCTCCACGAACAGGTTGTCCTGGGCGGTCTCCTCGAGCTCGGTGAAGGCGGGCGCGAGGGTGCGCAGGAATGCGCTCTCGCGGGGGTCCAGGCCGGCGGCGGCGAGCTTGGACTGCAGCATCCGGGCGCCCACGTCCATGCCGCCGAGCACCTCGTTGAGGTAGGAGCCCGCCCAGGTGACCAGGCCGGGGTCGACGGGCTCGTCGTAGGAGATCACCCGCTTGGTCACGCCGCCCGTCGAGGTGATCGCCACCACCATCACCACCTGGGGCTGGAGCAGAAGGACCTCGACGCGGTGGATGGTGGCGGTGCCGATCGGGGGGGCCGACACCAGCGCCAGCAGGTCGGTGACCTGGGACAGCTGCTCGGTGGTGGCGCGCATGGCCTCGTCCACCTCGCGGCGCATGTCGCTCAGCTCGACCGTGGGACGCACCGCGGGCAGGTTGCCCTGCTCGAGCAGCTCGTCCACGTAGAAGCGATAGCCCGAGTCGGTGGGCACCCGCCCGGCCGAGGTGTGCGGGTGCTCGAGCAGGCCGACCTCCTCGAGCCGGGCCAGCTCCGAGCGCACGGTGGAGGGTCCCCAGGGCACGTCCTGGCGCTCGGCGATCCACTTCGAGCCCACGGGCGCCTCGAGCTGCTGGTGTCCCTCCACCACCTTGCGCAGGAGGAAGCCCTGTCGATCGGAGATCAGCACGGTGCCCAGGTTAGGCGGGAGGGCGGATCAGCCGGAGGGCAGGCGAAGCTCGGCCTCGGCGTTGCGGATGATCCTGCTCCCCGCCTGCTCGGCCTCGGTGTCGACTATCACCGTGTCGCCGTCGGCCTCGCGCACCGTCCCGGTGACCCTGATCTCCTCCTCGGGCACCCCCATGCCGCGGAACTGGACCTTCAGCCGCCTGAGCGCCCGAGGGTCGCCCTCGGCGACCGCCGCGTTGGCGCGGGCCACAAGGGCCATGGAGTACAGCCCGTGCAGGATGTTGCGCGGCAGCCCCACCTGCTGGGCGAAGTCGTCGTCGATGTGGATCGGGTTGAAGTCCCCCGATGCCCCGGCGTAGCGGTGGGGCAGGTAGCGGTCGGGGGTGACCGCGAGCGCGGGGACCTCGTCGCCGGGATTCATAGGCCCCTGACGATGTTGGTCCAGGTGCCGCGCACGACCTCTTGGCCGTCCTGGTTGACCGACACCGACTCGAACACGTAGAAGCCCCTGCCGTCCTGCTCGGTGATGTCCTTTACCTCCGTGGTGGTGGTGATCAGGTCGCCGGACACGACGGGCTCGCCCCAGGCGAACTCCTGGCCGCCGTGGACCATCCGGGCGAAGTCGATGCCCACGTCGGGATCGAAGATCCCCGGCGCGACCGAGCCGCTGGAGTAGACGACCGCGAACATCGGCGGAGCGGGCACGTCGCGAAAGCCCGCCGCGCGGGCCGCATCGCGGTCGAAGTAAACGGAGTTGTCCTCACCCACCGCCCGGACGTACTCGGCGATCTTCTCCTTGCCCACCTCGTACTCGAACGGCGGGTAGGCCTTGCCGATCGCCTCGGTCTTGACCGCCATGGGCGGGCAGCCTATCC
>JBBREO010000128.1:0-3758 GCA_038202855.1 Solirubrobacterales bacterium
GGTCGGGAAAGGCGTCGCAGCGGATGAGCAGAGCCACGGCGTCCACCCAGTCCGCGTAGTCGGGAAAGGCGCGTGGGATTCCCACGCGGGGGAAGGCCTGGAACAGAGGCGTGCGGGCGGAGGCCAGGCCGGTGTCGCGCCCCTGCCAGAAGGGCGAGTTGACCGATAGCGCCAGCAGCAGCGGCAGGTGCGCGCGCAGCCGGTTGACCAGCTGGATCCCCCGCTCGGGGTCGGGCGCGCCCACGTGCACGTGGAGGGCGAAGGTGGGCTCGCGCCGCGCCAGCTCGCGCATCGATCCATAGACCAGCTCGTAGCGCGGACCGGTGGACAGGACGGTCTCGTGCCAGACGGTGAAGGGGTGGGTGGCCGAGCTGGCGCAGCGAAGGCCCAGCGGCGCGAGCTCGTCCTCCAGACGGACCCGCAGCGCCAGCGCCTCGGCCGCCGCCTCGGCGGCGCTCGCGTGGGGGTTGGTGTGCATCTCCAGCGCCGAGCGGTGGGTCTCCGCCGTCACGTGCTCGGACAGCTCGGGCGACAGCGCCGGGAGCACGCGGTCCATCTGCTGGGCCAGCGACCAGTCGTGGGGATTGAGCAGCATCGCCTCCTCCTCCACACCCAGGGTGTACTCGCTCCCCGGCCGCCACTCGGCCCATTCCGGCAGCTCGGTCACGCCGCACTCTCGATCCGGCGGCGGTTCCCCGAGGTCTCGACCGCGGCCTGCACCAGGCCGGCGAACAGCGCGCTCTGCTCGGTCCGTTCGGTCAGCGTCTCGGCGTGCCACTGGACCCCGACCACGAAGTCGCGGTCGGGGGCCTCGACGCCCTCGATCACCCCGTCCGACGACCACGCCACCGCGCGCAGCCCGCGTCCCAACCGGTCGATGGCCTGGTGGTGGAAGGAGTTCACCTCGGCCTCCTCGCCGCCCATCAGCCCGGCGAGCCGGCTTCCCGGGGCGATCCGCACGGAATGCGTGACCTCGTTGCCCGGCGCGGTCTGGCGGTGCCCGGCGGCGGTGCCGGGCCGGTCGGGCAGGTGCTGGTGAAGGGTGCCGCCGCGGGCCACGTTGAGCGCCTGCATGCCCCGGCAGATCGCCAGCACCGGGAGTCCGAGCGCATCGGCGCGCCGGGCCAGCTCGAGCTCGAAGCGGTCAAGCGCGTCGTTGACCGGTCCCAGCGCCGGGTGGCGCTCGGCCCCGTAGGCCACCGGGTCCAGGTCGGGGCCCCCGGACAGACAGACGCCGGCCACCTGGGCCAGCAGCGGCTCGAGGGCGTCCACGTCCATCGGCGGCACCACCACGGGCAGTCCGCCCGCGGCCTCGGTGGCACGCAGGTAGGGGAGGCCCAGCGCCATCTCCACCTGGGGCGGGTCGGCCTGGTCGGTCTGGCGCACCTCGCCGGCGCTGCGCATCTCCGACGTGGTGACCGCGATCAGCGGCCTCAGCCCATCAGCCACGTGTCCTTGCCTCCTCCGTTGCGGGAACTGTTCACCACGAGCTCGCCCGCTCCGAACGCGACCCTGGTCAGGGCTCCGGGGACGGCGGCGGCCGAGTCGCCTCCTCCGACCACGAAGGGCCGCAGGTCCACGTGCCGGGGCTCGAGACGACCCTCGATCACCGTGGGGTGCGTGGACAGCATGACGGTCTCCTGCGCCACGTAGGCGCCGGGGTCGGCCCGCAACCTCTGCTCCACGGCCCGCCGCTCCTCGGCGGGGGCCAGCCGGCAGATCACCACGCCCTCGCCGCCGTAGCCGTCGCGGGGCTTGACCACCAGCTCGCCCAGGCGCTCGAGCGCCTCTTCCAGCTGGGCGGGCTCTCCCAGGTCGTAGGTGCGCACCGAGCGCAGGACGGGCTCCTCGCCCAGCAGGAAGCGGACCATCTCCTCCACGTAGGCGTGGACCAGCTTGTCGTCGGCCAGGCCGGCGCCTGGGGGGTTCACCACTGCCACGTTGCCGGCCCGGATCGGGTCCAGCACCAGGTCGGCCAGCCAGGTGGGCCTGCCGCCCTCGTCGCGCAGGCGGTCCTCGTCGGTGCGGCGGTAGATCACGTCGATGGCTCGGCCGTCCGCGTGCAGCTCGTCGCCCCGCACGGTCAGCGCGTCGGGGGTGAGCACCGGCACGCCCAGCGCGGCGCCCATCTGCTCGTGCTCGTGCCAGGCGCTGTTTCCCGGACCGTCGGAGAGCAGCACCACGTAGGGCTCGTCGCCGCCCCTCGGGGCGCTGGCGCGCAGCGCGTCGGCGAGCATGGGGTAGGCGCCGGCGGGGTCCAGTCGACCGGTGGGGGCGGCAAACGGCAGCTCGGCGTCGAGGGCGCGCCGAGCGGCGATGGCATAGGCGAGCCCGGACGGCGTGCGCGTGTTGTCCTCGAGCACCCTGAGCTCCCCGTCGTCGCCGCGCACCAGGTCGAGCCCGGCCAGGAACCCCGCCGGCCAGGTCGGGGCCCCTCCCATGTCGGGCTCGAAGTAGCTCGCCGACTCGATCACGCGCTCGGGGATCCGCCCCGCAGCGACCATCCGGCGCTCGCCGTAGGCGTCGGCCAGAAAGGCGTGGAGCGCCCGCGTGCGCTGGGTCAGGCCGCGGGCCAGCAGCTCCCACTCCTGCGCCTCGATCACCCGGGGCACCGGGTCGACCACGAAGTCCCCGTCACCGAAGCGCACCCCCGCGTCCTCGGCGTGGGCGTTGACGCGCGCCGCGAGGTCGGAGAGGTCGGTGCCCTGCAGGGCGTCGACCAGCTCTGCGTAGGTCGCGCGCGGTGCCCCGCCTCGGTCGAAGGCCTCGTCCACGGCCGCGCCGGGGCGGTAGGCGTCCTGCGCTGAGCTGGCGGGTGCGCTCATCCGATCAGGCTACCCCCGGGCCAGAGGGAGGAGCGGGCCTGATAACAATAGGTCCAATCTCAGCAGACTTTTCGAGTATTGAAGGAGAGGCCATGGTCGACTACGCGAAGGACGTACTGGTGGACACGCAGTGGGTCGAGGACCATCTCGACGACAGCTCCATCCGGATCGTGGAGGTGGACGAGAACCCCGGCCTCTACGAGGAGGCGCACATTCCCGGCGCGATCGGCTTCGACTGGAAGACCGACCTGCAGGACCAGGTCAAGCGCGACTTCCTCGGTCCGGAGGCGTTCGGTGAGCTGTTCGGCAAGGCCGGCGTCTCCAACGACCACACGGTGGTGCTCTACGGCGACCGCAACAACTGGTTCGCCGCCTACACCTACTGGTACCTCAAGTACTACGGGCACGACAACGTGAAGCTGGTCAACGGCCCGCGCGAGAAGTGGATCGCCGAGGGACGGCCGACCACCGCGGACGTGCCTTCCTACGAGCCCGCCAGCTTCACCGCCCAGCCGGGCAACGACGAGATCCGGGCCAAGCGCGACGAGGTCCACGCGGCGCTTGACACGCCCACCAAGCTGGTGGACGTGCGCTCGCCGCAGGAGTACTCGGGCGAGCTGATCGCCATGGCCGGCTACGAGAACGAGGGCGCCCAGCGCTCGGGGCACATCCCCGGCGCGGCTTCCATCCCGTGGGCCCAGGCGGTCACCGAGAACGGCACCTTCAAGTCGGCCGACGAGCTTCGCGAGCTCTACGGGTCCAAGGGCATCGACGGCGGCGACATCATCGCCTACTGCCGCATCGGCGAGCGCTCGGCGCACACCTGGTTCGTGCTGCACGAGCTGCTCGGCGAGGACAGCGTGAAGAACTACGACGGCTCGTGGACCGAGTGGGGCAACCTGGTCGACGTGCCGATCGAGAAGGACGTCTAGC
>JBBREO010000129.1:0-3639 GCA_038202855.1 Solirubrobacterales bacterium
CGGAAAAGGAGCCGAGCTGCAGCGTCTCGAGCTGGGCGAGCTCGGCGCGGGCCTGCTTGTCAGAGGGTGGAATCTCGCTGGGCTGGGACGGGCTGTTCTCGAGCGTGGCCGGATCGGTCGCCGCCTGCTCGGCGGCGCTGATGCCCGCCGCGGGCTCGATGAGGTGCGGCCGCGGAGGCGGCAGCGGGGCTTCGGGGACCGGAAGCGGGCGTGAGCCGGGGAGGCTGGCATCGGCATTTCCCTCTGCGCCCGCCCTGAGGGCGAGGAAGGCGGCGGACCCGGCCAGCGCGGTCACCGCGAGCACCGCCACGGCCAGCCTCCATCCCTCGAGCTTGGAGCGCCGCGGCACGCCGCCAGTATCTCGCCTGGCCCCGCTTGCCGCCGCCACTACGCTGGAGACGACCACGACTTTTTGGAACGGAGGAGCGCGGATGCGGCGACGCACGCTGGGAACGCAGGGCCTGGAGGTCTCGGCCCAGGGGTTGGGCTGCATGGGCATGTCGGAGTTCTACGGAGCCACCGACGAGGGTGAGGCGATCGCCACCATCCACCGCGCCCTGGAGCTCGGCGTCACGCTGCTGGACACCGCCGACATGTATGGGCCCCACACGAACGAGCGCCTGGTCGGCAAGGCGATCGGCGACCGCCGCGACGGCGTCGTGCTGGCCACGAAGTTCGGGATCGTGCGCAGCGAGGAGCCGATGGATCGCAGCGTGAACGGCAGGCCCGAGTACGTTCGCGAGGCGTGTGAGGCCTCGCTGCAGCGCCTGGGAGTCGATCACATCGACCTCTACTACCAGCACCGCGTTGACCCTGACACGCCGATCGAGGAGACGGTCGGAGCGATGGCCGAGCTCGTCCGCGAGGGCAAGGTCCGCCACCTGGGGCTCTCCGAGGCCGCGGCGGCGACGATCCGTTGCGCCCACGAGGTGCACCCGATCACCGCGGTGCAGACCGAGTACTCGCTGTTCAGCCGCGACATCGAGGACGAGGTTCTGCCTACGCTGCGCGAGCTGGGCATTGGGCTGGTCGCCTACAGTCCGCTGAGCCGGGGCTTCCTCACCGGCCAGATCCGCTCGCTCGACGACCTCGATCCCGACGACTTCCGGCGCAACAGCCCGCGCTTCTCCGGCGAGAACTTCCAGCGCAACCTCGAGCTGGTCGACGCCGTGCAGGAGATCGCCGGCGAGAAGGACTGCACGTCGGGCCAGCTCGCACTGGCCTGGGTGCTCAGCCGTGGTGAGGACGTCGTGCCCATTCCGGGGACCAAGCGGCGCACGTATCTCGAGGAGAACGCCGCCGCCGAAGAGGTGGAGCTCAGCGGCGACGAGCTCGAGCGGATCGAGGCCACCACCCCGCACCTCGAGGTCGCGGGCGACCGTTATCCCGACATGTCGGCGGTCAACCGCTAGGCCGAGCGCAGCGTGAAGGCGCGCGTGACCCAGGTGGTGCCGCCGCCATCGCGCACGCCCAGCGTCACGCTCGCCGCGATGCGGCCGCGGCGGCGCAGCAGCCGCCGCCCCGCGTCGCTCAAGCGAACGCCGAGCGCCGTGGCCTGCCCGGCCCGCAGGCTGAAGGTGGCCCGGCCCAGCCTCAGCGTGTGGCCGCCGAGGGTGTAGAGGGAGATCGAGCCCGCACAGATCGAGGGGCAGCGGGCTCGGCCGAGTGCGATGAAGGGTCGCCGCCGGCGTGCCTTCACGGCCACGCGCGCCCCGGTTCCGACCAGGCCGACAGCCCGGGCCAGGGCGCTGGCGCTGAGCGAAGCCGCCGAAGCCGGGGCGGGGTTGCGGGCGCCCTCGGGAGGGTTGACCGCGCTGGGCGCCGGCTGGCCGCCCGGAACGGGCGTGCCGGTGCCGGTCCCGGTCCCGCCGCCGGTCCCACTCCCCGATCCGCCGCCGCACGTGCCCGACGAGCACAGGAAGGCCGAGTTGTAGAGGTTCCAGTGCGTGGCCAGGTAGGAGCCCCCGGCGGGGGCGGGGTTGAAGTAGTCGTCCTGCTTGCAGTCATAGGCCTGGACGCTGAGGCTGCCGCAGGTGGTGTCGAAGGTGAGGTCGTTCGGGTCCCCGACAGGCCCGAGGTCCGCGTAGCACATGATGTCCCACTCGTCGTTGCAGTGGCCCGCCTGCGTGGAGTGCGGGGCGGAGTCCTGCACCGCACCGAGGTTGTGGCTCGCCTCGTGGAGCGGGACCAGGTCGGCGAAGCTCGGATCGTTGCTGCTGAAGTACTGCCCGCCGGTTCCGTACACCACCGCGCGCCAGCCGCCGATGTCCGCCGCGTTGTTCGTGGCGCTGTCGTCGGGGTAGAGCTCGGCCTGGCCGGCGGCGGGGAACGAGCCGCCGCCGAGATAGTCGGCGTAGATCAGGTAGTTGCGCTTCTGGGCCGTGTTCGGGACCAGCGCCCGGACATCGTCGATGATGGCCTTGAAGCGCGACGGGCTCGAGGTCGCGGTCAACGTGCGGTAGTAGGAGAGGGTACGAGGGAGCTGGATGCTCTGGATGTCGACGTTGGCGGCGCCGCAGGAGGTGCCGAGGTCGAAGCGGATGGACTTGCGATCGCCGCTCGTGCTGTAGACCAGCGTGCTGAGCGACTTGGCCTGGCCCTGGATGACGTTCGCGAACTGCGAGAAGCGGTCGGGCGAGTCGATCCCACTGGGCCGGGCGTAGATCACCTTGACGACCGGCGCGCCCGAGTTGACCGCATTGGCGGTGTCATCGCCGGAGCGCTCGGTCCCGCACCAGCTGTCGGCCATCCAGCCGGCGCTGGTCGCCGGCGTGGTCAGTGCGCCTCCGGACCCGTCCGCGCCGAGGGCCCGACGCGCCCGTTGCGTGCGCACGAGGTTGGCGGCCCGGCCCAGCTCGGCGGTGGTGTCGACGTGGCTCTCGACGGGGATCGATCGCCCGTGCGCGCGCACATGGCGTTCGACCCGGGGGGTGTCGGCCCGGGCGGAGGCGACGGGGGCGGCGCAGGCGCCGGCCGCCACCAGCGCCATCAGCGAGCCGGGGAGGGTACGACGACAGATTTGTTTGCGCGAGGGCACGTTCTTCCATCGGCGCGAGCTGGCAGCTGCGCGAACACCAGTGTGGCAGCCTGGACGTTGGTCGCAGCGAATCGCTCCGACGATCCGCTACGCTCGCGCCCGCCATGGGCCTGGCCGACCTGCACCAGCTTGCTCCAGCTCTTGCCGCGGAGGGCGGCAAGAGCAAGACCGCGTTCTACGTCGCCGGTGCCGTCCTCGCCGTCTGGGCCGTCGCGGTCTCGGTCGTCGGGATCACCCGGCCGGACTTTCCGGGCAATCCGATGCGCACCCGCGCGGTGATGGCGATGAGCGCCGTGCTGGTGCTCATCGCGGCGGGCACGGCGGTGCTGACGGCGAGCAAGCCCGTCAAGGAGGCCAAGGCCGAGGGCAAGCTGGGAGGCGCCGGCGCGGCCGGAGGCCCGCTGGCCCTGGCGGCGGACCCGGGCGGAGCGCTCAAGTTCGACAAGACCAGCCTGTCGGCGAAGGCCGGGAGCGTGAAGCTCGACTTCGACAACCCCTCGCAGGCGGCGCACAACGTGGCGCTCGAGCTCAACGGCAAGAAGGTGGCTGGCACCCAGACCGTCACCCAGTCCAAGGCGTCGCTGACCGCCAAGCTCAAGGCC
>JBBREO010000130.1:0-3630 GCA_038202855.1 Solirubrobacterales bacterium
CTGGCCCGACCGGTGATCACCGCCACCCAGATGCTCGACTCGATGGTCACCTCCACCCGCCCTACGCGCGCCGAGGTGGCCGACGTGGCCAACGCGATCCTGGACGGCACCGACGCGGTGATGCTCTCGCAGGAGACGGCCGTCGGCGCCCACCCGGTGGGCAGCGTGAAGATGATGGACCTGATCGCGCGCGCCACCGAGCGAGAGCTGCCTCACGAGCGCTGGAACCAGCAGCGCGTGCACCACCTCACGCGGGCCGAGCAGGACCCCGCCTACACCGTGGCCTACAACGCCACCAACGCCGCCAACCAGCTCGAGCTGGCCGCGATCGTGGTGCCGACGCTGTCCGGTCGCTCGGCGCGGATCATCTCCGCCCACCGCCCGCGCGTGCCGATCTACGTGCTCTCGCCCGACCCCGAGACCGTGCGCCGCTGCGCGCTCATGTGGGGGGTCGAGGCGGCGTCGATGCAGCCCCACGCGATCACCGAGGAGCTGATCGCCGACGCCGCCCATCGGGTCACCGAGCTGGGGTGGGTGCAGCCGGGCGAGCAGATCGGCATCACGGCCGGGTTGCCCAGCGGCCAGCCGGGCACCACCAGCCTGTTTCAGATCCAGCGCGCGGGCTGAGGCCGGGAGCCTGCTTCGCCCTACCCGCGCGCGGTTCGGTACCGTCTCCGGCCCGCCGTAAGCCACAGAGGAGCCCCTGCCCGTGAGCCAGACCACCGTGCCGACCCAGAACAAGCAGCTCCAGAGTTGGGTCGAGGAGATCGCTGCCCTCACCAAGCCCGACTCCGTCCACTGGTGTGACGGCTCGGCCGAGGAGTACGACGAGCTGGCACAGCGGCTGATCGACGCGGGCACCTTCCAGCGCCTCTCCGACGCGAAGCGCCCCAACTCCTACCTCGCGCTGTCCGACCCGGACGACGTCGCCCGCGTGGAGGACCGCACCTTCATCTGCTCGGAGAAGGAGGAGGACGCCGGGCCCACCAACAACTGGACCGAGCCCGCCGAGATGCGGGAGAAGCTCGAGGGCCTCTTCGACGGCTGCATGGAAGGCCGCACCATGTACGTGGTGCCCTTCTCCATGGGGCCGCTCGGCTCGCCGATCGCCCACATCGGCGTGCAGCTCACCGATTCCGCCTACGTGGCCACCTCCATGCGGATCATGACCCGCATGGGCCAGGGCGCCCTGGATGCGCTGGGCGAGGACGGCGAGTTCGTGCCCTGCGTGCACTCCGTCGGCATGCCACTGGCCGACGGCCAGCCCGACGTGAGCTGGCCCTGCAACGCGGACAACAAGTACATCGTCCACTACCCCGAGACGCGCGAGATCTGGTCGTACGGCTCGGGCTACGGCGGCAACGCGTTGCTGGGCAAGAAGTGCTTCGCGCTGCGGATCGCCTCGGTCATGGCCCGCGACGAGGGCTGGCTGGCCGAGCACATGCTGATCCTCAAGCTCACCTCACCCGAGGGCGAGTCCAAGGTGATCACCGGCGCCTTCCCCTCGGCCTGTGGCAAGACCAACCTGGCGATGCTGATCCCCACCCTGAAGGACTGGAAGGTGGAGACGATCGGCGACGACATCGCCTGGATGAAGTTCGGCGACGACGGCCGCCTGTACGCGATCAACCCCGAGTACGGCTTCTTCGGCGTGGCTCCCGGCACGGGCGAGCAGACCAACCCCAACGCCATGGCCACGGTCGAGTCGAACACGATCTTCACCAACACGGCGAGGACCGACGACGGCGACGTGTGGTGGGAGGGCATGACCAAGGACGCTCCGGCCCACGCCATCGACTGGCACGGGCACGAGTGGACCCCGGACTCCGATACGCCCGCCGCTCACCCCAACGCCCGCTTCACCACCCCCGCGGGCCAGGACCCGGCGATCGCGCCGGAGTGGGAGGACCCCAAGGGCGTCGCGGTCGACGCAATGCTCTTCGGCGGCCGCCGCTCGACGGTGGTGCCGCTGGTCACCGAGGCCTTCGACTGGGAGCACGGCGTGTTCCTGGGTTCCACGATGAGCTCGGAGACCACCGCCGCCCAGGCCGGCCAGGTGGGCAAGCTGCGCTTCGATCCCTTCGCGATGCTGCCCTTCTGCGGCTACAACATGGCCGACTACATGCGCCACTGGCTGGAGATGGGCCGGCGCGACGGCGCGGTGCTGCCGCGCCTGTACTACGTCAACTGGTTCCGCAAGGACGAGGACGGCAAGCGCTTCCTGTGGCCCGGGTTCGGCGAGAACTCGCGGGTCCTGGAGTGGGTGTTCCGGCGCTGTGAGGACGCGGTCGAGGCCGACGAGAGCCCGCTCGGGTTGATCCCGCGCGAGGGCGACCTGAACACCGACGGGCTGGAGATCACGCCCGAGGAGCTCGACACCGTCCTGCACTCCGACTCCGACGAGCTGCGCCAGCAGCTGCCGCAGATGAAGACCCACCTGGACAGCTTCGGCGACGACCTGCCCCAGGAGATCCGGGACCAGATGGCCAAGCTGGAGGAGCGGCTGGCGTAGGCGCGCAGCCCGATCGTCGATCGGTGAGCACCGCAGCGAGGTTCTCAGCTGACGTCGATGTCGATGCCCTCGGCGTCGAAGGCCAGGTGCCCGATGGCCTTGGCCGCCTCGGGCAGCGGCGTCTCGAAGCTCCACGCCCCGTCCTCGATCACGCCACTGGGGGTGCGGACGTTCCAGTAGGTCGCCTGGCCCTTGTAGGGACACCACGAGGTGGTGGGCGACTGCTCGAGGATCCCCGGCAGCACGTCGGAGCGCAGCAGGTAGGGGCGAGGGGGGAGGCTGGTCTCAAACAGCAGCTTGGGCCGGTCGGTCTCGGCGATCGCCGTGCCGCCGACGGTCACCTTGACCCGTCGCGAGCTCTCGTAGACGTCGACGCGGTGGTAGGGGTCGCGCAGGTGGCCGCGCACGGGCTCGTCCTCCTGCAGCCAGAGGTCGGCCTTCTCCGGGTAGAGGGCGGCGTAGCCGTCCAGCCACGGCGCCTGCTCGAGCGGCTCGGGGTAGTACCAGACCGCGTTCTCGATCTTGCGCCCGTCGACCTTCAGCGACCAGTAGGAGGCGTCGCCCTTGAAGGGACAGTGGGTGTGGTGGTCGGACTGCTCCAGCAGGTCCTCCGCGAAGTCCTCGATCGGCGCGTAGTAGACCGGCAGCATGTTCGACTCGTGCAGCAGCTTGCCGCGGGTGGAGTCGAGCACCACGCGCTCGCCCACGAAGGCCCGCATCCGGCGCGGATAGTCCTCGAACAGCAGGCGGTGCTTGGGCGCAGCCTCCATCGAGAAGTTGAGGTCGCCGGTGGGATTGCTGGCGATTGGGCCGGAGCCGAAGGTGAGGGACATGCCAAGTACGCTAGTCGCCCTCGGCGCCGTGGCGGAGTGGCTACGCAGCGGCCTGCAAAGCCGCGTACACCGGTTCGATTCCGGTCGGCGCCTCTCTCTGCAAGCGGATCTGCGGGGCCTGTGCCTCCAGATGCGCCTCCGGTGCGCCTCCAACGTAAGTCGGCTGAGTCACCCGGTTCGAGATGAGGCGACGACCGCGGCGAGCTCGCGTACGCCTGCGGCCATGGCGGCCTCCGTGACCTGCGCGTACCCGATGAGCAGTACGGGGTCGCGGGAGAACGCTCC
>JBBREO010000131.1:0-3609 GCA_038202855.1 Solirubrobacterales bacterium
GCCGCCTGGCGGTGCCCGCCCCCGCCCAGCGCCCGCGCGATGGCCGACACGTCCAATGAGCCGTCCGTGGCGCGCAGGCTCACCTTGCTCCAGCCGCGCCGCTCGTCGGAGAGCAGCTCGCGTACGAGCACGGCCACCCGCGTGTCCTCGACCGAACGCATGTGGTCGACGATGCCCTCGGAATCGGTCTCCAGCGCTCCGGTCTCCTCGAAGTCCGGCCGGGTGAGGCGCGCCATCGTGATGGCCCCCTCGTCGTAGCGCGCCACGCTGTTCAGCGCGCGCGACAGCAGCTGCAGCCGGCGGAAAGGCAGATCCTCGAACAGCCGCCGGTAGACGGCGTGGCTGTCCACCCCCGCCTCCATCAGCTCGGCCGCCATCCGGTGGGCCGCCGGCGTGGTGTTCTGGTACATGAACTTGCCGGTGTCGGTGACCAGTCCGACGTAGAGGGCGTCGGCGATCCGCGGCGTCAGCTCGGCTTCCAGCTCCCGCGCCAGCTCGAACACGATTTCCGCGGTGCACGAGGCCTCCGAGGCGACCAGGTTCACCGTGCCGAAGCGGGTGTTGTCGTGGTGGTGGTCGATGTTGAGGATGTGGATGCCCTCGCGCTTGAGGAAGTCGACGGGCATCCGGTCGATGTTGCCGCAGTCCAGGAACACCACCACCCGCTCGTCCACGTCCTCGGGCGGCACGCCCAACAGGCCGTCGAAGGTCATGTAGCGGTACTCGATCGGAAGCGGGAACTCGTCCGGCGACATGTACATCAGGGAGTCCTTGCCCAGCTGCTCGAGCACCCAGTGCATAGCCAGCAGCGAGCCCAGGGCGTCGCCGTCGGGGTTCTCGTGGGTGGTCAGCAGGAGCTTGTCCGACGTGCGGATCTCCTCGACGATCTGCTCCACCTCCGTGCCCACCGGGGAACGGCTCATCGGTCGTGTTCCTCGATCAGCTCTGCGATCCGGAAGCCCTGGTCGACGGAGGGGTCGTAGGCGAACTCCAACGTGGGCGTGCGCTTCATGCGCAGCTCGCGCGCCAGAGCGGCCTGGAGGAACCCGTGCGAGGAGGCAAGGCCCTCGAGCGTCTGCTCCCGCTCGGCCTCCGAGCCGAGGACGCTGACGTAGACGCGGGCGTGGGTCAGGTCGGAAACGGTCTCTACGGAGGTCACCGTCACGAATCCTATGCGCGGGTCCTTCAACCCCGCCGTCAGCCGCGAGGAGAGCACCTCTCGGACCGCTTCGTTCACGCGGCGCATGCGGTCGGAGGGCATCTCAGCGCCCCAGCAGCTCGTCGTCGGAGGCCAGCGTGCGCGTGGTCGAGCAGCCCTCGGGGAAGCGCCCCGACAGCCACCGCTCGAGCGCGTCGGCCTGGCGCAGGGCACCGGTCGAGTCGCGGGCCACGAGCGCGCAGGCGAGCGTCGCCCGCTGCCACTTCTCGTGGTGGTCGGTCTCCGCCACCGCCGCGCCGAAGCGCCTCGTCAGTTGTGCCTTCACGGACTGCACCTCCTTGCGCTTCCCCTTCAGGTCCGACCCCTCGGGGAAGAAGAGCCCTAGCTCCAGATAGACGAGAAAAGCCAGCGAGCTACGCGAGCGTCTGCTCGACCTGACGGGTCTCGTAGACCTCGAGCATGTCGCCCTCCTTCACGTCGGCGAAGTTCTCGAGCACGATGCCGCACTCCATGCCGGCGGTGACCTCGCGCACGTCGTCCTTGAAGCGCCGCAACGAAGCGATCCGGCCCTCGTAGACGATCGTGCCGTCGCGCACCAGGCGCACTGCGGCGCCCCGCGTGACGGTGCCCTCGAGCACCATCGAGCCGGCGATGGTGCCCACCCGGGAGGCCTTGAAGGTCTCGCGAATCTCCACCGTGGCCACGGTCGACTCGACCTCCTCGGGGGCCAGCAGTCCCTCCATGGCCTGGCGCAGCTCCTCGATCACCTTGTAGATGACCGAGTAGGTGCGGATCTCCACGCCCTCGCGCCGGGCCACCGCGGTGGCGTCGCCGACGGGGCGCACGTTGAAGCCGATGATGATCGCCTCCGAGGCCGACGCCAGCATCACGTCGGACTCATTGATGCCACCGACGGCGTCGTGGATCACGTTGACGGTCACCTGGCCCTGGGGCAGCTTGGCGACCTCGTCGGCCAGCGCCTCCAGCGACCCGGCGACGTCGGCCTTGACGATCAGGTTCAGCTCGGCCAACTCGCCGCCGCGGGCGCGGGCCATGACGTCCTCGAGCGACACGCGCACGCCGGCCCGGCGGGCCAGGGCCTCGGTCTTGAGCCGGTTGGCACGCTCGCCGGCGATCCGCCGGGCCTCGCGCTCGTTGTCGACCACGCGCACGTGCTCGCCGGCCTCGGGCACGCCGTCGAAGCCCAGGATCTCGACCGGCATGCCGGGCGTGGCCTTCTTCACGCGGTCGCCGCGGTAGTCGTTCATGGACCGCACGCGGCCGGAGTGCGCGCCGGCCACGACTGCGTCGCCCACCTTCATCGTGCCGCGCTGGACGAGCAGGGAGACGACGGCGCCCCGGCCCGGGTCCAGCCGCGACTCGATCACTGTGCCCGACGCCACGGCGCTCGGGTTGGCCTTGAGCTCCTGGATGTCGGCCAGGGTGATGAGCGTGTCCAGCAGCTCGTCGAGGTTCTGGTGGGTCTTGGCCGACACGTCGGCGAACTCGGTGTCGCCTCCCCAGTCGGCGGGGTTCAGCCCCTGCTGGGCAAGTTCGCCGCGGACGCGGTTGGGATCGGCGCCCTCCTTGTCGATCTTGTTGACGGCCACCATGATCGGCACGTCGGCGGCCTTGGCGTGGTCGACCGCCTCGGTGGTCTGGGGCATCACGCCGTCGTCGGCGGCCACCACCACGACCGCGATGTCGGCGACCTGGCCGCCGCGGGCGCGCATCGCGGTGAACGCCTCGTGGCCCGGCGTGTCGAGGAAGGTGAGCGTGTGCTCGCCGTGGTGGACCTGGTAGGCGCCGATGTGCTGGGTGATGCCACCGGCCTCGCCGGCGGCGACCTCGGTCTGGCGGATCGCGTCGAGCAGCGACGTCTTGCCGTGGTCCACGTGGCCGAGGATCGTGATGACCGGCGGCCGCTCGATCAGGTCGGCCTCGATGTCCTCGTAGACGGGCTCGGAGGGCACCTCGTCGGCGGCGTGCTGGATCTCGACCTTGCGGTCGAAGGCTTCGGCCAGCACCTCGATCGCGTCGTCGGAGAGGGTCTGGGTGAGTGTGGCCATCTCGCCCAGCTCCATCAGCTTCTTGATCACCTCGGGCGCGGACAGGCCCAGCGACTCGGCCACCTCCTTGACGGTGGCGCCCGACTGGACGGGCGTGATGATCACCTCGGCCGGCATCTCGGGCTTGGCCGTCAGGTCGGGCTCGACCCAAGGGGTGCGGCGGCGGCGCCCGCGACGGCGCGGGGGCTGGTTCTGCTGGGGCGGCGGGCCGGGCGAGCGGCGCGAGGCCTGCGAGTCGATGACCACGCGGCGGCGCTTGCCGCCGGCGCCGGGGGCCTGCTCGGTGCGGGTCGGGCGCTGGGCCTCGGTGCGCGCCGAGGCGGCAGCGCCCTGGCCGTTGGCCTCGGCGGCCGGGGCCGCGGCGGGCTCCTCGGCGCCGTC
>JBBREO010000132.1:0-3599 GCA_038202855.1 Solirubrobacterales bacterium
CGTCGCGCTCGACCCCACCGTGTTCGACGTACGGTTCAACGAGGCGCTGGTGCACGAATGCGTTCGCGCCGATCTCAACGCTCGTCGCCAGGGCACCGCTTCCACGCGCACGCGCGCCATGGCCCGTGGCGGGGGGACCAAGCCCTGGCGCCAGAAGGGCACCGGGCGCGCCCGCGCCGGTTCGATCCGCTCGCCTCTGTGGGTGGGTGGAGGAACCGTTTTCGGGCCCTCGCCGCGCCACTACACCCTGAAGGTCAACCGCAAGGCGCGCCGGGCAGCGCTGCGCAGCGTGCTTTCCATGCACGCGCAGCGCGGCTCGATGGCCGTGCTCGATGCCGGTGCGTTCGACGTGCCCGCCACCAAGCGGGCCGCCGAGGCGCTGGCCGGGTGGGATCAGGCTGCTGCGCCCACGCTCGTCATCCTGTCCGACGAGGACGTCGTCGTCACGAAGTCGTTTCGCAATCTTCCCCGGGTCGTCGTGTTGACCCCGGCTGCGACGGGGGTGGTCGATCTCATGGCCGCCCCCTCGCTCCTTGTCTCCGAGACCGCCCTTGAGCAGGTGACGGCGCGAGCTCGGGGCGACCGACTCCAGCCGGCCTCGTCCGCCTCCGAGACCGAGAAGGACGCCTAGTCGTGGAGCCCAGTCAGGTCATCATCCGTCCCGTGGTCTCCGAGAAGAGCTATGTGCTGGCCTCTGCAGGCAAGTACACCCTGCGCGTGCACCCCGACGCCCACAAGACGCAGATTCGCCAGGCGGTGGAGATCCTGTGCGACGTCAAGGTCCTCAACGTGCACACCCAGAGCGTGAAGCCCAAGCCCAAGCGTCGTGGTGTGACCGCCGGCCGTACGCGTCATTGGAAGAAGGCGATCGTGCAGCTTGGTCCCGGAGACGAGATTCCCATCTTCCAGGGCCTGGAGGGCCTCTAGTCCATGGCCATTCGCAAGCCCAAGCCCACGAGCCCCGGCCGTCGGTTCACGACCTACCCGAGCTTCGCCGAGATCACGGCCTCCGAGCCCGAGAAGTCGCTGACCGAAGGACTCACCAAGTCGGGGGGCCGCAACGCCCATGGACGCAAGACCTCTCGCCATCGCGGCGGCGGGGCGAAGCGGCTGTACCGGAAGATCGACTTCAAGCGGCGCAAGGACGGAATGCCCGCGCGCGTCGCGACGATCGAGTACGACCCCAACCGCTCCGCCTACATCGCGCTGCTGCACTATGCCGACGGCGAGAAGCGCTACATTCTGGCCCCCCAGCGCCTGCAGGTGAATGCGACTGTCATCTCCGGTCCGGATGCCGAGGTCAACGTTGGCAACTGCCTGCCGCTGGCTCGCATGCCGATCGGCACCGTGATCCACAACGTCGAGCTCCAGCCCGGACGCGGAGGCCAGATGGGCCGAGCCGCGGGCGCGGCAATCCAGCTCATGGCCAAGGAGGGCGCCATGGCCACCCTGCGGCTGCCCTCCGGCGAGATGCGCTTGGTCCAAGCGGAGTGCCGAGCCACGGTGGGATCGATCGGCAACACCGACCACCAGAATGTGAAGATCGGCAAAGCCGGGCGCAAGCGTCACCTCGGAGTCCGTCCCCAGACCCGTGGCACGGCGATGAATCCCGTCGACCATCCGCACGGCGGCGGCGAGGGCTCGACGACCGCCGGCCGGCATCCCGTCACCCCCTGGGGCGTGCCAACTCTCGGGTACCGCACTCGAAAGAAGCGCAAGCCCTCGGATCGTTACATCGTCCGAGGCCGCCGGAGAGGAAAGAAGCGATGAGCCGTTCCAGCAAGAAGGGGCCGTGGGCGGAAGAGCGCCTGCTTGCTCGCGTCGATGCGATGAACAGCGCCAACCAGAAGCAGATGATCAAGACCTGGTCGCGCACCTCGACGATCTTTCCCGAGATGGTCGGTCACACGATTGCCGTGCACGACGGCCAGAAGCACGTGCCGGTGTTCGTCACCGAGTCGATGGTCGGCCACAAGCTGGGCGAGTTCGCACCGACGCGCAAGTACCGTGGCCACGCGTCGTCGGGGAGGATGCGATGAGCGCCAAGGACAAGGACACAGAAGAGGTCGAGGAGGCCTCGCCCGAGGAGAAGCCCAAGCGCCGGGGACCGCGATCGCGGGCCAAGGATGAGGAGGCCTCCACCGAGGAGAAGCCCAAGGCGGATGCCACGACCGAGGGCGAGCCCAAGCCCAAGCCCAAGCGCGCCGCCAAGCCACGCGGCGCGGCCACCGAGCCGCCGGCCCAGTCAACTGCCGCGCCACGCCGCGCAACGCGCGAGCCGGGCGCCGCTCCCGCTGTCGTCCGCGCCCATGCCAAGTACGTCCGCACGTCGGCGCGCAAGGCACGGCTCGTGTGCGACCACATCCGCGGCAAGTCGGTGGACGAGGCCAGGGCCATCTTGGCCTTCGCCCCGCGGGCGGCTGCCCGTGACTGGGGCAAGCTGCTCGAGTCTGCCGTCGCGAACGCCGAGCACAACCACGAGCTCATCGGAGACGACCTGCGCATCAAGGACGTCTACGCTGATGAGGGCCCCACTCTCAAGCGCTATCGCCCACGGGCGATGGGCCGGGCCACCCGCATCCGCAAGCGCACCAGCCACCTCACGATCACGCTCACGCCGAAGGAGAACGCTTAGTCACATGGGTCAGAAAGTCCATCCCGAGTCTCTCCGCGTGGGCTACATCCACGACTGGAAGTCCAACTGGTTCAACGAGCGCCACTTTGCCGACTACCTCGACGAGGATGTGCGCATTCGCGGCCACATCACCCGCAAGCTCGCCCACGCCGGGCTCTCGGACATCACGATCCGTAAGGACGCCAACGACGTGGAGATCAACATCCACACCGCCCGGCCGGGGATCGTCATCGGCAAGTCAGGCAGCGAGGTCGATGCCCTGCGCAAGGATCTGCATCGCATGACGCGCAAGCAGATCAAGGTCAATATCCTCGAGATCAAGCGCCCCGAGCTCGACGCCAAGCTGGTGGCTCAGTCGATCGCCGAGCAGCTGCAGAACCGCGTCGCGTTCCGGCGGGCGATGAAGCGCGCGCTCACATCAGCCATGCGATCGGGCGCCAAGGGCGTCAAGGTTCAGGTCTCCGGCCGCCTGGGCGGCGCCGAGATGGCGCGCCGGGAAGGCTATTCCGACGGCCGCGTGCCGCTGCACACCCTGCGCGCCGACATCGACTACGGCTTCTATGAGGCGCGCACCACGTTCGGACGCATCGGCGTGAAGTGCTGGATCAACAAGGGCGAGATCATGCCGGAGGGCTACACCGGAGCCGACCTCACCGACCTCAATCAGCCACCTCCCCCCGGCGGCGATCGTGGCGACGGCGGACGCGGCGGCCGAGGCGATGGCCGCGGTCGCGGGGGCCGCGGAGGAGGCGGTGCAGGAGGGGGCGGGGGAGCCGGTGGAGGCGGAGGCCGAGGTCCGCGAGGTGGCGGACGCGGTGGTCCGGGTTCGGGCGGTCCCGGAGGAGGTCGGCGCTGATGCTCTCCCCCAAGCGAGTTCAGCATCGCAAGCAGCACCGCGGTCGGATGGCCGGTCAATCCCGCGGCGGCGTGCGGGTGCAGTTCGGCGACTACGGGCTCAAGGCGG
>JBBREO010000133.1:0-3589 GCA_038202855.1 Solirubrobacterales bacterium
GAATAGCGCCTCTTCTTCGCGCTCGAGGTGCGCGTGGAAGAGCCGGTCGAGCTCCGCGGTGTCGCGGGCGAGCTCGGTCGCGAGCGCGGAGAGCTCGAGCGGGTCACGCGCGAGCGCGGCATCGAGGTGCAACCCGGCGACATCGTCCTGATCCGCTGCTTCGACGGCGAGATCGGCCAGCCTGGCTGGGCCGAGTGCCGCGGGCTCTCGAAAGACGCCGCCGAGTGGCTGCGCGATCGGCAGGCCAAGACCGTCGGTGTCGATCTCGGCACCGTCGACGACCACACCGACCTGGTCCGCCCAGCCGACTCGGTTCCGAACTCTGTTGGTGAAGCGCGATCAGGGGGGTGACCGAAGGGAAGGACGCTGCGACCATCGGGAAGACACAACTCAACCCCCGAGGTCACCGAGCCCATGACCATCGTAGCGCGTGGACGAGCATTTCTCCAGGGGCTGCGGGCGCTGGCCGGCCGGACGGTGTGGGAATGGCGCCGGTGTCCGCACTGTGGGGAGACGGTGACGTGCACGTGGGGGAGCTCCACGCGTCAGCCGTGGTTCTTGAGCGGACGGCAGGCGGTGCGCGTGCAGCGGCACCGGTGTTCCGGCGGTCGGCGGACCTCCTCGGAGGGGTCGGCGCTGCTGGTGCGAGGGGGCTGGTACGCGCGGGAAGTGCGGCGGCGTGCGATCGACCACTGGCCGCACCTGGGGACCTCGACGCGCCGGACGGCGGAGGTGCTGCGGTCGTGGCTGGGGCGGCAGGAGCGGTGGCAGGTGTGGCGGCCGCTGGACCCGGCGCCGTCGGACGCGCTGGCCTGCCATCTGCGTGCGAGCACGGTCGAGCGGTGGCTCGATCAGGCCGGGCAGACCGCCAAGGCGAGCATCGCCGAGCAGATGGTTGGCGTGGAGAGCTCCGGCCAGCTGGCGACGGACGGGGTGTGGGCGCGGCTGCGCGGGGGGACGAAGCGGGTCGTGCTGGCGCTGGTGGACACCGTGACCGGGGTGGTCTGGCCGCCGGTGGTGGTGGCCGGGGAGGGGACGGCCGCGGCGTGGGCGACGCTGTTCGCCCGCGCCGAGCAGGCCGGGCTGGTGCTGCGCGAGCTGCGGGGGATCGCCAGTGATGGGGCGACCGGGCTGGAGAGCTATCGGCGGCAGGCGGTGCCCTGGGTCCGTCACCAGCGCTGCGTGTTCCACCGGTGGCGTGGGCTGGCCGGCGCGTTCGCCGCGGCCGTGGCCGCCGCAACCGCCGCGACGGACCGCACCGGCGCGACGGCCCGCACCGCGGGGCGGCAGGCCCGGCGGACGCTGATCGACCTGGTGCGGGCGGTCTACGACGCCGCGACCGAGGCCGACGCCCAGGCGGCCCTCGCGCGCCTGGCCGCGCACGACCTGGGCGCCGCGCTCGCCGATCTGGTGGCGCTCCACATCGAGGCCGCCCGCGTCTACCGGGGTGGCGACAACCAGGGGCTGGGACGGGCGTCCCCGGAGTGGCTCTGGCGGGACTTCCGCCTCCGCTCGAGCCATGGCCGCAACCATGGCGCCGAGCAGCGGCTCGAGCGGGCGGCGCTGCTCTGGGCGATCCACCACAACGTTGAGCCCGCTCAAGATCGGCGTGAACGCACCCGCACCTCTCGGCACCCCGGCCGCTCCCCCCTCGCGGTGGCCGGGCTCGCCCCAGGAACCGTCTCCTATCTGGATGCCCTGGCGGTCTGACTCCGCGGGTTCATCGGCGGTGCCCACCGCGCCAGAACCCGCCCAACGGATCCACGCTGCCCCCCCCATCGGTCACCAACACGCCCTTCTCAGTCGCCAACAGCAGATGGAACCGAGTCGTAGACCTGGTCAGCTGGGGTATGGTGGGCGGATTAGGGAAAGGCCGTCGGGCGAGAGAGCGCCCGGCGGCCGGAAGGAAGGACGCGATGAGCCGCCCCCTCCCCGAGAAGATCGTAGCGATGGTGAGCGCGTTGGCGGAAGACCTGGCGGATTGGTGTGTCGAGGGCGGTGACGCGACGCTGGAGCGACACGAGCAGGCGGTGCTGGCGCGGGTGCGGACGGTGCTGCCGCTGCTGTTGGGGGCGGTGATCCAGACCAGCACCAGCGGGCTGGACCGGCGCCTGGCGCGGGCGCGGGCGGCCTGCCCGGATTGCGGGCGGAAGGCGAAGCCGCACCAGGTTCGGACGCGGCAGATCCAGACGATCTGCGGGACGCTGGACCGGGCGCGGCCCTGGTATCACGGCGGCCATTGCGGGCGCGGCTGGAGCGTGGCCGAGACCACGCTGCAGATTCCACCGCGGGCGCGGCTGAGTGGCGGGCTGATCGAGTGGGCCGCGCGGCTGGGGGCGGTGGCGCCGTTCCGCGAGGCCGCCGAGGTGCTGGCGAGCTTGACCGGGCAGGAGCTCGGCGCCGAGACGGTGCGGCGGCAGACCGAACCGGTCGGGGCGACGCTGGCGGAGGCCGAGGACGCCGCGACCGCGCGAGCGGCCGGACCGCGCGGGACGGTGGCCGAGTCGGAGCTGGACCCAGCCCCGGGGCTGCTGGTGGTCCAGGCTGACGGGGCGATGGTGCGCTTCCAGGATGGCTGGCACGAGGTCAAGCGGGGGCTGGTGGCCGGCTGGGACCAGGACGAGGTGCACGCGCCGAGCTACGTCGCCGCGCGGGCGCCGGCCGAGGCGTTCGGGGCGCGGCTGGCGGCCGAGGCGGCGCGGCGGGGGGCGCTCGAGGTCGTGCGCTGGGAGGGCACGGTGACCCGGCCCGGGCTGGCGGTGCTGCGTGAGGCGCTGCTGCTGGGGGATGGGGCGGTCTGGATCTGGAACCGTCGAAGACGGGCTTCAATGAAGCCCTTGGCCGACGAGCGCTTCGACGCCCGGATCGAGCTGGTCGACCACTGGCACGCGGCGGGGCACCGACACACGGTGGCCACGGCGCTGTTTGGGGATGGCCCGACCGCGGAGGCGTGGGGGGAGGCCCGCGCGGACGATCTGCTGGCCCAGGGCGGCGAGCCGATCCTGGCCGCGTTCAAGGCCGCCCGCGCGCCCTCAGCCGAGGCCGCCGAGGTGCGCCGCAAGGAGCGCGGGTCCTTCGCCAAGAACGCCGAGCGGATGGACTATCCGACCCTCCGCCTCGACGGGCTGCCGGTCGGGAGCGGGGCGATCGAGTCCGCGGCCGACCATCTGGTCCAACGGCGGATGAAGCGGGCCGGCATGCGCTGGTCCGACGACGGTGGCCGCGCCATGCTCGCCCTGCGCGCGCGGCTCCGCTCCCGCCGCCCGATCATGCTCCCCCGCTCCCGCGCCGCCTGACCACGGCGCCACCAGGACTACAGAAGTGGGTCACACCCCCAGTTCAATCTGACCGGGTTGGGTTTACGAGGGAGCCCAGGAGGAGCTGCGGGCGAGCTGAGGCGAGCGGTCGGATCTGGGCGGCGCGAGTAACGTGGTCGCGCGCATAGGCCGCGAAATCCAGACCGAGCTTGCGGGCGGTGGCCGCGTCGTACAATAGGGTCACGTTCAAAGGCGGGTTAGGATGGTGATCGCCCGACGACCCGAGGAGAAGGTCCGCGCGGCGTTTCCGCACCTGTCTCCCTGTCAAGTGA
>JBBREO010000134.1:0-3475 GCA_038202855.1 Solirubrobacterales bacterium
CCCTGGACGCCGGCGAAGAAGCTGACCGCGTTGACCACGATCACCACGCCGGCCACCGCCCCCGCCAGGCCAATCCACTTCATCTGCTGGCGCTCCTGGCCGCGTGAGCGGCGCAGGCGCAGGACCGTCGCCACGCCGGCCAACGCGACGCCGGCCGCCATCAGCATCCAGCCGAGGCCCGACACGGTGTTCATCAACGCGAAGCTCCCCACCCCGAACGGGTTGGAGACCATCTCGAAGGGGGCGTCGAGCGGTCCGGGCCGCAGCGCATAGCCCGCGCTCACCAGGACGCTCCCCGCCAGCGCCACTCCCAGCGCGGGGCGCCAGCGCGGCGACGGTAGGCGCCCGTTCGGGAACAGCAGCAACGAGGCGCCCAGCAGGCCGAAGCACGGCGTGAAGGTGAGGTTCTGTGCGACGGCGGCGGCGGCGCCGCCCGGTAGCGAGCCGGGTGACACGTACAGCGTGTAGTCGGCGTACTGGTGGGGCAGACTGCCCACCGCCAGAAGGAAGCCCGTGAGACAGAAGATCCAGCCGATCGGGTTCTCCCCCACCCGCGAGGCGATCAGCGCGCCGGTCGTCGCGAACGCGAGCGTGGCCACCAGGAAGGCGAGGCCGCCGAGGCCCGACAGGCCGAACTCGTCGGCCGGTGTGTGCTTGCCGGCTCCCAGCGCCAGCAGGAGGAGGGTCGGAAGGGCGAGGACGACGCAGATGCCCCACGACGCCCAGGCGACCCGGTGCGCTTTCATCGTGTGCTCGACGGTGGCCATGGCTCAGCGGCGCCCCGGCGGTGCCAGCCAGAGCGACACGTGGGCGGGCTGCATCGTGTCGGCGACGACCCAGTTCAGCTGGGCGCTTAGGGAGTCGAGGTCGACCTCGTCGCGAAGCTTCGAGGAGAACGCCTCGAGCGTGCGCTGGGAGTTGTACCTGCGCCGGTAGAAGCGGCGGTCGACGGCCGCCTGGATGCGTGCGCGAGCGGGGCGGACGAAGCCGGCGGCGGCCAGCGTCGACACCGCGACGGAGAGGCCCGATCCCTGCGTGATCCCTTCGAGCACGAGTTGGAGCGACAGCACGCTGGCCAGGTAGGTGACGGCGAGGGTGGCCGTGAGCGCGCCGTAGACCAGGGCGCGGTTGATCACGACGTCGATGTCGTAGAGCCGGTAGCGCAGGATCGCCGTGCCCGCCGCGAGGGGCAGGCCGAGGACGCTGAGCAGGATGGCGACGTTCGCGACCGTCTTGCCGACCACGTCGTATCCGGCGGTCCCGGCCACGAGAGTCACCGCCGCCACCGCTCCTGCGAGCGCGAGCCACTTGATCTGCTGGCGCTCGTCGGCGGGCGCCCGGCGGAACCGTAGGATCAGGGACACCGGTGAGCCGACGAGGGCGATCAGGAGGAGGGTCAGGCCGAGCGGCTGGAGCGGATCGGCGAGAGTATTGAGGCCGTACGGGTTCACGATTGTCGGGTAGTCCTCGAGGGGCCCGGGGATCAGGGCCGAGCCCACGAACGCGATCACGATCCCGAGTGCCGCGCACCAGGCGACGGGACGCCAGCGCCGCGAGACCAGCCGGCCGTCGGGAAACAGCAGGAGGAGGAAGGTGGCGCAGGGAAGGACGAGAGGAATCCAGCTGAGGCTGCCGTACAACCCCGCGGTCTTCCCGAGGACGTCCGGCCCGGCATCAGTGTCGAGCCACTGGTCGGCGTACCCGTGGGAGAACTCGGCCAGGGCGGCCGCCAGCCCGACGCCGCACAGGATCCAGCCGATCGCGTTGCGCGGCTGGCGCGAGGCGATCAGCGTTCCCATCGCGGAGAAGACGACGACGATGGCGACGAACTCGATGGTCACGACGAGGTCGCCGTGGTCCTGGGCCGAGGCGAAGGACAGGCCCTCCCCGAGAAGGCACAGCGCGAGCGAGAGCGCCGTCAGTCCCCAGCCCAGCCGCCGGGCGGCGCGCGAGCTCATCGGCGTCCCGCCAGCCAGACGGAGACGTGAGCCGGCTGAAGGGTGTCTCGCACCACCGCGCCCAGCTCGGCGTTCAGCGTGCCGAGGTCCACCTCGTCACGCAGTCGCAACGAGAAGGCCTCCAGCGTGCGCTGGGCGTTGTACTTTCGCCGGTAGAAGCGCCGATCGACGGCGGACTGGATGCGGGCGCGGGCCGGGCGGAAGAGTGCGGCGACCGCGAGCGTCGCCACCGCAATGGCCAGGTTGGAGTCTGCGGTGACCGGGCGCAGCAGCAGCTGGAGCGAGAGCACGCTGCCCAGGTACGCCGCCGCCAGCGTCGCGGTGAGCGCCCCGTAGACCAGCGTGCGGTTGACCACCACGTCGATGTCGTAGAGGCGGTAGCGCAGCACCGAGACGCCTATCGCCACCGGGACCGCGCTGTACCCCACGTAGGCGACCCCCTCCACGACGCCCGGAGCGCTTCCCTTGGCGGCGCCCAGCAGAATGGGCACCAACAGGAGGACCATGATCCCGAGGAAGAAGACGCCGCCGAGCGCGATCCAGCGGATCTGGAGCCGTTCGACGCCTCCGGCCCGCCGATAGCGCTGTACGAGGGACCAGATGGCGCCGAAGGCGCTCAGCGGGAGCAGGATGAACAGCGGACCGAGCGACTGGAGCGACTCGGACGCGATGGGATTGGTCGTCCCCGGGACATCCGCGACGTGACCCGGCTCGGTGACCACCACCAGGCCGACGACGACGATCACGGCCGTGCAGAAGCGGGAATACCAGCGCCAGCGGGGCGAGAGCAGCGAGCCCCCCGGCAGGCGAAGCGCGAGGTGGGTCCCGGTGAGGCCGGCTGCCGGGAACCAGAGCGAGCCGAGCAACCCGACTACCTCGGCGGTCCCGAGCCTGCCGGTGTTGCCCGCCCAGGTCGCGGCCCCATACCCCGTGCCCAACAGCGACCAGAGGAGACCGATCGCGAGGCAGAGCCACCCGATGCAGTTCTCGGGACGCCGGACCGCCAGCAGGCCCCCGACCGCCGAGAAAGACAGCGGGATTACCAGGAAGAGGATTCCAAGGAACGTCCCGGAGCTGTCGGGATCGAGCAGCCCGAAGACACTCGTGGCGACGGCGAGCACGAGGCTGAGCACGACCAAGCCCCGCGCGAGCGCCGGCCGGAGGTCCTTCATGGACGTGCCCCCCGAAGCCGCATGGGACGACTGTCGCGGGCCGGGCCTGTGATGGCAAGGCCGACGTGCATGCCCCCCCCCTGGCGGCGAGGCGTCCGGGATGCGTTACGGAGGCTGCGCCTAGGCGGGGACGGCGGTGCGCTGCGCGGCGGCGATGATGTCGCGCACCGCGGTCTCGCCTGTGCCCGCCTGGGTATCGGCGGCCCGCAGCAGCTCGATCGGGTCGGGATCGCCGTTCACGATCGACTCGAAGAACACCTTGCGGTCCTGGTAGGTGGGCAGCGTGCCCTTGGCCCAGCCGCGCACCTCGTTGAGCAGGATGGCCAGGCGGGCGTAGGGCTCGCC
>JBBREO010000135.1:0-3473 GCA_038202855.1 Solirubrobacterales bacterium
TCGAGGCCGAGGAGCTGGTGGGCCACGAGTTCGCCGATGCCGAGGACCGCGCCACGGCCGTCAAGGAGATCGTGGGGATCGGGGCGCGCGAGGCGATCATGACCATGCCCGACGGCTGCCTGGCCCTGCTGGGCACCGACACCGACGCCACCCGCCCGCGCCAGCTGTGCCGGGCCACCCTGGACCCGCTCGAGCCGGTTTCCTCGGTGGGATCGGGCGACGCCTTCCTGGCCGGCTGGGTGTCCGCCCGCTATGACGACCGCCCGGCCCACGAGTGCCTGCGCTTCGGCGTGGCCTGCGGCGCGGAGTCCACCCAGCACTTCGGCGCCGGGGTGCTCAACCCGCGCGAGGTGAACCGCCTGCTCAGCGAGGTCGAGCTCGAGGTGCTGGACTCCCAGGCCCTTTCGCTGGGCCGCTGAGAGCCGCCCCGACGGCCGGTAACCTGCGCGCCTCGTGAGCAGCCGCCCAGGAGAACGGCCGATCCAGCGCCGAGACGTGTACCCGGGCCCGGTCGTCGACGGCCGCGAGCTGTCCCAGAACCTGCCCGCGCGGCTGCGCTCGCGCTGGCAGGGCTTGATGGTCTCCAAGGGCGAGCGCGAGGAGTCCGACATCGAGGCCCGCATCCGCTCCACCCCCGGGGTGACCAGGGCGAACACCGTGGCGATGATCTCGCCCAAGGGCGGGGTGGGAAAGACCACCTCCTCCTTCGTGGTCGGCAACCTGCTCTCCAACCACCTGCGCCTGCGCACGATCGTGGTGGACGCCAACCCCGACTTCGGCACGCTCGCCGCGCTGGCCCCCGACCGCCTGCGCCCCGAGCGCAACCTGGCCGACCTGATCAACGACCTCGAGCGCGTGCACACCGCCGCCGAGCTGGGGCCGTACGTGTCGCGGCTGCCCAGCGGCCTGCACCTGTTGGGCGCGCCCACCGACGCCGAGCTGATGGCCACGCTCGGCCCGGAGGCCTACGGCCACCTGCTGGCCTTCCTGTCGATCTTCTACGAGGTGATCCTGCTCGACCTGGGCACGGGGATCACCGACCCGCTGGCCCGCTTCGCGGTGGAGCGCTCCGACCAGCTCGTGTTGGTGACCACGCCCGAGTTCATCACCTCCCAGAGCGTGGCCGGCGCGCTGCGCTACCTCAAGCACGAGCGCGCCACGCTGGTGCTCAACCAGGCCTCGAGCAACCACGAGGGCGACATCCAGCAGATCGAGGCGCACTTCCGCGAACAGCGGCTGCGCCGCTCGGTGACCATCCCCCGCGACGACCAGCTGCGCACGATGCTCGACACCGGCACCTACGCCCTCGAAGCGCTGCCCCGCGAGACCCGGCTGTCGGTGAAGCTGCTGGGCCTGGCGGTGGCGGAGCAGCTGGTCTGATGGGCACGGCGATCCGCGAGCGCCCGCGAGTGATCGCCGCCCAGGTGCTCGGGCTCATCGCGGTGCTCGCGATCGGGTTCCTGATCGGGCGGGCGGGTCAGTCGGAGCCGGCCACGCCCAGGACACCGACGGCCGTGCAGCAGCGGGTGCGGGCGCTGGAGAAGGACAAGCGGACGAGCGCGGCCGCACTGCGTCGCAGCGAGTCGGCGCGTACGCGCCAGGCGCGCACCGAGCGCGCGCTGCGGCGGCGGGTGCGCACGGACGCGGCGCGCATCAAGCGCTTCCGCCGGGCGCTGGCCCGGGCGCGCCGGGGCCGTTAGCGGCCGTTTCGCAAGCGCTCGGCCGGGGCCCAGGCCTCCCTGCCGCGGGTCCTGTCTCCGGTGAGTCTTTTCCCGTGCTCGCTAGCGCTGCGCGCGCGAAAAGGTCTCACCGTCGCCACCCGCGGGTGGACAGGTCGTTAGCTATTCGTCGGGTGCCTCGGCACGTAAGAGAGCACCCAAACCCGCCGGGCGCGAACGGAGCGGACGCTGCGCCGCCGCGCGCGGTCCGACGCCGCGCGCTCGCGCGCTTCCGCCGGGCGGTGGCGCGGGGCGCGCCGCGGCCGCTGAGCCCCCGGGAGGCCTACTGAGCCTTCGGCGCATAGCGATGGTGCAGCGCCAGCGTGTTGCCGTCGGGGTCCGAGAAGATCGCCTGGTGGCAGACCCCGGAGTCGAACCCGTGGGTGAACTCCACGCCGCGCGCCTCGAGCTCGGCCCTTGCTCCCTCGAAGTCGTCCACGTGCAGCGCGATCGGGGTCGTGGGCCGGAAGTCGAGGCCGAGCTTCGTGCAGTCGAGCAACTGGAGGGTGAGGTTGCCGGTCTCGAACTCGGCGCCGAAGTCCTGCCCGTACTGCGCCACGCGCGGTAGGTCGAGGACGTTCTCGTAGAAGTCGGTCGCGGCGGGGAAGTCCTTGGTCATCACGGTGACGAAGTCGACGCCGGAGATGTTCAGTGCGGAGGGGGTCATGACGGCTCCTTGATCGGTGGTCTGTCCGGAGGTGTAACGACGTGGGGCGCGAAAGTCATCGGTCGCCGGGTGGGGACTAGGGTCGAGGCAGCCCCCACGAAGACCGGAGACCGCCATGAAAGCCGTCCTGTTCGCCGAGTACGGAGACCCCGAGGTCCTGCAGGTCCAGGAGGTCGACGAGCCCCATGCTGGTCCCGGCCAGGTGCGCATCCGGGTCCGCGCCGCGGGGGTGAACCCGATGGACTGGAAGATCCGCAGCGGCATGATGGCCGGCGGCAAGCCGCCGGCTGCGCCGACCATCCCCGGCTATGACGCCGCAGGCGTGGTGGACGAGGTGGGCGACGGCGTGGAGGACGTGGCCGAGGGCGACGCGGTGTTCGGCAGCGTGGAGGGCGGCGGCTACGCCCAGTACGCGGTGCTCACCGCCTTCGCGGCAAAGCCCGAGGGCATGTCCTTCGAGGAAGCCGCGGGTCTGCCGGTGGCGGTGGAGACCGCCGTGCGCACGCTCGACATCCTCGGCTTGGGCGAGGGCCAGACGATCGTGATCAACGGCGCGGCCGGGGGCGTGGGCCAGGCCGCGGTCCAGTTCGCGCGCGCCCGCGGCGCGCAGGTGATCGGCACGGCCAGCGAGGGCAACCACGAGCTGCTCGAGTCACTCGGGGCCAAGGCCACCACCTACGGCGAGGGCCTCCCGGAGCGCGTGCGCGAGCTGGCGCCCGACGGCGTGGACGTTGCCCTGGACGCCGCCGGTCACGACGCCGCGCCCGACCTGGTGGAGATCACCGGCGATCCGGAGCGCGTGGTCACGATCGCCGACTTCGAGGCCCCGGAGAAGTACGGCATCAAGATCACCACCGGCTCGGAGGGCCGCTCCTGGCAGGCGCTCGGCCAGGCCGCGGACATGTTCGAGAAGGGCCAGTTCTCACTGCCGGTCGCGCAGACGTTCCCGCTGTCCGAGGCGCCGGAGGCGCATCGCGTCAGCCAGGACGGGCATGTGAATGGGAAGCTCGTGCTGCTGCCCGATTGAGCGAGCAGGGTCGGCCGTGGGTTCGCTGCTCATGAGTGGGGTATAAGAGGACGGAAGCAGG
>JBBREO010000136.1:0-3428 GCA_038202855.1 Solirubrobacterales bacterium
CGTACTGCGGCGCGTGCTCCACGGTGGCCGGCGGGACCGCGCGGGGCGCCTGGATCCGCGCGTGCACGGTGGTGAGCGGGCCGCCGGTGATCGGCCGCGGCGCGGCCACGGGGATGTCGAGCCAGAAGTTGTGGGGCTCGAACTGCTGTCCGAGGTAGCGGATCGACCCATCGGGGTCGGCGACGATGCAGCCGCCGTCGAACACCAGCTCGTCCACGCCACCGACGCAGTTCACGTAGACCACGGGCACACCGTTTCGGCGCGCCACCTCCGACGCGGTGGTGCTGCGGCTCATGCGCTTGTCGCGGTAGTAGGGCGAGCCGTTGGGCACCAGCAGGATCTGGGCGCCGCCGGCGGCCTGCAGCTCGGGCGGGCCGTCGCCCGACCACAGGTCCTCGCAGATGCAGATGCCGGCCACCACGCCGCCGATCCGCCACAGCCGGCCGGGCTCGGCGCCGGCGGCGAAGGTTCGCGCCTCTGAGAAGAGGTCGTAGGTGGGCAGCAGCGTCTTGTCGTAGCGCCCGCGCAACTGCCCGTCGCACAGCACGGCGGCGGCGATCGTGGAGGTGCGGGTCACGGTGTCCCAGCCCCGCCGCGGCGGGACCCGGCCCAGCGTTCCCACGATCGTCGCGCAGCGACCGGCGTGGGTGGCCAGCTCGTCCAGCGTCTCAAGGGTCTGGGTGACGAAGTCCTCGCGCAGCGACAGGTCCTCGAGCGGGTAGCCGGTGAGAGCGAGCTCGGGTAGCAGGAGGACATCGGCGGCCTCGCCTTCGGCCCAGGCCATCGCCTCCCGGATGCGGTCGGCGTTGCCCTTCAGGTCACCCACCCGGTTGGGCAGCTGACCGCACGCCACGCGCAGCTGGTCGGGGGGCTGGGGCGCTGCGTCGGTCACCGACCGCACGCTAACGCGGCGCTCGGCCCGCGGGCCTCCGCGTACCGTTGGCGCCGTGAGCACCATCCGCCCCTGCCGCGACGACGAGCGTCCCGCCATCCTGGCGATCGTCAACGCCGCGGCGGAGGCCTATCGCGGCGTGATCCCCGCCGGCCGATGGCGCGAGCCCTACATGTCGCCCGAAGAGCTCGACGGCGAGCTCGCGGCCGGGGTCGCCTTCGGGGGCTACGAAGCCGACGACACGCTGCTCGGGGTCATGGGCACCCAGCCGGTCCGCGAGGTGGAGCTGATCCGCCACGCCTACGTGTCGCCCACGAGCCAGGGCCGCGGCGTAGGCGGCGCGCTGCTCGAGCACCTGACGGGGCGGTCCGCTCGGCCGATCCTGGTCGGCACCTGGGCCGCGGCTGAGTGGGCGATCGGCTTCTATCGCCGCCACGGTTTTGAGCAGGTCTCGTCCGAGCGCGCGGCGGAGCTGTTGAGGGAATACTGGAACATCCCGGAGCGCCAGATCGCGACCTCGGTCGTACTCACCCGGCGATCAGCTTGACCAGCTTCACCGCCCGCACCCGCAGCTCGTCGGCGTCCATGCCGGTGGCGAGGTGCTGCAGGATCAGTCCGTCGAGGGAGGCGCACAGCAGGCGGGCGCGGCCGCCAGCGTCCGGAGTGCCGATCGTGGTGAGGGCCTGGTGGTAGAAGGTGCGGTAGGCGCGATCCCAGCGCTCTGCCGCCGCCCGCAGGTCCTCGCGGCGTGCGGCCTCCAGGTAGAGCTGGTACTGGGCCAGCAGTACCAGACGGTCGGTCTTCACGCACTCCATCACCTGGTCGGCAAGCCGCCGCCTCACGCCGGCGGCCTTCGCCCCCTCGAGCCGCTGACGCTCGGTCTCGAGCCGCTCGGCCTCGCGGTCGGCCACGTGGTTGAGCGCCTGGGCCACCATGTCGTCCTTGGACTCGAAGTAGTAGGTGGTGGAGCCCAGCGGCACGCCGGCCTCGGCCGCGACCGTCCGGTGGTCGACGGCCGCGATGCCGCCACGGCCGATCACCTGCAGGGTCGCCTCCAGGATCTGGCGCCGCCGGGCGGCGCCGCGCGGGCTAGCCGGCACCGGCCAGGTTCAGCCCCGCCACGCCGGCAACGATGGCGATGATGCTGACTGCCTTCACGGCGTTCATGGGCTCCCCGAAAGCGAGCACGCCGATGACCGCGACCGCCGCGGTGCCGGCGCCCGCCCAGATCGCGTAGACCAGCCCCACGTCGAGCTGCTTCAGCACGACGGCGAGGAAGCCGAACGACAACACGTAGCCGAGCACCGAGACGGCCGCCGGGACCGGGCGCGAGAACCCATCCGAGACGTTGAGCGCGACGGTGCCCACCACCTCGGAGGCTATGGCAAGGGCGAGGAACACAGCGGCGGCCATCGGGCTTCCTTCCGAACGTGTACAGATGTACATGTACTACTGTACACGCTTCCGGCTCCGCCTCGCTCAGCCCCGCTGCGCCCGGCCGTCCCGATCAAAGTGCAAGAACGCCCGCCGCTCCACCGCGAACGCGGCCTCCTCCCCCTCGCGCACCCCGGCCAGTGCCCGCGCCGGGATCAGCGCGCTCAGGCGCTGGTCGCCCCCCGCGCGCAGCGTGAGGATGGCCTGCGAGCCCAGCAGCTCCACCACCTCCACGCGCGCGTCGAAGCGCACCGCGGGCGTGCGCTCGCCCACCTCGGCCGCGGGCTGCACCTCCTCCGGTCGCACACCCACCCGGGCCGTGCCGTTCTGGAGGCCGAGCGCCCGGTGGGCCTCCTCGGCCGACAGCACATTCATCTCGGGCGAGCCGATGAAGCGGGCCACGAACTCGCCGGCCGGGTGCTGGTAGACCTCGGCCGGGCTGCCGATCTGCTCGATCTCGCCGCCGTTCATGACCACGACACGGTGGGCGAGGGTCATCGCCTCCTCCTGGTCGTGGGTCACGTGCACGATCGTGGTGCCCAGGTCGCGCTGGATGCGCAGGATCTCCGTGCGCATCTCCACCCGCAGCTTGGCGTCCAGGTTGGATAGCGGCTCGTCGAACAGAAAGGCCGCGGGGTCACGCACGATCGCTCGGCCGATCGCCACGCGCTGCTGCTGGCCGCCCGAGAGCTGGCCCGGCTTGCGTTTGAGCAGGTGGCCGATGTCCAGCAGCTCGCCCGCGTGGTCCACCCGCCGATCCATCTCCGCCCGTTCAACCGACCGGGCCCTGAGCCCGAAGGCGATGTTCTCGCGCACGGTCATGTGCGGGTACAGCGCGTAGTTCTGGAACACCATCGCCAGGTCGCGCTCCTTGGGCTCGAGCGCGGTCACGTCGTGCTCGCCGATCCGGATCGCGCCGCCGGAGGCGGTCTCCAGGCCGGCCACCAGCCGCAGCGTGGTGGTCTTGCCACAGCCCGAGGGCCCCACGAGCACGGTCACCTCGCCGTCGGGGATGTCCAGGTCGACTCCCTTGACGGCCTCCACGTCGCCGTAGCTCTTTCGCAGCTGCTCCAGGCGAATCCGTGCCATCAGGACTTGAGAC
>JBBREO010000137.1:0-3404 GCA_038202855.1 Solirubrobacterales bacterium
GGTGTCGGTGGCGCAGGCGGTGCGGGCGTCCTGCGCGATACCGGCGATCTTCACGCCCGTCCAGGTCGACGGCCGCAGCTACCTGGACGGCGGCGCCTGGAGCCCCACGAACATGGACGCCGTCCGGGTCCGCCGGGGCGAGCCGGTCCTGTGCCTGAACCCCACCGGCTCGCTGCGCTTCCAGGCGGGCAGCGTGACCGGCGCGCTCGGGCCGCTCTCGCGCTCGATCGCGGGCGCCGAGGCGTTGGCGCTGCGCCACCGAGGCGCTCGCGTGACCACGGTCAACCCCGACCGCGCCGCCGCGGACGCCATGGGGGTCAACCTGATGTCGCCAACCGGGCGGTCCGAGGTCACGGCCGCCGGGCTGGGCCAGGGCCGGCGGCTGGCCGAGGGGCGCTGAGGCGGCGACTAGTCGATGCCCAGGCGCGTCTGGAAGCCGTCGCGCTGGACATCGCAGCGACGTTAGGCCTCCAGCTCCGGCGGTAGCGCCTGAAGGCCGTCCGGGTACATCCACTCGAGCTCCTCGGGCGACAGCTCCAGCGTGCTCGTGGCCTCCTCGCGCGGCGCGCCCACGACCAGCCACAGCTGATCGGCCTCGGTGTCGTTGAACAGCTGACGCACCGACTCGGGCGTGACCAAGAGCGCTCCGCCGGTGTCGATGCTCAGCAGCTCGCCGTCGATCCGCGCCCGGCCGTGCCCCTCGAGCAGCACGTACAGCTCCTCTGTGAGTCGGTGACGGTGGCGCGTGGAGGCCTGCCCCGGTGCGAGCCGCCACAGCCGTGCGCCCAGCGAGCTGGCCTCGAGCTGCTTTGCGAGATCGGTGTTCTGCACCCCCATCTGGTTCGACGGGCGCCAGAACGCTTCGGTCGCTGGGAGCACGCGGTAGGCCATCCCGCCCCTAGCGCGTCCCGACCTCGTCGACGAAGTCGGCCACAGCGTTGATCACCTCGTCCTGATTGGTCTCGTTGAACACCTCGTGGCGAGCGCCGTGGTAGATGACCTCGCGCAGGTCGGTCAGGCCCAGCCTCTCCACTCCCGCGCGCGAGGGGCCGACGGGCACCAGCTGATCCTTCTCGCCGTGGATCCACAGGGTGGGCAGGTCGCCGATCGGCGGCGCGTGGTTGACCGTCTCCATCGCGGCGCCGAGTGACTCGAGCGTGGGGCGCTTGAACGGCCCGTGCCAGACCAGCTCGTCGGCGGTGTAAGCCTCGCCGACGGCGGGGTCGCGCGAGAGCGTGGCGGGGTCGAGTGGGACATCGGGGATCTCCGGCAGGCCCAGCAGGTCGGTGGCCTGCGTCCAGCTCCCCAGCACCGGACCGCTCAGCACCAGGCCGGCGAGCCGATCGCCGTGGCGCTGGGCGTAGCGCGCTGCGATCAGGCCGCCCATCGAGTGGCCGACCAGCACCACGGGTAGGTCCGGATGCTCGGCGGTCACGGCCTGGACCACCGCGTGCAGGTCGTCGATCACGTGCTCGTAGTCGGCCACCAGCACGCGCTCGCCCTCCGACCGGCCGTGGCCCAGGTGGTCGGGACCGGCCACAACTGCGCCGCGCTCGACGAGTGCCGCCGCGACGTGCTCGTAGCGGCCGACGTGCTCGCCGTAGCCGTGGGCCAAGATCACCACACGATCGGGAGCGTCGCGTGCCCACACCCGGTAGACGATCTCGCCCTCGCTGCCCTCGAGGCTGTGCTGCTCGGCCAAAGGTCCCTCCTTTTCGTCTTCCCCGGCTAGGGCCGCACGAACGTATCCGGATCCGGCCCGATCCGCTCGCCCGCGTCGAGCGCCTGGATCGACTCCATCTCGGCGTCGGTCAGGTGGAAGTCGAAGATGTCGAAGTTCTCGTCGATCCGCTCGGGCGTCACAGACTTCGGGAACACCACGTTGCCGAGCTGGACATGCCAGCGCAGCACCACCTGGCCGGCGCTCTTGCCGTGCGCCTCGGCGATCGCGGTGATCGTCGGGTCGTCGAGCACCGCGCCCTGGGCCAGCGGACTCCAGGCCTCGGTCACGATGCCGCGGTCGGCGTGCTCGCGGCGCAGCCCGTCCTGCTGGAAGCGCGGGTGCAGCTCGATCTGGTTGACCGACGGCGTCACACCAGTCTCGTCCACGATCCTGCGCAGGTGCGCGGGCTGGAAGTTCGACACGCCGATCGACCGCACCAGGCCCTCCTGCTGCAGCTCGATGAAGGCCTGCCAGGTCTCCACGTACTTGTCCTGGCTGGGCACCGGCCAGTGGATCAGGTACAGGTCGATGAACTCGAGGTCGAGCCGGCCAAGGCTCTCCTTGAAGGCGTCCTTGGCCTGGTTGTAGCCGTGGTCGGTGTTGAAGCACTTTGTGGTGATGAACACCTCGTCGCGGTCGAGGCCGGAGGCCCGGAAGCCCTGGCCCACCTGGGCCTCGTTCTGGTACGCGGCGGCGGTGTCGATGTGGCGGTAGCCGGCCTGGAACGCCTGGAGGGTGACCTCGGTGGTCTCCTCCGGCGGGATCTGGAAGACGCCGAAGCCGAGCTGGGGGATCTGCACGTCGCCGGTCAGGTCGACGTTGGGAACTGTGGTGTCGATGGGGGCCATGAGGGATGCGTGCCCGGCTCGCCGGGGACGAATCACGCCCCTGCGCCATCATGCGTTCGATGGCCAGCGCGCACACACACATCAACCTCGACGACGTGGAGGACGCGGCCCTGGCCAACGGCCTGGGCGACCGCTGGGAGGCCCGCGTGGCCCGCGAGCCGCTCGGCGCCGAGCAGACCGGCGTGACCCACTTCCGCCTGCATCCGAACAAGCGGTCTCCGTTCATGCACCGTCACGGGCGCGCTGAGGAGATCTACGTGGTCCTGAGCGGAAGCGGCCAGGTAAAGCTCGACGACCATCTTGCCGACGTGCGGCCCCTGGACTCGATCAGGGTGGCGCCCGAGGTGGCCCGGGCCTTCGAGGCAGGGCCCGAGGGCCTCGAGTTGCTTGCCTTCGGGCCCCACCATCCTGGAGACGGCCAGCCGGTCGAGGATCCGTGGGTGAGCTGACTGGGCGTGATGCGGAGCTGGTGATACTCCCGCCATGCCCGAGTGGACCAAGAAGCGCTGGGTAAGGTCGGGCGCATGGCCGAGGGCTATGACATCCACCTCGACGACAAGTTCGGCAGCCTCCAGCTGATCGACCTGCCGGCCGAGATCGCCGCGCACGAGCCGTGGTTCAACCAGACGCTCACCACGGTCAACGACTCCGTAGTGCGGCTGGGGATCATCGAAGGCGAGTTCCACTGGCACAAGCACGACACCGAGGACGAGTTCTTCCTGGTGCTCGAGGGCCAGCCGCTGATCGATATCGAGGACGCCGACACCGTCACGCTCGAGCCGCATCAGGGCTACACCGTTCCCCGCGGCGTCGTGCACCGCACGCGGGCGCCG
>JBBREO010000138.1:0-3341 GCA_038202855.1 Solirubrobacterales bacterium
TCGTGTGATGGCCACGATGCGCGACAGCTGCTGGCCGTAGAGCAGGACGAGACAGCCCGCCACCCCGGTCGGTGAGGTCGACGCCGTCGTCGTGGAGAAGTCGCTCCACCACCGACCACCGAGTGTCGTCGTCGAGGGCCGTGCTGTGACGCACGACGCGACCGGCAATGACCACAGGAGCGAGCAGCTTGCGATCGACCGCCCAGTCGAGGAAGTCCCTGACCTCGTGCGCGCTGGGGATCCCCTCGGCCATCCACGCGTCGACGTCGGCCTGCGAGCAGTCCGCGACGTCTCGACCCCGGTCATCCAAGAAGGCCAGGAAGGCGATCGCCGCGTTCAGGTAAGCCTTGGAGTGGGCGATCGGGCTCTGGGTCTGGTGGGAACCAGCGGAGCGCTGGCGGGCCCGACGGAGCAGACGCCACGTGGCGTAGAAGCGCAGCAACCGCCGCCGCTCGGCGTCGTCGATCGCCTCGAGCTTGGCCCGGATCCAGGTCTCGAGTCGCACCAGGCCCTCGTCGCGAGGTGCCAGCACGCCGTTGGCCACCAGCAGGTGGCGGAGGAAGTCGGCGGCGGGGCGCGGGGAGCAGGCGTCGAGGACCTCATGGGTCACGGCCACGCCCTGGGTCCCCAGCTCGCCCAGGATCTTGGCGCTGGCGGCCGAGCGCAACCAGTTGTGGGCGCTGTAGGGCTGGCGAGCAGCAACGATGGCCGCGTGGATCGCCTCCAGCGGGCCGCCGGGCGGACCGACCAGGCGGCGGGCCCGTTCGCCAAGCGCACAGCGCACACAGCAGCCCTCCGCATAGGGCCGCTCCTCGGCGCCACAGGACCGACACGTCGCCAGGGCGGCGACGCCGGCGCAGGACGCGCATCGTGTCGCCCTCGGCCCAGGTGGTGACACTAGGCGGCGTTCGGTCCCACAGGCGGTGCAGACACCGTGGCGGGCCAGGGCGCCCCGGTAGCAGGGCTCGCACACCGGCCCTTCGGCCCACTGCGCGCTGGGCGGACGGGATTGTCCGCAGTGGGCACACGTCATCGCACGGCGGGGCGAGCACGACCGACACCGCGGGCGGCCCTGGGCCACGAAGTTGCACGGCTTGGCCCGTCCGCACGCCCCACAGGTGGCCACCGGGCCCAGGTAGCAGCGGTCGCACAGGTCACCGTCGTCACCACGGCCTCGGCGGGCGATGACCCGAACCCGCCCACAGGCCGAGCAGGCCCGTCGTGGCCGGGGCGCGCACGCCGCGCACAGCGCCTGGCCCCGTTCGTCGCGCCCGGCCACGGGCTTCACCCCGCCACAGCGCGAACAAGGCGTCGCCAGCTGGCGCTGTCGACAGCGCGAGCACACGCCACCGTCCACAGAAGCGGTGAGCGGCCGCCCGGTGCGAGCGCAGCGCACGCAGGCGGGCTCGGCCAGCGTCGATCCTCGGGCCCGCAGCTCGATGACCAGGCGGCCCACCGACGGGGGTGCACCGGCGCGCAGTGCAGTCGGCGAGCTCTCCAGCGCCTGGGCCAGGTCCCGCAGCACGGCGCTGTTGACGACCACCGCGGCGATGGCCTCGTCGACGACGTCCGGGTCGAGGTCGGGATCGGCTTCGCGCACCCGACAGGCCACCAGCTCGGCGCGCTCTGTGCTGAGCACGCTCAGTCCTTGCCCTGGCGGGCGACCCGGGCCCGACGGGGGCGGATCTAAGTCGTCGGCGCCGCCCGACCCTTGGTCGGCGCCTTGGTGGTCGATGGGGAGCGGAACGGCTCGATCAGGTCGCCCGGCGTGCAGCCCAAGATGTCGCACAGCGCAGCCAGGGTGGTGAGGCTCAGGCGCTCGGGGACCTTAGCCACCAGGCGGTAGACCTGTTCACGCGACAGCGTCACGCCTCGGGCGCCGAGCAGCGGCACCAGGTCGGAGGTGGCGAACATCCCCCGCTCGGCCATCACCATCCGCAGGTGCCAGCGATAGGTGACCGTGGGCGCATTGGCGCTCATCGCCGGTCGCCCTCGCCGAAGGCCTTGTCCAGCGCGCCCCGCAGCATCCGGTTGGAGTGATCGGGGCCAACGGTCGTGTACAGCGCCGTGGTCGACGCCCACGAGTGGCCCATCTGGTGCTGGACGAACAGGAGGTCGACGCCGTCTTCGATGAGGTGTGACGCGTAGGAGTGGCGCAAGCAGTGCACCGACAGCTCGGAGGCGAGGCCTGCGGCGGCCCGCCAGGAGGCGAAGCGCTCGTCGACCCGCCGCGCCGAGATCCGCCCGCCCCGCTCGGTGAGCCACAGCGCCGGGCCCCGGGCCGCGTCTCCGTGGTGGGGACGGACCTCGTCCACGAACTGGCCCAACGCCTCGACCGCCCACGGCATGACCGAGGCCACCGCCCGCCGCCGTGGCGGGCTGCCCTTCATCGCCTTGGCGAACCGGATGTGCACCACCCCGAAGCGGCCGAGCTCGGGCGCCGCCGGGTTGGGCGCGAAGTCGCTCACGTCGAGCATGGCCGCCTCCCGGCGACGTAGTCCCCAGCCGTAGATCACCTTGAGCATGGTGGCATCGCGAAACGCCGGCAGCCATCCCTTGCGGGGTGAGCGGGCCGCCTCGTCGACCGCGGCGTCGGCGGTATCGAACAGGACTTGCAGCTCGTCGCGCGTCAGCGGGCGACGCTCTGGGCGGCCCTCGTAGTCGCACACGTGGGCGGCGGTGTTGGCCTCGTGGAGAATCTGGGTGGGGACGGTCCCGACGCGCTCGACACAGGCCTGGGCCCACTCGTAGCGAGGGTCGCACACGTAGTCCAAGAACAGCGCCACCGCACCCTGGTAGGAGCGGATGGTCGAGTGCGCCCACTGCCCCTGGGCCACCCACGCGTCGACCTGCGCGGATTGCCACTGCCACGGCCACGATCCGGCGAAGGCCTGGAACCGGCGCACGACGCGTTCGCGGTCGTTCGTGAACGACGGGCTCAGCCGGCGGGCGACATGTTGACGTCGCCATCCTTCGAGCATCGCCTCGAACAGCGCGGGCGCCGGGTCCAGGGGCGTCCCCGTCCCCACCAGCACCAGCGCCGCTGAACCGGCGGGCCTCCCCAACTGGCACCTCCCCCTTATGCACCCGGGCACTCACGGTGTCATCGGGTGCAACATGATCCGATGCCGCATCGTTGCATCAGGTCCCGGCGAGGCGGTGGATACCCCTGCTGAGCAGCTACTTCCCCGCGATGTCAGCCCGTGCGGGCGAGACCGACGAAACCCGCACCCTGCCTGGGACAACGATCGCGGAGCATGTCGAGTGTTGCAACTGGTGCAACATCGCTCATTTGCGCCAGCGTTGCCCAGGTGTGCCTCAAACCGTGCAGGACGAGGCGG
>JBBREO010000139.1:0-3335 GCA_038202855.1 Solirubrobacterales bacterium
CGCCGCGGTCGTGGTTCCCCTCGTCGCGGTGATCATCGCGCTCGCGCTCTATCCGCAGCTGCCGCTCGATCGATCCGAAAGCGCGGCGAAGGCCAGCATCCGCACCGCCCAGGCGATGACGCGCCCGCCGCGCAAGCCTGAACGGCCCGGCCTGGGCGGCGCGCCCAGCCAGGCGACCGCGCCGCAGGGCACGCTGCCGCCCAGCCAGCAGGCTCCACCGCCGGGCCAGCCGGCCACGCCGCCGAGCCAGCAGACCCCGCCGAGTCAGCCGGCCGTGCCGCCCAGCCGGGGCCCCGGAGGTACGCCGTGACCACGCTCGCCACCCTCAAGGGACCGCACATCGATTGGGCCGGCCTCTCCCCTCTGATCGCACTGATCGCAGGCGCCCTCGTCGTACTCGTGGTCGGGCTGATGAGCTCGGCCACCGTGCGCGAGCGCGTGGTGCCCGGGCTCACCTGTGGCTTCCTGGCCGCGACCCTGGGCCTGACGATCTGGCAGTTCCATGGGCACAAGTCGATCATCGCCGGCGCGCTGCGCGTGGACGACCTGGCGCTGATCCTCAACGTCGTGTTCATCGCCGCTGCGCTGGGTGCGGTGCTGCTCTCCCTGCGCAATGTCGCGGCCGCCGAGGCGGGGCATGGTGAGTATCACGCGCTGCTGCTCTCGGCCGTGGCGGGCATGCTCGTGCTGGTCGAGGCGCAGAACATGGTCGCCCTGTTCCTGGGCATCGAGCTGCTGTCCATCTCCCTCTACGTGCTGTGCGCGACCGACCTGCGCCGCGCCACCTCGCTGGAGTCGGGCCTCAAGTACCTGGTCGTGGGCTCGGTGGGGTCGGCGACCCTGCTCTACGGGCTGGCGCTCATCTACGGCGCCACGGGCTCGACCGACTTCACCGGCGTCGCGGCGGCGCTGCGCGGCGACGTGGTCTCAGACCCGCTGCTGCTGACCGGCGTGGGCCTCGTGGTCACCGGCTTGGCCTTCAAGTCCTCCACGGCGCCGTTTCACCAGTGGACCCCCGACGTCTACGAAGGCGCCCCGACCCCGATCACGGCGTTCATGGCCGTGGCCACCAAGGCCGCGGCATTCGGAATCTTTCTGCGCTTCTTCGACGTGGCGCTCATCGACGCCTCCGTGAACTGGGCGCCGGTGCTTGCGGCGCTGGCCGCGGTGACCATCGTGGTCGGCAACGTCGGCGCCCTGGGCCAATCCTCGCTGAAGCGACTGCTGGCATGGTCGGGCGTGGCGCAGGCGGGCTACCTGCTGGCGGGGGTGGTGGTCGCCACGAGGCTTGGCCTGAACGCCACCGTCTACTACCTGATCGTGTACCTGGTGAGCAACCTCGCAGCCTTCGCCGTCGTCTCGGCTCGCGAGCGCGAAACGCCCTACGGCGACGATATGCAGTCCTTGGCGGGCCTCGGCGCGAGCCGCCCCCTGCTGGCCTGGCCGATGACCCTGGCCATGCTCTCGCTCGCCGGGATCCCCGCCACTGCGGGCTTCGTGGGCAAGTTCTATTTGATCGACGCCGCCGTCGATGGAGGGTACGCCTGGCTCGGCGTGTTGATCGTGGTCGGTTCGATGATCTCGCTGGCCTACTACCTGCGCGTGCTGGCCACCATGTGGATGTCCGACGCCACGCAGGTTGAGCGGGCCGGCGGTGACGTGGCGGCGCGGCCGGTAATGGCCGGCGGTGCGCCGGAGGCCGACGAGGGCCACGACGCTCCGGCCATGGTCGTGGCCGTGGTGTTCGGCGCCGCGACGCTCTTCTTCGGCATCATCCCCTCGCCGCTGTTCGACCTCGCACGCCACGCCGGCCGTTCGCTCGGTCTGCTCTAGGCTCTTGCCCATGGCCGACGAGCGGATCATGTACGTCAAGCCGCGCTGTCCCTACTGCCAGACGGCGCGTGAGGAGCTCACCGCGCAGGGCACGTCCTGGGAGGAGCGCGACGCCACCTCGCGCCCAGACTGGAAGGCCGAGCTGATGGACTACTCGAAGGGCACCGGCTTGGTGCCGACGATCGTCAACGCCGGTCAGGTCGAGACCGTGGGGTGGAAGGGCAAGGGCTGACGGGTGCATTGACGCGGCCGGTCGGCCGCCTTGGGTTTCATCCCGCCAACGTCGTTCGAGGTCTGCCGTGGGCGGCGCGGAAGATGATCGGCAGGCCGATCGTGCCGGGAAGGACCCAGACGAGCGGATCCCCCCAGCTCACTACCAGCAACGCGGTCACGAGCGCCAGGTAGGAGCCGCCGAGGAGGTGTACGCGCCAGGCCCGGGGAGCCTTGAAGCGAAAACGGTTCACGGCGAGACCGCTGAGAGCAGCGGCCTCTGTCATGAAAGCGATCAGCGCCAGCCACCACAGTCGCTCCCACGCGAGTCCCGCCAGACCCAGGGCCGAAGCACACACGCCGCCGACTGCCGCCTCGTACCCCGCAAGCAAGACCCCGGGCGGCCAACGGCTTCCTCGCGCCGCGGCAAGCGCGAGCGGTCCCAACACCAGGGCCGCCGTGCCCGCGATGACGTGGACGGTCAACAGCGCGGTGTGCATGGCTTTCGGCTACCTTCCACAGTGGACTGTAGTAGGCGCAGATTAGACATTCCACTGTGGACTGTCAAGGACGTGGAGCCGAAGCGACCCAACGCGACCGCAGCCTCACTGCTGGGCTTCCTCCACTCCGGGGCCAAGACCGGCTGGGAGCTCGTCGCCACCGCCGAGCACGTGATCGGCGACTTCTGGAGCCTCACCCGTAGCCAGGTCTACCGCGAGCTGGCCGCGATGGACGCCGCGGGGCTCGTGTCTGCCGGGAAGACCGGTCCGCGGGAGCGCCGGCCCTATGAGCTGACCGCCGCCGGTCGCAAGGCCTTTCGCGAATGGCTCGCCACCGAGCCGGCCCAGGAGCAGATCCGCTATCCCCTCCTTCTCACCATCAGCTTCGGCCATCACCTGCCGGCCACCGTGCTGGCCGAGTTCGTCGCCGCCCACCGCGAGCGCCATGTGGCTCGGCTCGAGGTCTACCGGACGGCGAGGGCTGAGGCCGGCGACGACGCCGACGCCTACGCCATCGCCACCCTCGACTTCGGCCTGCGCTACGAGGAGGCTGTACTGGACTGGTTTGACCACCTCTCACCGACCATCGCCGGAGAGACAGATGAACCAGCGCCTGTTACGAGCGCGACCCAGCGTGAGGGCCGGCCACCCGGCGCTCGCCGCCGCGAGCGCTAGCATCGCGCCCCCGTGGACTACCCGGTCGAGAGCTTCAGCGATGCGCAGCGCGCGCGGCTGGCGCCCCACGTGACCAACCTCGATCGGCCGGTCTTCGCGCTGGTCAACCTTCCCGAG
>JBBREO010000140.1:0-3237 GCA_038202855.1 Solirubrobacterales bacterium
AGACGCGCTCGATGACGGTCGCGATGCCCATGCCGCCGCCCACGCAGAGCGTGGCCAGGCCGTAGCGGCCGCCGGTGCGCTCCAGCTCGTCGATCAGCGTGCCCAGGATCATGCCGCCGGTGGCACCGAGCGGGTGGCCCATGGCGATCGCGCCGCCGTTGACGTTGACCTTCTCCATGTCCAGGTCCATGTCGCGCACGAAGCGCAGGACCACGGCGGCGAAGGCCTCGTTGATCTCGACCAGGTCCAGGTCGTCCTTGGTCAGGCCGGCCTTGGCCAGGGCCTTCTTGGACGCCGGGGCAGGCCCGGTGAGCATGATCGTCGGGTCAGAGCCCGAGACCGCGGTGGACAGGATGCGGGCCCGCGGCTCCATGCCCAGCGCGTCGCCGGTCTCGGCGTTGCCGATCGTGAGCAGCGAGGCGCCGTCCACTATCCCCGAGCTGTTGCCCGGCGTGTGCACGTGGTCGATCTGCTCGATCCAGTGGTAGTTCTGCAGCGCGACCGCATCGAAGCCACCCATCTCGCCCATCACCTGGAACGAGGGGTTGAGCTTGTTCAGCGCCTCGATCGTGGTGCCGGGGCGGATGAACTCGTCCTTGTCGAGGACCACCTGGTCGTTGATGTCGGCCACCGGGATCACCGACTTGTCGAACTTGCCCGAGTCGCGGGCCGCGGCGGCGCGCTCCTGGGAGCGCGCGGCGTAGGCGTCCACGTCGTCGCGGGAGAACTCCTCGACGGTGGCGATCAGGTCGGCCCCGATGCCCTGGGGCACGAACGAGGTGTCGTAGTTGGTCTCGGGGTCCATCGCCCAGGCGCCGCCGTCGGAGCCCATGGGCACGCGCGACATGGACTCCACGCCGCCGGCGAGGACCAGGTCCTCCCAGCCCGAGGCGACCTTCTGCGCGGCGATGTTCACGGCCTCGAGGCCGGAGGCGCAGAAGCGGTTGAGCTGGACGCCGGCCACGGTGTCGGGCAGGCCGGCCTTGATGGCGGCGGTCTTGGCGATGTCGGCGCCCTGGTCGCCGACGGGGGAGACGCAGCCGAGCACCACGTCGTCGATGCGGTTGGGGTCGAGCTTGACGTTGCGGCCCAGCGTCTCGTGCATCAGGCCCACCACGAGGTCCACCGGCTTGGTGGTGTGCAGCGAGCCGTTTGACTTGCCCTTGCCGCGGGGGGTGCGGACTGCGTCGAAGACCAGTGCTTCAGTGCTCGCCATGGGTGAGTCCTCTCGTCGGATGGTTGGGCGGGGCGTCGCGGCCGAAGTCCGCGCGCTCGAAGGCCTGCCTCCTATTCTGACGCATTCGGCGACTGGCTGACTGGCCAGTCAGGTGAAGGCCGCCACCCCGGTGATGTCGCGGCCCACGATCAGGGTCTGCATGGTCTCCGTGCCCTCGTAGGTGTGGATCACCTCGATGTCGCCCATGTGGCGGATCACGTGGTTCTCCAGCAGCAGCCCGTTGCCGCCGAGCAGGTCGCGTGCCTCGGCGATCACCTGCCGCGCCTTGCGGGTGTTGTTGAGCTTGGCCAGGCCGGCGATGGTGGGAGAGAGCCGTCCGACCTCCTCGAGCCGCGCTATCTGCATGCAGTAGAGCTGCATGCCCGTCACCTCGGCCAGCATCCGCACGAGGCGGTCCTGCACGATCTGGAAGGAGCACAGCGGCTTGCCGAACTGCTCGCGCTGCTTGGTGTAGGTGAGCGCGGCGTCATACGCGGCCACGGCGTGACCCAGCGCCGACCACGCGCAGGCCGTGCGCGTGGACATGAGCACGGCGCCGGTGTGCTTGAAGGTGGAGGCGCCGGGGAGCCGTTCCTCCTCGCCCACGCTGACGCCGTCCAGCACGATGTCGGCCTGCCAGATCGAGCGCGAGGCGCCCTTGCCGGTGATGGTGGTGGCGGTGAAGCCCTGGGCATCGCCGGGCACCAGGAAGCCCTTGACCTCGCCGTCCTCGGTGTCGCGGGCCCAGACCACGATCACGTCGGCGATCGAGCCGTTTCCGATCCAGCGCTTGGCGCCGTCGAGCACCCAGGCGTCGCCGTCGCGACGGGCGCTGGTCTCCAGCGCGATCGAGTCCGAGCCGTGCTCGGGCTCGGTGAGCGCGAAGGCGCCGATCTTCTCCATGTCGGCCATGGCGGGCAGCCAGTGCTCCTTCTGCTCCTCCGATCCGTGCATGGCGATCGACTTCATGGCCAGGCCGGACTGCACCCCCAGGAAGGTGCCCAGGCTGCCGTCGCCCCGGTGCAGCTCCATGTTCACCAGGCCGCGCGCGAGCGGGCTCATGCCCGGGCAGCCGTAGCCCTCGATGTCCTCGCCCAGCAGGCCGAGCTCGGGCAGCCGGCGCATCAGGTCCCAGGGGAGCTCCTCCTTCTCCCAGTACGCGTTGATCGCCGGCAACACCTCGTGGTCGACGAAGCGGCGGGTCTCCATGAACAGGTTCCACTGCTCGTCGTCGAACTGCTCGCGGATGAAGAAGTAGTCGGTGGCGAGCGCCTCGCCGAGGTGCTCGTAGGGCATGGCGTCGGTGGGCATGCCCTCTGCTTGCCCGGCGCCGCCCCGGCTCACGCCTGCTGGCTGGCCAGCCAGGTGGGCCTTGTGCCAGGATCGCCGCCATGCGCGTGGCGATCGTCGGAGCCGGTTTCAGCGGGATCGCCATGGGGATCGCACTGCGCCGCGAGGGCATCGAGGACTTCACGATCTTCGAGCGCGCGGAGGGCCTGGGCGGGGTCTGGTTCCACAACACGTATCCCGGGGCGGCGTGCGACGTGCCCTCCTACCTCTACTCGTACTCCTACGAGCAGCGCCGCGACTGGTCCCAGCCGTGTTCGCCCCAGGCCGAGATCCTCGACTACCTGCACCGCACCGCGGACAAGCACGGAGTGCGCGGGCACGTGCGCACGGGCACGGAGATCGCCTCCGCGGCCTGGGACCACGAGGCCGCCCGCTGGCAGCTGGAGACCACGAACGGCGCGGACTTCGAGGCCGACGCCCTGGTGGTGGCCTGTGGCCAGCTGAGCCGCCCGCGGTGGCCGTCGGTGCCGGGGGTCGGGGACTTCGGCGGCGAGGCCTTCCACTCGGCCGAGTGGGACCACTCCGTGGACCTGACCGGCAAGCGCGTGGCGGTGGTGGGCACCGGCGCCAGCGCGGTCCAGTTCGTCCCACCCGTGGCCGAGCAGGCCGCGCACCTGGACGTGTACCAGCGCACCCCGCCGTACATGTTCCCGCGGCGCAACCCGCGCTAC
>JBBREO010000141.1:0-3219 GCA_038202855.1 Solirubrobacterales bacterium
CCTCGCGCCCGTAGGCGATCGTGTAGACGCGCACGCTCAGGCCCTCGCTCCGGGCCTGGCGCGTGAGCGCCGCCACGAGCGTATTGGAGTCCGTCGAGCTCTGGTTGTCCTCTCCGTCGGTGAGCACGACGACGCTGTTGATGCGGCTGGGGTCCTTGAGCGCCTGGATCTCTGCCAGCCCCGCCTGCGCGGCGTCGTAGACCGCGGTCTGGCCGTCGGGGAACAGGTCGCGCACCGCCGCCTGCAGCCGCGGGCGCGTGGTTGCAAACGGCGAGACGGGCACCACGCGCGAGACTTTGTCGTTGAAGGCGATCAGCCCCACGCGGTCCTGTGGCGAGAGCTGGGAGAAGAACACCTGCAGCCCGCGCTTGGCCTGGTCGAGCTTGCTCTCCTCGCTCATCGACCCCGACGTGTCCACCACGAGCGCGATGTTGGCCGGCTTGCGGTCCTGGCGCCAGTCCACCTTGACGCGCGCCAGCACGCGGGGATCGGGTAGGGAGAGCAGGCGGCGCGGCAAGGCCGGGTCGGCCCCGTGGGCCTGGTCGATCGGCGCGCCGGGCCGCTTCGTCGAGTCGGCCGGGCGAAAGCCCGCGGCCGCGGCCACATCGGGCTTGACGTGCGCCGCCAGCCAATCCGCGAACAGCTTGGCGCCCCGCTTCTGGGGCTCGCTCACCCAGGGCGCCTGCAGGGTGATGAGCGGGTTGTCGGAGTAGAACGTGCCCTCGGATGGATAGAGCGCCACGAGCTTGGTCCCGCTACGGTTCTTATTGAAGTCGACCAGCGTCGCCTCCTCCATGGCCACCGCCGAGGCATAGGCCGGGCCGTAGCGCTTGAGCTGGTCGGAGAAGAACAGCGTCGTGTCGCCGTAGTGGACGATGGAGCGCTCGATGGCCTTGATGCGTCGGCGCACGGCCGATTGGTCCACGTCGGCCAGCGAGAGCCCCTCTCGCTTGCCGGTCGCCGCCGAGTACTCGGCCACCACCGCGGACAGCCCGCTGGTCGAGAAGTCCGGGTTGGTGTGGCCCAGCTTGAACTGGCCGAACTCCGGCTTGCCGTACGCCGCCCAGCCGCGGCGGTCGAGGGCGAGCTTGAGGATCTGGGCGAACCCGATCTGCTTGCGCGGCCAGCCCAGCGCGCGCGCAAGCGGCTCCCACATCGCGATCACCAGCGGGGTGCGCACGATGGAGGGGTTGTCGTCTGGCACCCACGGCTTGTCGGCCTCGAAGTCGAGCAGCCTGCCCCACAGCGACGAGGCCGGGGACCACAGCACCGGCTGAATGCCCTGACGGGCGATCTTGGTCTCGGCCTCGCCGGAGGCGACCACCTGGCCGTCCACGAACACGGGCTTGCCTTCCGAGTCGTGGTGTTCGGAGTTGAAGCGGGCGATCAGCGGCGCGAGGAGGTCCTTCTTCTCGGGCGAGTAGGCGAACGCCAGGCGCAGGCTGTTGGCCGCCGGCTTGGCGCCGCTGCCGCCCCCACCCCCCTTCTTGCCTCCTCCCGACGTCACCACGAGCGCGATCGCCACCGCCGCCACGGCCAGCACGATCACCGCCCCTCGAGCTTTCACCCGGAGGATGCTACGGCCTCACGGCGGGCCGTCACCGCAGGTAGCGCGTGATCTCCTGCTCGTGCTTGTGTCCGAGCTTGGTGTCGGCGGGGTAGGCGTGGATTCCATTGATGAGCAGCTCGCCTGTGCCGGGCAAAGCGGTGAGCAGGAGAAGCACGGTGATCCACGCCGCCGCCTTGCGCAGCCGGCGACTGGCGCTGACCGCCGCCAGCGGCAGGAGCCACATCACGTACCAGGGGACAACCCAGCTCAGGCTGAGGATGAGGGCCACGACCGCCCAGCCGGACATGTCCAGCCAGTCATCGCCCCGCCAGGTGCGGCGGATCAGATACGCGATCACGCCGACCAGGACCACCGGGGAGAGCACCTGCAGCGCGCGGGTCGCCCCACCCTGGCCCAGGGCGAGGCCCAGGAGGTTCAGCGTGCCCAGCGGTGAGACCAGTGAGGTCTGGGGACCGAGGGAGGGAATGGTGGCGCCGAAGGCCAGCGCACTCGCGCCGGCGAGCACGACGCCTGCGCCCACCATCCCGATCAGCGTCCGCCGCCGATCGTGGCTGGCGATGAGCGCAAACGGCAGCATCACGCCGGCGGTGACCTTGAGACCGGCCGCCACCACCATCATCCCGCCACCCCAGGCCGCTCGCCGGTCGAGCACGAGGAGGATCCCCGCGACGACGAGCAGCATGATGAAGAAGTCGGTGTGCACCCCCCCCAGCCCGTACACCAGCAGCAGCGGGTTGAGGCCCACGAACGCCAGGGCCCCGAGCGGCGCGCGGCCGCGGCGCTGCGCCAGGCGCCACACCAGGGCCAGCCCGCCGAGGCTGGCCGCCATCGTCAGCACCTTGAGCACCCAGTAGCCGGCCTGCACGTCGAGCGGAATCAGCGCGTAGGTGAAGAGGGTGAACAGCGGCCCGTAGGGACTGGAGAGGTGGTGCCAGGTCGCGTAGTGATAGGTGGGATCGGAGCCGACGTCCGCGGGCACGGCCGTATAGGGATTGAAGCCGTGCAGCGCCCCGAGCCGGGCGTAGTCGAAGTAGTTGAACACGTCGGTGAGCGGCATCGGCGGCGACAGGACGAAGATGACGTGCAGGGCCACGATGCCCGCGATCACCCAGCGCAGCGGCGCAGCGCGAGCGCCCGCGACGACCACGCAGTAGCCGGCGCCCATCACCAGCACGAGCACGCTGAAGAAGATGTTCAGCGTGGAGTGGTCGCGCGTGAGGCCGGACGCCAGGCCCTTGAACGGGCCGACCATCCAGCCCGGAAAGCTCCCCTTGGAGGGGGGTACGAGGCCCGATGGGTGTGCCGCGGCGATCACCACGATGGTCAAACCGGCGAGGACGGTGGCGGCGAGTGCCGCGGCCATCACGGCGGAGCGTTCGATCAAGCGGGTCGGCCCGGGCGCCACCGACTCCAGCGGACGCAGGGGCAGCTCGGCCGGGGCGACGGCGGGACCTGGCAGGACGGCCGCCTCCGGCTCGACGACGGCCGCGCCGGCGGCAACTGGGCCGCCCGATGAGCGGCCGCGCGGAGGAAAGGGCAGCAGGCGCACGGCGGCTGGAAATCTAATCTCGGCGACCGGACTGGGCGCCGGTCTCCACGGCGGGGCGCAGGCCGACCGGCTCGACCGTCGGCGGCGCTCGCTCGGTGTG
>JBBREO010000142.1:0-3195 GCA_038202855.1 Solirubrobacterales bacterium
GCTCGAGGAGCTCGGATCGGTCGGGCCGGCCACACTCGAGCTCATCGACCGCGAGGTCGAGCGCCTAGTGGGCGACGCGGAGCACAAGGCGCAGGTGGCGCTGGGAAAGAACTGGGGGGCGGTGCGCGAGACGGCCGAGGCCCTGCTCGAGCACGAGACCCTCTCGGGCGTGGCGCTCGACGCGGTCCTTTCCACGGTCACGGCAATCAACCTCGAGGACCTCAACGGACGCCCGCCCGGGTCCGGACGGTCCGGCGCGGGCTCGCGGGAGCGGTCGGATGGCCCGGCGGCGTAGCAGGCCGATCGGCCGCGCCGTGGGGCTCGTGCTGCTCGGCTGCGCCGGGCTGGCGCCGGCTTCCGCCGACGCCGCCGCGCCGCTCTGGCGCCTCGAGCAGCCGCCGCCGCCCCCGGGCGCTCCGTTCAAGGTGCCGCTGGGCATCCCAGGCGATCTCAAGCTCATCGCTCCGAATCGGGGCCTCCTCTCGGTCGAGGGCAACGCGACGGTTGCCCGCGGGCTCTACGCGTACAACGGCCAGGTCTGGCACCCACTGGCCACCGTGTGCGGAGGTTCAGGCGACACCTCCCGCATCGCCGTGGCGGGTCCGAGCGAGTTCTGGACGATCAGCGAGCCGAGCCGACCGCGAACGGGATCGGGCCTCGCGCTGTGTCACTTCAAAGGGGGAGAGGTGGTGGCCTCCTACAGCGCCCCCGACCAGTCGCCCGACCCCTTCCGCCGCATGAACGCCGCCGCCTGCAACGGGCCCAACGACTGCTGGTTCGGCGGGGTTGGCGACCAGGACCCCACCGGCGAGCGGCTCGGAGCCTTCCACCTCCATTGGGACGGCGCCTTACTGACCAGCGTGTACGCGCCCCAGGGGCGCGGGGTCTCAGACCTTCAGTTCTCCGCCGGCAAGTTCTGGGAGTCGGTATTCGTGGGCAGGCGGCCAGAGGACCGGGTCGACGCGGTGGACCTCACCGAGCCCGAGTCGCCCGAGCCGCGGCTGCTGCACAGCATCGCGGGTGGAACGTTCGCCAACGACCCCTTTGTTCCCACCAAGCCCGCCGGAGTGCCCAACGACGGCACCGAGCTGCTCGGGCTCGACGCCGACGGCGGCGGCCAGCTGTGGGCGGTGGGCGGCGGCGCGGCATCGGGCCCGTCGGCCCCGCCCGGCGGCTCGGTCCCGCGGCCGCCCGTGGCGCTGCGCTACACCGCAGGCAGCTGGACCCAGCTGCCGATCGACGCCGCCCTGTTCGGGCCAAACGACCGGTTCGCCGACGTGGCCGCCGTGCCAGGAGCAGCGAGCGCCTGGGTGACCGCGCTGCCGTTCGCCGAGCGATCGAGCACCACGGCCAAGGCGAAGGTCGCGCTCGTCTCGGCCACCGGCGCGACCACCACGTTCAGCCTGCCCGCGGGGGGCGCGGGCCGCGGCAGCGCCGCCCGAATCGCCTGCTCGGGCCCGACGGACTGCTGGATGGTCACCTACGCCGGTTGGCTGTTTCACTACACCGACGGCGCTCCCCAGCCGCTCGACACCGATCCCGCGTTCGGCGCCACGATCACGTTTCGGCCCAACGAGGCGGCCGAGCAGTTCATCCCCGACCGCCCACCGGTCGACGACTCCCAGCTGTTCGCCCCGCCGCCGGTATCGGTGGCGCAGAGCCAGCCGAAGGTCACCACCAAAGTCACGCGCCTCTCGCCGCTGCTGCGCAACGTACGTAGCCGACTGCGGGGACATCGCCTGACCATCACGTTTCGCCTCGTCCGCAGAGCGCGCGTCGGGCTGCTGGCTCTGCGCCGCAGCAAGGTGGTCGCGCGGGCCGGTGCTCGCCTGATGCGCCCTGGCCGCCGGTCGGTGAGCGTTGCACTCAATCCACGGCGCTGGCCCACGCGACTGCGCTTCATCGTCAACGAGCCGGGCCAGAAGCCTGCCGGTGGCGATGACGGTGACTCGGTCACCACCCCGGGTCCGACGAACCCCAACAACTCCGACACGATCAGTCGATGAGGAGGAGGCGGCGGTTTGCCGCGGCGGCCGCGTTGCTCGCGGCCGCGGTCGGGATTCTGGGACTCCATCCGCTGGCCGGCGCAGCGCCCGGCGGGGCCGGCACCCCGCAGCCGGTGCTCGGCGCGGCCGACCTCGACACCACGCTCATGGGCGCCGCGACCGACGGGGCGCCCGGGGAGGTGTGGGGCTATCGCCGGCTCCCCCTCGACGTTCCGCCGCCAATCGTCAACGGGCAGCCGCTGGCCTTCGGTCCGCTGGCCGGGGGCTCCCCCGATCCGCAGCTGGCCTTCGTCCGCCACACCGACGCCGCGGGATGGCAGGTCTACGAGACGCCGTTCGACGAGAACGGCCAGCCCTACCGAGGAATGCTGCCCAATCGGCTCTCCCCGCGCATTACGCCGCACGCGGGCGGCCTGCTGGTCGGCCGCGATCCCCGTCGGCCGTCCGGGCAGCAGGTTGTCGTGCTCCTGCGTCAGCCCGGACAGCGCTTCCAGGTGCTCCCGACCCCCTCGCCGAGCGTCCTGCTCCCCGGCGAGGCCCTTGCCGATGGCGACGGCAGCGGGCGCCTCGCCGTCAGCGCCTTCGAGGAGAACGACCGGACCGGCGCGTTCTTCGCTCCGGTCGGCCTGCCCGTCGAGGACGCGGTGATCCACTACGACGGCCAGGCCTTCACGCGTGAGCAGGTGGTCCGTCCCGCGGGCTCTGATGCCTCCTTCCAGGTCCTAGCCATCGACGCGACCTCGTCGTCGAACGCGTGGATGCTGGCCAAGCCCGCCGACGGGCTCAACCGCGGCGTCGTGCTCTTCGAACGCGTCGTGCGCGAGGGCACCCCGCGCTGGGTGGAGCGTGACCTCGGCGCTCCGGTGTTCGCAGCGCGCGACACGGCGGGCGCTGGCGTGAGCGCGGTGGCGCCGCTGGGCGGCAGCGCCGACCCCCTCACCGTGACCGCCGGCGGCGTGTGGATCGATGCCGGCCTGCAGGCCGGCGACGGCGCCGACTACACCGCGACCCTGTACTTCGATCCGGCCAGCGGCCCGGGCCGGGTGAGCGGGAGCTGGTGCGATGCTCCCGCGGCCGCAGGCGGGCCGCTGTGTGACCATCCGCTCGGCGCACGGCTCTCGACGAAGACCGGCTATCGCAGCTTCGCGTGGGCCGGCGACGGGTTCGGCAGCCGGATCATCACCAACGC
>JBBREO010000143.1:0-3161 GCA_038202855.1 Solirubrobacterales bacterium
CCGTCGACAAGAGATATCTCGGCGGCGAGTTGATGGCTGGGGCGCAGCAGCCACGGGTCCGCCAGCCGGAGTGCCGCTCGCTGGCGCCGCGACAGGGCGGCCCTGCCGGCGCACAGCGACCCTGGCGGAAGCCCGGCGACCGCCTCGACCAGATGGGCCGCGGTGCCCAGCGCGGGAGCGAGGTCGGGGTGGGAGCCCGCGGCCGCGCTCACGCCGGCGCCCCTACCCCGATCGCCGAGCCGGCCCCACCAGGCCGCGACATCGGTGACCTGCCGTAGCCCCGCGAATCCGTCGCGCGCGAGAAAGAGCAGCACGAAGCACAACTCGTCGACAGGCTCCAGGCGGTTGAGGCCGTCGGGGCCGGGTCGGGCGCGCGCGAGCGCCTGCTGGGCAAAGGTGTTCTCGTACCAGTGCACCCGCCAGTGCAGCTCGACCACCGGTAGCTCGGGGTGCACCAGCGCGCGATGGAGCGGCGGCAGGCCCTTATCGGCACGCCCCGGCTGCGCCTGGGACCAACCGAGCCCTTCGAGCACGGCGACCGCATCATCCAGGCGATCGACGGATACGAGCAGGTCTACGTCCGAAGACTCGCGTGCCCCCAGGTCCCCGTGGACGTACTCGGCCAGGGGGGCACCCTTCAGCGGCACCGAATCGATCCCGTCCGCCTCCAGACGACTGGAGACGCGCTGGATGGTCGTCTGGAGCAGCAGCCCACGGTGACGTGCCCGGGTGCGAGCGGCCCCGACCCGGCTCGGGAGCTCCCCCGACGCCGCGTGCGCCACGCGCTCGACCAGCGGGACGCCGATGGTCACCAGGAGGCGTTGGCGGGCGAGCTCCGAGGCCAGCACGTAGGGATCCACTGTCGGCCAGAGGCCATCGGCCTCATCCCAAATCCCGTCGCGCGCCGGAGCGGCCAGGGCCCGTATCGCGAGAGCGATCAGTCGGCGCTCGGGCTGACCGAGACTTCGGCCAGGGGCCCTGACGCTCACACTTCCACCAGCCTCTCCATGCGTCGGTCCCCCGCAGGCAACAGAGGGAAACCGTCGAGCTCGACCCAGGCATGGGCGGCGAATGCCGGCTCGGTGCGCACGGCAACGACCACCGTGGCGGCGATGCCACGGCGGGCCAGCGCTCCTGTGAGCACGAGGGACTGGACCAGGCAACGGGAGTCGGTGGGCAGGCGCTCGACCACCCGGGTCACCGCGCTCGCGAGGTGCACTGCCGCTGCGACGCGATCCCCGGGGTCCACCTGCACGAGGGCGTCAGGATCAACGGCACGCATCCGCTGCGCGGCCGGCACCAGCTGGTTGGAGCGCATCGCCATGCGAGCAGTCACGTAGGTGCGGAGGATCTCCACCGTCAGGCGGCGTTTCTCCCCGCCTCGGAGGGGCCGGTGCCAACTGGCCACAAGGCTGGCCCGCGGGCTCACGGACCTCGCCCCAAGCGGTTCTCGCTGTTCGTTTTTGGTCATCTGCCCTACTGTGACGTTAGGCATGCGGGCCTATCGAAGGTTCGTCAGGGCTCTCGTGGGGGCAAGTGAACAACTCGGAGCCGGCAAGGATCAGCCATATGAACGCAGTCGACTACCAAGCACCGCGGATTTGCGACTACGGGTCGCTGGCCGAGTTGACGGCGAACTTCGACCTAAACCTGGCGGGTTCGGTCGCCAAGATCGTGACCATGGCCGCGGTGAGCATGACCGGAGGAGGTGTCAGCCCCGGCGCCGGCGGCAGTCAAGCCCCAGGGACAGGCGGCGTGCTGGGCAACTCCGCGCAGCCGAGCGCTCCCGGAGCTGGTCAGGTGCTCGACACCTCGCCCGTCAGTGGCGGCAGCCCCTCCTCGGGCCTCGGCGGAAGCGGTGGCCCCGGCGGTGGCAGCGCTGGTAGCGGCGGTGCCGGAGGCGCCGGCTCGGCCGCGCAGGGCAATCTCCCCTTCACCGGATACCTCGTGATGATCGTCGCCGGCGCGGGCGCGGCCGCGACGGGTGCGGGAGCCGCGCTGCGCAGCCGGCTGCGACGCGCATCCTGAGCTGACCGAGCGAGGCCAGCATGCCCCCACCGCAGCCCTCACGCCGGGTGCTGGTGCCTTCGCACGTCTCGCTGCGGGTGTTCGATGAGGAGACCGTCTTGCTCAACCTCGACAGCGGGCAGTACTACGGTCTCGACGCCGCGGGCACGGCCTTCTGGCAAGCGATGCAGGAGGCGGGCACCATCGAGGGCGCGCTTGTCACCCTAGAGGAGCACCTCGGCGTAGAACGCGGGCGCCTGCACACCGACCTTGAGCGCTTCTGCCAGGACCTGCGCAGCCGCGGGTTGATCGAGCTCGTGAGTGGCTGAGCTCGAGCGCTCGCGTCCCCTGGGGGCAGCCTTCGGGCTGCGTCTGAAGGGCGCTTTCGAAGCACCTGGGCTGGCGCCTGCGCCCTGGAAAGCAGCTCCGGAGCGCGTGACCGACCTGACCCTGACCGGGGAGGTCCCGCTCGACCCGGAGGCAGAGGTGCTGGCCGACCAGATATGGGGCGGAGCACGATTCCTGGTCGCGCGAGACGGAGATGGCGGCGTGGTCGTCTCCCACGACTACTTCGGGCGCTTTCGGGCCGCCCGCGCAGGCACCGCAGTGGAGTGCGCACCCACCGACATGCCCGGCTGGATGTGGCAGCGCTTCCTGGTGGGCCAGATGCTGCCGATCGCGGCGTTGCTCCAGGGCCTCCAACCCATCCACGCCAGCGCCGTGGCTGTGGACGGGCGCGGCCTGCTCGTGCTGGGTGCAAGCGGGGCCGGCAAGACCTCGACCGCGCTGCACCTGGTGCGCCAGGGAGCCTCGTTCCTGGCCGACGACGTGGCGGCGACCGAGCTGGTGGACGGCCGGGCCGTCGTCCACCCGGGGTCGGGGCTCTGTAACCTCGATCCCATCGAGCGGGAGCGGCTGGAGCCGCTCGCGTTGCGTCGGCTGGGCACCGTCGAGGGCGAGGACCGCGTAGCCGTCGGGCAGGTGAGCCCCACGGCGGTGGAGATCGATCGTGTCGTACTTCTCATCCGCGCCCGCGAGCACGCGTCGCTCTCGATCGAGGAGGGCTCGGTCAATTGGACCCAGGCCCTGCTGGGCGCCCATTTCAATGCCCCCGTGAGCGACGTCGCGGCTCAGGAGCGCTGGCTCGAGCTGTG
>JBBREO010000144.1:0-3106 GCA_038202855.1 Solirubrobacterales bacterium
GGCGAGCGCCTCGTGCTTGACCACGGTGCGCAGCCAGCCCGCCGCCCCCTCGGGCTCCAGGCGATGCGCGCGCCGAATGAAGATCTCCACGGCGCGCTGGTAGGCGTCGTGGGCATCGTCGGGACACAGCGAATAGCGACGAGCGGTGGCGAGCAGGCCCGTCGCATGCTCACGGATCGTCTCCGCGACGAGGGCGTCGGGGTCACTCGCCGATGGTCGCCGGGCGGGCATGTGCGCGCGTAGAGGTAGCACGCGGGTCGATCTCGCCCCAGGCCGGGGTCCCCTTTCCTCGGAAACTGCGCGGAATTGGGAGCTTGTGCCTACCCCGGGTTGCACACGAACGAGCCGTTCGCGAACTCGGTGCCGCCGCCGCCCGTCCGCAGCATGCTCGCGCTCACCGAGCCCGAGACCGTGTCGTCGTTGGTCACGACCTGGCCGGAGGACGCCTCGGAGCCCTCGGCGGAGTCCCAGGCGCTGCCGCGGCCGTCGGTGAACGTCACGTTGGGCTCTGAGGAGACACCCCCGCGCTTGAGATGGTAGAAGCCCGGGCCGCCCCAGCTCGCCTTCGGAATGTAGATCTGGAGCAGGTAGACCTTGTCGCCGATCGTCGTGTCGAAGACGGCCTGGTAGGCACCGAAGGCGTTGAGTCCGCAGGTCCCGAGGTCCGTGAACGCGCCGCCGACCTCGCCGCTAACCGTGATCGTGCGCTTGGGGCCCTTGCGCTTGCAGTGGTCCTTGAGCGCGAGGGCGCGAATGGTCACGCGCTTCGCGCGCTGCGGTTGGCCAGGGAGAACCAGGCCTCGCCGGCCGGCAGCGAGGGCAGGGTGCTCCCGGCGCCCGCGCTGCCCGCGGGGCAGCCGCAGCCGCCCTTGCGCACGCAGTAGCTGCCGGCGGCGAGCGGCCGGTCGGCGCCCTTGGCGGGATGCAGGCGACCGTGGACGGGGCCGGCGCCCGAGGGAACGACGTCGACGACGTCGACGTGCAGGTCGATGGCCTCCACGGCGCGGGCCTCGGTCGGGGCGGTGATCGCCAACTCGCCGCCGTTGGAGAGGAAGGAAAACGGCGGGTCGTAGCGCGCCTTGGTGATGCCGGCGCCGGTCGTGTCCCACGCCGGCCCGAAGTCCGGGCGGCGGGCGTGGTCTGAGGCCCACGTGTTCAAGAACCCCGTGCCGGCAAGGCCGATGGCCTGCTTGTAGGCGTCGAAGTTGCTGGGGTTGACGAGGAAGGTGGGCAGGACGGTGAACGGGTCCAGCCCGCTCTCGGCCAGGTGCGCCCAGAAGCCCGTGGCCGAGTAGGACTGGTTCAGGACCGAGATCTCAGGGTGCTCGAGGTAGCCGTTCCACCACGGATCGTGCAGCTTGACCCCGCTCCACTCCTCGGCGATCCGGAAGCCGACCCATTCGGCCGATCCCTCGTCGAGCCAGTTCTGCGACACCCCGTAGTAGGCACCGAGCCCCATGATCTGGCCCTGGAAGCAGTGGAAGACCTCGTGGGCGGCGGTCTCCCGCTCGTCGTTGAGGCCGAGCCCCCGGCCCTTCGGGAAGATCTTGAACCGGCACGTGGCCGCGGGGCCGGTGAGGACGCGCGGCGTCGAACGGGGCGGTGTCGGCCAGCGTGGGGATCTCCTTCTTGGTCTTCTTGTCCACCGGCTGCTTGTCGAGCAGCTCGACCTCCATGGCCAGGCCGAGCGGGCGACCGAGGTGGGCGGCCTCGCGTGCGGCCGTGTCGTTGAGGAGGGCCTTCCACTTGTCGGCCTCCGCCGTGGCGACGTGGGCCGTCGAGCTGCTCAGCGGCCCGTGGACCAGGCGCAGCACCGCGCTGCGCTGCCGCGCCGTGAGCCGGTTCCGGTACCGCAGCAGCCAGCGGACCGGGCCGCTGCCCGAGCGCAGCCGGGGCGCGAAGCCGCGGGCGGGCACGCCGGGCAAGGGCCCGATCGTGGCGACGAAGGCCTGCTCGGCGGTGCTCAGGCTCACGTGGCCGCCGAGGGCGCGGACGTCGGCGAAGGCTCGCCGGCGCGGCACGCAGCGGCGCACGTGGTGGCGCGCCTGCACGGGCAGACGACAGTGTCGGGCTTTGCGCGCCGTGGACGCTCCGGGCTGCGCGGTGGACGTCGGAGGCTGCGCGGTGGACGTCGCGGACCGGGAGGTGGCCGCCGGGGCGGACGAGCTCCAGCCCGCGTTGATGGCCAACGCGCACAGAACGGGTCCCCACCAGTGGTCAATTCTCATCCATGCCCTCCCCGGTCGGTCCAGCGATGATCCGCTCGCGCCCGGGGCGCTGTCAAGCCGCGGGCGTTCCACACCTGGGAGCAGCTGGACTCGCGCGGTGCCTGGCCCGGCCCCGCTGACGCCGTGCATTCCTAACCTCTGTCACCAAGCGCGGCCGCGTAGCCTTCGCGGCGGAGCGGCAGGGGTCTGGTGGCCCATCCGGTCTTCAAAACCGGCAGGGCCGGGCAACCCCCGGCTTGGATGGTTCGATTCCATCGCCGCTCCGTGGCCGAAGAAACCGCGGTTAGCAGCAAGTTTCAAGAGCCCGCGGTCCCTTGGGGCACCAGTCGCCATATCGCCAACATGGCGCAAACCGCCCAGCGCAGGCCTTTCTGACGATCGCACAGACGATCGCGCACGCGGGCGAGTCGGCGGTCAGCGGACTGGCTCGTCGCGATGATCAGCGGCCGGAGCGCAGCGTTAGCGACAGGATCTCGGCTCACGGGCGCCTGGGTGCATGACGCCCAACAGTCTTGAAATGAGCGCTTCGGTAACGCTCGGCACTTTGTCAGCTTGGCAGTGTCGGGGGCGGCGGGGGAGGGCCTGTCGCCGGAACGCTGCCACCCTACGGCTGCGCCGGCGAGACTCCCGCTTGGGCCTGAAGCACCTTGTTGAGGTTGGGCTGGAAGATGTAGTGGCCCACGGGGCTGAGGAACAGCCACAGCAAGAACAGCAGCCCACCCTCCATCCCCTGACCACCGGTGAGGCGCTCACCAGCGTTGTTGAGCGCCGCTTTGTTTCGGCACGCGCGGGGGCGCTCGCGCTGTTGACGGCCGGGACGGGGATGGCGGGCTTGGCAGGCTTCACGTGTTCGTAAACGCGCGAGAGCCCTCCCGTCG
>JBBREO010000145.1:0-3079 GCA_038202855.1 Solirubrobacterales bacterium
CGTTCCGGCATCGCCTGCGGCAGGCCACGGACGTCCTCGGCGACGATCTCCAGGATCCGGAGGCGCGGCTCGCCGTGCACGTCGCGTGCAAGCTGCGCAGGCTCCTAGCGGTCGCCTCCTCCGACGAGCGCGCCAAGGGGCCGCCGGTCGCATGGACCACGAACGGACGCCGCCCGCCGGTCCGCCTTCCCGCCGTCCGCGGCGCGCGCGCGGCGCGGCCGGGCAGCCGCCCCGGGTGAGCGCGCCCGTCGCCCGCCGCGTCGGTCCTGCCGCGATCCTCGCGCGCATGGGCGTGGCGCGGCTGCGCACCGTCTCGATCCTGCTCGGTGGCGCCGTCGGCGCGCTCGCCCGCGCCGGCTTGGCCGAGGCGCTGCCTCACGCTCCCGGACAGTGGCCGTGGGCGACCTTCTCGGTGAACCTCGCGGGCGCGCTGCTGCTCGCCTGGCTCACAACGCGGCTCACGGAGATGGTGTCGCCGACGCGGTATTGGCGCTTCCTGCTCGGCACCGGGCTGTGCGGAGCGTTCACGACGTTCTCCACCTTCCAGATCGAGACCATCGGCCTCGCGAACGACGGCCACGTGGCGCTGGCGGCTGGCTACGCGGCCGCCAGCCTCGCCGGGGGCATGGCCGTCGCGGTTGGCGCGACCGTGGTCGCGCGGAGGCGGCGGTACGGGTGACCGGGGTGCTCGCCTGGATCGGTGTCGCGGCGTTCGGCGCTGTCGGCGCCTCGGCGCGGTTCTCCGTAGGCGCGGCGATCGCCGCGCGCCGGCCGACCGCCTTCCCGCTCGGCACCTTCGTCGTCAACCTGACGGGGGGCTCCCTGCTCGGGCTCCTCACCGGCCTGGCCGTGACGGGCGAGCCGCTGCTGGTCTTCGGGACGGGCCTGCTCGGCGGCTACACGACGTTCTCGACGTGGATGGTCGAGACGCAGCGCCTCGGCGAGGACAATGAGTGGGGCTTGGTGTGGCTCTACCTGCTCGGTTCCATGCTGGCCGGCCTGGCGGCCACCGGGCTCGGGTGGATCGCCGGCGGGGCGATCGGATGATCGAGGACGCGCTCAAGCTCTCGGTCTACTTCGGCGAGTCGGTCAGCGTCGGGCCGGCGCAGGCGAGCGACGCCCTGATGGCCTGCCTCGCCGACCACGACCTGGTCGCGGCGGCGCTGCTGCGCGGCATCGAGGGGTTCGGGGTCAACCGGCGCATCCACGCCCATCGCTTCCCCGACGTCTCCACCGACCTGCCGCTGCTCGCGTGCGCCGTCGACCGGCACGAGCGGATCCTGGCCGTCCTCGACGACGTGGACCGTGCGGTGCCGCGCGGCCTGGTGACGCTCGAGCACGCGCGCCTAGTCACCGGCCAGGACGTGGCGGACGCCGAGTTCCCCGCGGGACCGGGACTCGCGGCGCAGCTCACGATCTACTGCAGCTCGGCCGAACGAGCGGGTGGGCGCCCCGCGTACCGCGAGGCCGCGGCGCTGCTCCAGCAGCACGGGGCGACCGGGGCGATCGTGCTGCCCGGTGTCGACGGGCTGATGCACGGTGCACGACAGCGTGCACGGCTGTTCTCGGCCAACAGCGGCACACCGATGATCATCGTCTCCGTGGGGGCGCCCGACTTGCTCCGGCGCTCCCTGCCCCATCTCGCGGAGATCCTTGCCGACCCGGTCTTGGCCCTCGAGGCGATCGCGCAGGTCAAGCACGACGGCGAGCTGCTGGAGCCCCCGCCGAGCGTCGCCGAGCCCGGGGTCCACGGGCAGGACGTCTGGCAAACGATCCAGGTCTACACGCGGCGCAGCGCGGAGGTCGACGGGCGCGCGGTGTACAGCGAGCTGACCAGGCGGCTGCGGGAGATCGGTGCCGCGGGCGCGACGACGATTCTCGGCGACTGGGGGTTCTCCGGCGACGAACGGCCCTACGGCGACAAACTCGGCCGCGTGGCCAGCCATCGGCCGACCTACACGGTGTACATCGATCGGCCCCAGAACGTCGCCGAGGCCTGGCCGATGATCGACGAACTGACGGCCGAGCACGGGATCGTGACCTCGGTGCTCGTGCCCGGGTACCGCGAACGGGCGGGCGACATCGTGCACGGCAGCCTCGACGTGCCCGAGCGTCTGGTGAACCCGCGGCAGCTGGCCGGGGAGCGGGATGCTCGCGCCGAGTCGCCGTGGAGCGCGGCGGCCGCCGCCGAGCAAGCGCCCTGGCTGCGGGCGCTGCTCGAGCGGATCCACGACTTCGTCCGCTCGCGGGGCGGTCACGAGCCCGTGGTCCGGATCACGCTCGCGGACGGCGAGCGATTTTTTCTCTACGCGCTCGAGGCCGGTCCTGGCGATCAGTTCCTCACCCTGTATCCGCACCCGGAGCGCTACGACGAGATGCTCCAGGGTGCCGGCGGGCGCCTCCCGCCCCGCGCCCTCGTGGTGCCCCACCAGTCGATCGCCAAGATCGAGCTGCTGGCCAAGCCCCCGCGGGGCGCCCGCTCACTGGTCACGCTGCGGCCGCCGCGCTGATCGCGAGTCGATCCTGCCGCTAGCGGGACCTTCCTGACAGTTGGAATGATGCGTTGGCCAAGGACGCGATGGCGCTGCTGGGCGAGTCGGACGGGCGCGAGCTCGCGAGGTGGCCCAGGCACTAGGTCGCGAGAAGCTCCTTGAGGGCCTCATCGATGAAGGTGGTGTCGACGGGGTTCACGCCACCGCCGGCGAAGTGGCCCCAGACGCCCGGGATGACCCGCAGCTTGGCGTTCGGGATGTGCGAGACGGCGTACTCCTCGTCCTCCGGCGGGAAGTACAGGTCCTTCTGCGCTGGCATCACCAGGGTCTCCGCCTTTATGGATGCGAGTGCTCGCTGGTGGTCTCCGTCGAAACCGGGCGTCTGACCGATGTCGCCGTTCTGCCATGTCCATGCCATGGCCAGCAGGTTGTTGGCGTCCTTCGCCAGGAAGAATCCCTCCCAGAACCCGACGAGGAAGTCCTCCAGCGTGGCGAAGTCGAAGGGCTCCTCCTTGTACAGATGCTGCCAGTAGAAGGCCTGCGACAGCCCCCACCCGGCATAGACCCTTCCCACCGCGCGCAGCCCC
>JBBREO010000146.1:0-3009 GCA_038202855.1 Solirubrobacterales bacterium
TCGCGCGCGGCGAAGTCGAGCGCCTTGCCCGCCGCTACCCGGGCGGCGCTGGCCGCCAGCGGGAACTCCTCCGGCGCATCCTGACGAGCCCAGCCGGCGTAGTAGATCAGCGAGCGCGCGTTCTCGCGGAGGCGCAGCACCTCCACGAGCGCGTGCTTGACCGCCTGGTAGGACCCGATCGCCCGGCCGAACGTGAAGCGCTCCTTGGCGTAGGCCACCGAGGACTCCAGGGCCGCCTCGACCGCTCCCAGCGACTCCGCGGCGACGAGTCCCTGCGCGAGGTACCAGGCCGAGCAAAGCTGGTCCTCGTCCACCCCCAGCGGCGTGCCGACGGCCCGGTCGAAGTGCACGTGGCCGAGCGGGCGGGTGGCGTCGTAGCGGGTCACAGGCTCGACGGTGACCGTAGGCTGGTCAGACTCGACGACGATCGAGATGGGCGATCCGTCCTCGCCCGCGGCCATCACGAGGAGCACGTCGGCACCGGGCGCGTCGGGTACCCACGAAACGGTGCCGGTGACGGTGGTGGCCCCATCCGCGAACATAGCGCGCGGCGCCGGGCTGCGCGCTTGGCCGCGCGGCGACTCCACGGTCCAGCCAGGGTCCAAGTCGCCGGGCGGCTGGGCCGGCACCAGCGCCGCCCGGCGCTCGCCCTCGGCCAAGGCGTCCAGCAGTTCATCGTGGCCCTGGGCGGCATCGAGCAGGCCGGTGGCGGGGACGTGACCGAGCAGCGGGACCGATGCGAGCACGCGTCCACACTCGATCATCACGAGCATGGCGTCGAGGCCGCCCAGCCCGGCGCCTCCCCGGGCCTCGTCGATCAACAGCCCCGGCCACCCGGCCTCGCGTGCGGTGTCCCACAGGTCCAGCCGCGCGGCCCCGTCAAGGCCCTCGCGCGCCGCGCCGACGGTGTCGTGGCGCGACAGCGCGCCACGGGCGGCGTCGCGCAGGAACTGCTGTTCGTCGGAGAGCTCGAAGTCCATCAGCTCGACAGCGCCGCCTTCTCCTTCGCACGCAGCTCGGAGAACGGGATGCCCTTGTCCAGCCGCGGCTCGGGCGGGAGGCCAAGCACGCGTTCGCCGATCGTGTTGCGCAGGATCTCCTCCGTGCCGCCGGCCGACTTGAGGCCGGGCAGGTAGGAGATGAAGTACGCCCATTCGCTGTCGGCGAGCGCTTCGGGCCCGAGGACGTCGGCGATGAGGTCCCCCGCTGCGATGGCCGCGTTGACCGCCGTCACCTTGCTCAGCCCCGCCTCGGGGCCGGGGATCTGACCGCGTTGGATGGCGGTGAGCATGCGGTAGCCGGTGAAGCGAATCGCCAGCAGGTCGGTGGCGATCTCGCCCAGCCGGGTGCGGACCTCTCGGTTGGCGCTCGCGTCAGGATCGGCCGCGATGGCCTGGGCGAAGCGATCCGCCCGGTAGCCCATGGCTTCGCTGCCGCCGCCGATCGCGAGGCGCTCGAACATCAGCGTGGTCATCGCCACCCCCCAGCCGCCGTCGACGGGGCCGACCGTGGCGTCGGCGTCGAGCGCGACCTCGTCGAAGAAGACCTCATTGAACTCGGCCTCGCCGGAGATCTGGCGGAGCCCGCGGATGGTGATCCCGGCTGCGTCCATGGGCACGACGAACATGGTCAGCCCCTTGTGCTTGGGGACGTCGGCATCCGTGCGCGCGAGCAGCAGGCCAAACGACGCGAACTGGGCGGCGGTGGTCCACACCTTCTGGCCCGAGAGGCGCCAGCTGCCGTCGTCCTGGCGGCGCGCACGCGCCTGGATGCCGGCCAGGTCAGACCCGGCTGCGGGCTCGGAGAAGAGCTGGCACCACACCTCGTCGCCGTGGAGCATCGTTGCGAGATACCGCTGCTTCTGCTCCTCGCTCCCCTGGGCGATGATCGTCGGGCCGAGCATGCCCACGCCGATGGTGTCGAGGATGCCGGGCAGCCCTGCGAGGTTGACCTCCTGATTGATCACCACCTGCTCGAGCGGTCCCCGGCCCTGCCCCCCGTACTCGGCGGGCCAGGTCACGCCGACGAAGCCGGCTTCGGCGAGCTGGCGCTGCCAGGCGCGGTGCGCCTGGACCGCCTCGTCCTCGTCCTCGATCGCCCCCTCCCCGCGCAGGACGGGCGCCTCGTGGCCGTGCTCCTGCAGCCACGTGCGCACCTTCACACGGTATTCCGCCTGCTCCGGGGTGTCCTTGAGATCCACGCCGACTCCTCTGACTGACTGGCCAATCAACTGCGGTGGGTAGCGTAGCGGGGCGCGTGGAGCCGGTCACCAGACCGTGAACACCAGCAGCTCGACCGCGATCGCCTGGAGGGCCAGCGTCGCCAGGACCAGGCCAACCCGGCGCGCGGGCAGGGCGCTCGCGGCCGCCAGACATGCGAACGGCGCCAGGAAGAGCCAGATCCGCTCGGTCTCGGCCTTCGTGTACCCGGCGAGCGCGGCGACGGCGATGACGGCCAGGAGCGCGAGGGCGGCCGCGTCGCGGCGGGCGGCCGCTCGCATCACCAGCCAGGCGAGCGGCAGCCCGAGGGCGATGAAGAACGCGGTCGGCGAGCCGACCAGCCAGTAGCGATAGGGGCGGACCCGCGCGATGCTGGCCCGGTAGGCGCCATCGGCGGAGCGCAGCGCCCCCAGCGGATCGAAGCCCGTCGCGAGATGCAGGGCGACGTAGCAGGCGACGAGACCCGCGGCGGAGCTCACGGCGATCGCGATGGATCGCCGGATCTCCCCGCGCCAGGCCAGGACCAGCACCGCCCAGGCGGCGACGGCGATCAGCGCGTAGGAGAAGAACGACGCGATCGCAAGCAGCAGCGGGCCCCCGGCGCGCAGCATCCGCCGCGCCGACAGCAGCGTGACCGTGGCGGCCAGCCCCAGCGTCACGAACAGCGCGTCGGCCGAGGTCGCACCGTAGAGCAGCGAGATGGGGGCGAAGAGGTAGAGCAGCGTCGCGGTCCGCGCGTGGGCCTCGTCGGCGAGCCCGCGGCCCAGGGCGTAGAGGAGCGGCGCCGAGA
>JBBREO010000147.1:0-2841 GCA_038202855.1 Solirubrobacterales bacterium
AGACCGACCGCTCCGGGATGTCGCCGGTCGAGTTCATCAGGGAGATGATGTGCGTCGCGCCCAACGGCAAGCGCTACAAGGGCAAGCAGGCCACGGCGCGAAAGTGCGACATGTTCAAGAAGCTCGGGCCGATCAAGGCGAGCGCGTTCGCCCATCACCCCTACAGTCGCGGCGCCGCCCCAAACGAGGTGCCTACCACAAGCGGCTACACGCTGGGCAACATCTCCGCGCTGGGGCAAGCGCTGGACCGCTACGCCAACGCCACCAAGAACATCGCCTCCGGGATGCCGGTTCTGCTGAGCGAGCTCGGCTACGAGACCAAGCCGCCCGACCCGTACGCGGGCATTGCGCCCGACCTGCAGGCCCAGTACCTCAACGAGGGCGACTTCATCCTGTACAAGAACCCGCGCATCTTCGGCAACAGCCAGTTCCTGCTGCGCGATGCGGAGCCGGTCAAGTCCGAGGACCCCAGCTCCAGGCGCTACTGGTTCACCTACCAGTCGGGCCTCTTCGACGCCGTCGGGCAGCCCAAGCCGGCGGCCTCCGCATACGCCCTACCGCTCGTGGCCAGCGCCGGCACGCCCGATGGCCTCGGGGGAGGGACCGTCAACGTGTGGGGGCAGCTGCGCTTCCGGCCGAACGGGACGCAGGGCGACACGGTGCAGGTGCAGTTCCGGCCCCAGGGGGCAACGGACTGGGAGAACAACGGCGATCCAATCCCGGTCACCAACGGCGTGGGCTACTTCACCGCCGGACTGACGGTCCCGGTCTCGGGCGCGTTTCGAGCGGTGTGGACCGGCCCGGGCGATCCCCCGAGCAGCTTCATGAGCCGCGAGGTAATGGTCCAGTTCTGATAGGAGCACACCCGGCTACCCGCGTCCTGCCCACCCCGATACTGGGCCCGCCCACCCCCGCCCACCTCCGCCCACCTGACGGCGCCCCGGTGACCAGCCCCGTGGGCACCTACGATCCCGACAACCTGCTGAACCGGATTTCGAGCGCCGAGACGCTCGAGATCCAGTACCGCCAGGTCGAGCGGCGCGAGCGCGAGATCCTCGCCGCGCGGCTGGGCCTTGCCGGCGGGACCGTGCTCTCGGTCGGCTGCGGGTGGCATCCCGGGCGCCACCTCTTCCCGGCGCCCGCCTTTTCCCTGGTCGGCATCGACGCCGACCAGGCGAAGGTAGCGGCGGTTGCGGCCAGCGGCTCGGTCGACGAGGCCCACGTCGGCCGGGCCGGCTCGCTCGCCCTCCCGGAGCGCTCCTTCGACGTCGTCCTCTACCGGCAGGTCCTCCACCACGTCGCCCACGACCAGCCACTTCAGCCCTGCTTCGCCGAGGCCGCGAGGCTGCTGGCGCCGGGCGGGGCGATGGTCGCCGTCGAGCCCGGACTGTGGCATCCCGTCGGGGCAGCATTGGCCGGCGCCAACCGCCTGGGTCTCGGTCCGTGGATCCACGGAACTCCAGACGACGTCCCGTTGTCCCCCCGCCGCCTGCGCGCGCAGGCCCTGGCGGCGGGCCTCGAGCCCGAGCTCCACGCCGTGACCTACACTTGGCGGCGCATGCCCCCGCCCGTCCAGCGCGGGCTGTGGGCGCTCGATCGGCACGGCTCGCGCCCCGGGCTTCGCGCCTTCGGCCACACGCTGATGCTCATCGCACGGCGCAACTCCGAGCCCCGATGACCGTTAGGTGAAGACCGTGCCCTCGCTCCGATCCACCCTCGCGATCCTCCTCACGGTGCTGGCCTCGCTGGCCGCGGCGCCGACGGCCAACGCCGCGAGCTCCATGGAGTCGATCTTCCAGGACGACGCCGTGCTGCTCAACAGCGGCCCCCAGACCACACGGGAGAGCCTCGACGAGATGCGGGGCTTGGGCGTCGACACCGTGCACTCGCTCTTCGTCTGGGCGCAGATCGCGCCCGACCGCCAGGAGACGGAGCGGCCCCAGGGCTTTGACGCGAAGGACCCCTCGGCCTACCCGACCGAGAACTGGACCAAGTACGACACGCTCGTTCGCGAGGCCGCCGCGCGCGGCATCGACCTGCTCGTAACCCCCACCAACCCGGCCCCGGCGTGGGCAGGGGACTGCACGACGTCCGACCAGCGGGACACGTGCGTCAACCGGCCCAGCGCGCGGGAGTATGCCGCCTTCATCACCGCGCTGGCCACGCGCTACTCGGGCAGCTTCCCCGATCCCGAGAACCCCTCCCAACCGCTGCCGCGCGTGCGGCGCTGGTCGTTCATGAACGAGCCCAACCTCGGCGCCTGGCTGACCCCGCAGTTCGAGAAGGTCAAAGGGCGCACCGTCGCGTCGGGAATCCGGATCTACCGGCAGCTCGCCTACGCGGCGATCGACGCGCTGCGCGGCTCCGGCCACCCCCGCGACGCCTTCTACATCGCCGAGACGGCGCCCGTCGGGGGCTCGAGCACCAAGGGGGCCGATAGCAAGAACCCACCCCGCTCGTTCCTGCGGGGCCTCTTCTGCCTGGACTCGCGCGGCCAGCCTATGCGCGACGCCGGCATCGGCTGCGGCAAGCGCTTCCGGCAGTTGCCCGTGTCGGGGATCACCCATCACCCATACACCTTCGGCGCCGGCGCGCCTCCCTTCACGCGCAGCGGCCCGAACGACATCACGATCGGCTTCATCCCCCGGCTGACCGGCGTGCTGACCCAGGCCGCGCGGGCCAAGCGCATTCCGAGATCGGCGGCGAACCGGATCCTCTTCACCGAGTTCGGCTTCCAGACCAACCCGCCCGACGGCACCTTCGGCGTCTCCTGGGACAAGCAGGCGGAGTACCTCAACCTCGCCGAGTACCTCTCCTACACCACCAACCAGGTGCGCGGCG
>JBBREO010000148.1:0-2759 GCA_038202855.1 Solirubrobacterales bacterium
ACGTAGGGCACGTCGTGCCCGGCGTTGGCGAAGCGCAGCAGGCCGGTGTCGCGGTCGAGGACCCCGTACAGGCAGGTCACGAACATCGCCGCCGGCATGTCCGGGCACAGCTGGTCGTTGACCCGGGCCAGCACCTCGCCCGGCTCGATCAGGCGCTGCGCCGAGGCGCGCAGGAGGCTCCGGGTGGCCGACATCACCAGCGCGGCGGGCACGCCCTTGTCGGTCACGTCTCCCACCACGAAGCCGACGCGGCCGTCGGGGAGCGGGATCACGTCGTAGAAGTCGCCCCCCACCTCGCGCGCGGGGCGGTAGTAGGCGGCGACCTGCCAGCCCGCCATCTCGGGCAGCTCCTTGGGGAGGAAGTTCTGCTGGATCAGCCGGGCCACCTCGAGCTCGGACTCGAAGCGCTGCCGTGTCACCGCCTCGGCCTCCTGCTCGCGCACCAGCTGGCCCACCCGCAGCGCCGGAGCCGCCTGGGCGGCGAGGTTGTCCAGCAGCTTGCGGTCGTCGGAGGAGTAGTCCTGCTCGGAGAGCCGCGGCCCGAGGTTGAGCACGCCGATCAGCTCGCCCTGGCTGACCAGCGGGACGGCCAGCTTGACTCCGGCGGCCTTGAGCTCCCGCAGAGCGGGGGAGTCGAGCTCCAGAGCCTCGATGTCCACGGCCTCGGTGGCGGTCTGGAAGTAGGCCATCAGCGGGTCGCTCGGGGATATCTCCACCGGCGCCTGCTCCGTCGGGGCGGGCGCGGGCACGGGGTGCGCCGGGGCCTCTGCCTCGTCGCGGTCCCGCCGCCGGAGGCGGTGGAAGGTCCTGGTCAGTGCGGCCATCTCGACATCCGTTCTACGCCAGGGCCGTCCGGGAAGCGTTACGAAGCGTGTCGACGAACATCACGCTGACCATCGCCCACTCCGGAGGGATGCCGCCGGTCATGGCCGCTCCGCCGCCCGCAGCCACAGCGAGACGTGGGCCGGTTGCATGGTCTCGCGCACCACCTGGCTCAGCTCGGCGCTGAGCCTGGACAGGTCCACCTCGTCGCGCAGGTGGGAGGAGAAGGCCTCGAGCGTGCGCTGGGCGTCGTACTTGCGGCGGTAGAAGCGCCGGTCCACGGCGGACTGGATGCGGGCTCGGGCCGGGCGGGCGACCCCGGCCACCGCGAGCGTCGAGACCGCCACCGCGAGATCGGACGTGCTGGTCAGCGGGCTCAGCACGAGCTGGAAGAGCAGCACCAGGCCGAGGTAGGCGGCGGCCAGCGCGGCGGTCAGCGCGCCGTAGACCAGCGTGCGGTTGATGACCACGTCGATCTCGTAGAGGTCGTGTCTCAGCACCGCGATGCCGATCGCGAGCGGCATTCCGATCACCGATGCCGAGACGGCGTCCTCGAGCACTCGCAGACCCAGCGGGCGCCCGGCGTCGAGCAGGCCGGCCACCAGGTTGCCGATACCCGCGAGCGCGAAGAGCAGGGCCAGCAGGGCGGCGGCGGAGGCGAACCACTTGACCTGCAGGCGCTCCCGCCCGTGGGCACGCCGGAAGCGCAGCACCAGGGAGGCCGCCGCGGCGGCGAAGCAGGGGGCCAGCAGCACGTTCGCCCCTCCCGGAAGACGTCCGGGTATGAGGTTCGAGGCCTCGACCGGATACGGGTTGGCAACCCCCGGGGCGCTCGCGAGCATCCCCGGGTGGAACGCCTCGGAGACGATCGCGAGGACGATCACGACCGCAGACGCCCACGCCACGACGCGCCAGCGCGGGGACAGCAGATGCCCGTCGGGGAAGAGCAGGAGCAAGAACGTGCCCGTGCTGAACGTGGCGGGGATCCAGATCCAGTCGCCCAGCCAGCTGGCGAAGTCCGCACCCGGGAGCGGCGCCGACCCGGTGTCCCGCCCGTAGGAGCCGTACACGCTCGGGTCGAACGAGAGCAAGACGCCGATCCCGAGGCAGACCCAGCCGATGCGGTTGCCGGGCTGGCGAAGCGCGACGACGGTCCCCATGGCCACGAAGACGAGCGGCGGCAGCTCGAGGATAACCTGGATCCCGTCCGTGCCCCAGCCGGAGGGCGGCTCGGGGTAGGAACCAAACGCCCAGAAGACCAGCGTCGCCGTGACCATCACGGCGGAGGTAAGAGCCAGGCCCGTGGCCACCACGCGGAGGCGCATCAGGGGCGCGCCTCCGGTCGGCGGAGCCAGAGCGACACGTGGGCGGGCTGCATCGTGTCGGCGACGACCCAGTTCAGCTGGGCGCTCAGGGAGTCGAGGTCGACCTCGTCGCGCAGGCGCGAGGAGAAGGCCTCGAGCGTGCGCTGGGAATCGTATTTGCGGCGGTAGAAGCGGCGGTCGACAGCAGCCTGGATGCGTGCGCGAGCGGGGCGCACGAGACCGGCGGCGGCCAGCGTGGACGCCGCAACCGCCAGGCCCGATCCTTGCGTGATCCCCTCGAGCACGAACTGGAGCGACAGCACGCTGGCGAGGTAGGTGACGGCCAGGGTGGCCGTGAGCGCGCCGTAGACCAGCGCGCGGTTGATCACCACGTCGATGTCGTACAGGCGGTAGCGGAGGATCGCCGTGCCCGCCGCCACCGGAAAGCCCGCGAACGCGAGGCCGACGACGACGAGCCGGAGCTGGTCGATTCCCTGGACGCCGGCGAAGAAGCTGACCGCGTTGACCACGATCACCACGCCGGCCACCGCCCCCGCCAGGCCAATCCACTTCATCTGCTGGCGCTCCTGGCCGCGTGAGCGGCGCAGGCGCAGGACCGTCGCCACGCCGGCC
>JBBREO010000149.1:0-2758 GCA_038202855.1 Solirubrobacterales bacterium
GCTCGGCTACGGCGCGGCGCTGATCGACGTGCCCGACCTGTTCTTCTTCCACGTGCACATGGCGCGCTGGGCGGGCCCCAGCCACAGCTGCGTCGAGTGGGTCAAGGACACGACCTCGCCGACCTGGAGCCCGCGGCTGCTTCCTCACGAGCTCGGGCTCCCCGCCCGCGAGCGCGCGCTTCACCTCTTCCACCTGCGTGCCACGGAGGCGCTGGCGCCGGCGATCGTCGACGTGCCCTTCGAAGGCGACCGGCCATGGCCCGCGAGGCAGTCGGCGCTGACCCGCCGCACTCACCGCACGCGCACGCTCGGGCGCATGGCGGTCGCCGAGGCGCGCAGGCGCGCGCCGACGGTGAGGCAGCGGGGTGGCCCAGTAAGGCGATGGCGTGGCCCAGGCACGCCGGCCCCGGCGCCGACCTCGGGCGCGCTGGCTTCCCCGCCTCCCGCGCCCGATCCCTTCGGCGCGACACAGGCTCTGGTGCGCGAGCGGGCGCTGGCCGAGCCGGGGCATCCGGCCTGGGAGGTCCTCGACCGTCGCAGAATAGAGAAGCTCCTCACCCGCGAGGCCGGCAAGCTCGATCCGATGGCGCGCGCCTACGTGTGGCGCCTGGCGACGGTGTTCCTGCGCGACGGCGAGGATTGACCGGCGCCTACCGCAGCGCCACGCGCGCCCCGCGGGACAAGAACTCCTGGTCGCCGGAGGTCCAGGCCAGCTGGTACTCGCCGGTTCGCCGGGGCAACGTTACGTCGAGAATGCCCGTCGGTCGTGTGGTGACCGTCTTTAGCAGGGTGTTGCGCTTGGCCGATCCCGTGCCGGTGATGAGGTGGATCTCGACCCGCTGCGCGCTCGTGGCCGGGCGCACCCACCCGAAGACGCGCACGCGCTTGCTCCCGCTGCGCACGCTCCCGCTGCGCACCACGTAGAGCGGCAGGCGGTAGGCGGCGTAGCTCGGCTTCTTGGTCTGAGTGCACTGCTCGCGACACGTCCGCAGGCCGGTGTTGAAGCTGGTTGTGGACGGGTCGTCGTAGAGCTCGTACTGGGAGACGCCGCGCACCTGCTTGGTGGTGTAGGAGAGGTACTCGGCGAAGTTGAGGTACTCCGCCTGCTTGGCCCAGGAGACGCCGAAGGTGCCGTCGGGCGGGTTGGTCTGGAAGCCGAACTCGGTGAACAGGATCCGGTTGGCCGCCTTCTTCGGGATGCGCTTGGCCCGCGCGGCCTGGGCCAGCACGCCGGTCAGTCGAGGGAGGAAGCCGATCGTGATGTCGTTCGCGCCGCTGCGCGTGAAGGGCGGCGCGCCGGCGCCGAAGGTGTACGGATGATGGGTGATGCCGGACACCGGAAATTGGCGGAAGCGCTTGCCGCAGCCGATGCCGGCGTCGCGCAGGGGCCGGCCGCGCGAGTCCAGGCAGAAGAGGCCCCGCAGGAACGAGCGGGGTGGGTTCTTGCTATCGGCCCCCTTGGTGCTCGAGCCCCCAACGGGCGCCGTCTCGGCGATGTAGAAGGCGTCGCGGGGGTGGCCGGAGCTGCGCAGCGCGTCGATCGCCGCGTAGGCGAGCTGCCGGTAGATCCGGATTCCCGACGCGATGGTGCGTCCTTTGACCTTCTCGAACTGCGGGGTCAGCCAGGCGCCTAGGTTGGGCTCGTTCATGAACGACCAGCGCCGCACGCGCGGCAGCGGTTGGGAGGGGTTCTCGGGATCGGAGAAGGTGCCCGAGTAGCGCGTGGCCAGTGCGGTGATGAAGGCGGCATACTCCTTCGCGCTGGGCCGGTTGACGCACGTGTCGCGCTGGTCGGACGTCGTGCAGTCCCCGGCCCACGCCGGTGCCGGGTTGGTGGGGGTTACGAGCAGGTCGATGCCCCGCGCGTCGGCCTCGCGAACGAGGGTGTCGTACTTGAGCCAGTTCTCGGCCGGGTAGGCCGAGGGGTCCTTCGCGTCAAAGCCCTGTGGCCGCTCCGTCTCCTGGCGCTCGGGCGCGATCTGCGCCCAGACGAAGAGCGAGTGCACGGTGTCGACGCCCAGGCCCCGCATCTCGTCGAGGCTCCCCCGCGTCGTGTCGGGGCCGCTGTTGAGCAGCACGGCGTCGTCCTGTAAGATCGACTCCATGGAGCTCGCGGCGTGGGCGGTCGGCGCCGCGGCCAGGGAGGCCAGCGCCGTCAGGAGGATCGCGAAGGTGGATCGGAGCGAGGGCACGGTCTTCACCTAACGGTCATCGGGGCTCGGAGTTGCGCCGTGCGATGAGCATCAGCGTGTGGCCGAAGGCGCGAAGCCCGGGGCGCGAGCCGTGTCGATCGAGCGCCCACAGCCCGCGCTGGACGGGTGGGGGCATGCGCCGCCAAGTGTAGGTCACGGCGTGGAGCTCGGGCTCGAGGCCCGCCGCCAGGGCCTCCGCGCGCAGCCGGCGCGGGGACAACGGGACGTCGTCTGGAGTTCCGTGGACCCACGGACCGAGACCCAGGCGGTTGGCGCCAGCCAACGCGGCGCCGACGGGGTGCCACAGTCCGGGCTCTACGGCGACCATCGCCCCGCCCGGCGCCAGCAGCCGTGCGGCCTCGGCGAAGCACGGCTCGAGTGGCTGGTCGTGGGCGACGTGGTGGAGGACCTGCCGGTAGAGGACGACGTCGAACGAGCGCTCCGGGAGGGCGAGCGAGCCGGCCCGGCCAACGTGGGCCTCGTCGACCGAGCCGCGGGCCGCGACCGCCGCCACCTTGGCCGGGTCGGTGTCGATGCCGACCATGCGGAAGGCGGGCGCCGGGAAG
>JBBREO010000150.1:0-2737 GCA_038202855.1 Solirubrobacterales bacterium
ACGTAGGCGAGCTCCCGCCCGCCGCCGTCCTCGAAGCGATGAGCGACGTCGACCGTGGCGCCCTGGGAGCGATGCACGGTGGTCGCGTACCCGTGCGCCAGACGATCGGCGTTGAGCTCCTCACCCCACAGGCGCACGAGGCGCCCGTCGTCCATGCGCGCCAGCAACGCGGCTTCGCGTGGCGCGACGCGCACCACCACACCGCGTTCGCTGGTGACGAGTTTGCCCCGCTCCCCCGGCGCCAAGGTCACGATCCAGTCGCCCGCGGCGTAGCGGCGGCCGCCGGACACGGAGAGTTCCGGACCGACCAAGAGCCCGGCATCTCGCCAGCGCTGGCGAGCAACTTCGTTCAGGTGCTCCACGTTCAGCTTGCGCCACGCGTACATGGCGGCGTCGCGGCCGTCCAAGGCGTCGGCGGCCCAGGCGTCCACCATGGCCTCGAGCGTCGTCTCGCGATCGGGACGCGCCTCGACGCGACCGCTGTCCAGGTACCAGGACACGGCGTCGCTCACGCTGCCCGCGCGCAGCTGAGCCAGCGCGGCGCGCTCGGTTGGATCGGCTTGGCGCAGGTTCTGGCGCAGCACGTGCACCTCGCCGCCGTGGCGGCGCACCAGCGCACCCAGGGCCCCGCCCGGGCCCACGGGCCCGAGCTGGCGGTCGTCGCCTACGAGGACGACCTTGGTTCCCGCCGACTCTGCGGCCCGCAGCAGCCCCAGCAACGCGGGGTCGTCGGTCATCCCCGCCTCGTCGAGGATGATCACGTGGTTGCGGGTGAGCGCGAGCGTGTGTTCGAGGCGCCAGGTGAGCGAGGCCAGAGTCCGGCTCGACACGATGTTGGCCTCGCGCTGCAGCGTGCGCGCCGCCTGGCCCGAGGTGGCGGTGCCCAGCACCTCGTAGCCCGCGCTGCGGTACGCGTCGGCCACACAGGCCAGGGCGGTGGTCTTGCCCGCCCCCGCCACCCCGAGCACCAGGCTCACCCCCGCCCCGCCGCTGCAGATGCCCCACACCGCGTCGGATTGTTCGCGGGTCAGTGCCGCGCCCAGGCGCGCCTCGGTGCGAGCAACGGCGTCCTCGTAGGTCGAGTCCCACACACGGGGGCCGTCGGAAGCGGCCGCGCCCCGGGCCACGACCTCGGCGATGGCGGTCTCGGTGGCGATGACCGAGGCACACGCATAGGCGCGTTCGCGCGCGCCCTCCACGCGCAGCAGCGGCACCGCCTCGGCGGAGGCGAGCACCAAGTCGACCGCCCGGCGCAGCTCGCCTGCGGGCCGCCCGAACAGCATCGGTGCGAGCGTCACCACCACGTCGCGGCGGTGGAAGACCTTGCGCGCCGCCAGGTCGCCGTCGGGAGCCAGCACCTCGTGTGTCAGCCATGCCAGCTCCGCTTGCTTCAGTCGTCCGGGGAGCGAAACGCGTTCGGCCGCGTGTGTCACCGATGACAGCAGCTGCTCAGGGCTCCAGCCCGCCTCGACGAGCTCTGCCTGCCAGCGGGGCAAGAGCTCGGTGACCGGGGTGTGGCGCTTCACGTCCCGGGTCCGATGCGCCGCCACCTGGCGGGCCCGGTAGCTCGAGTAGCCCGATTCCTCGACGGCTTGGTCAATCTCCACGCCGCGCTTGGAGTGCAGGTCCTGCACGGCGCGGGGGATGCCACAGATGGCCCAGTGCCCGAGGCGGCCCGAGGGCCCGTCGTCGGCCTCGATGGCATAGCCGAGCTCCAGGGCCTTGCGGGCGGCGGCCATGCGCCCGACCAGCGTGGCCGCGTGCAGGTGGTCGCGCACCACCGTCGTGTCGAGGGCTTTGTAGCCGCCCTGGACATCGCCCATGTCCACCACGTTGGCGACGAGCACGTGGTCGTGCGGGCAGGGATCACCGGCGCGGCTCGTCGCGTGGCGGGTGTGGGCGTAGATGAGGCCACTCGTCGGAGTTGAGACCCGCGCCCGGCCCCGTCGCCCGCCCGCTGTCTGGGTCAGCGCGTCGAGGTAGGCCATGGTCGCCTCGCGCTCGGCATCGAGGATGGCGTGCATGTCCTCGGCCCGTCCGATCACGCCCAGCTCCGCCACCGACTTGTGGGCCGAGATCACCAGGTCCATGCCCGGGCGCCGTGTCGTCACCAGCCGGGTCCCGGTAGTGGGGTCACGGGCGCCGCCCACTCCAAAGATCGCCTCGTACTGCTCGTCGGTCACCGCGCCGATCAACCCGAAGCGCTGCGCGCCGCTGCCGCCCCAGACAAGCGGTGTCTCACCTCGAGACGCGTAGTAGGCGAGGGCCTGGCCGGGGTGATCGTCGGCGCGGGCGATCACCGTCGCTCGGTGGTACTCGACAGAGTCGGCGCCCATCATCGCCATCCAGGCCATCGACGGAAGCAACCTCCGGGTTGCAATCGTGTCTTCGATTGTGGGTTGGAGGATGGTGATGATGGGGGTGTCGTAGGTCGTTGTGAAGTAGTTGTCGGTGGTCGGTTACTGATGGTTCGTAGTTGTCGTTGGTGGTTGGGTTGTCGATGGATGCTTTGCTGTTGATGCTTTGACGCTGGCGTCGGTGATGCTGCGCGCCGCTGACGACGTCGAGGAGCCCGATCGAGCGCCTTGCGTCGCGACACAACGTTGTGACCGTCGACGATGATCGAGACAGCGACGACTACGGCGTGGCCGCGAACGCCCAGGTCGGCGCGACGACCTATCACCCATGGCACCTCGCGATCGGGGCTCCTGCGCCCTTCTGGTGGTGTCTCCCGAAG
>JBBREO010000151.1:0-2661 GCA_038202855.1 Solirubrobacterales bacterium
GCTGATGCTCAACGTCTTCAACCACCGCAACACGATCGACGTGCCCGACGCGGACGAGTTCCGCCCCGAGCGCTGGTCCGCCGAGGCGACCGATTACCGCTTCAACCACCTGAGCAACGGCAGTCAGAGCTGTCCCGGCGGGCCGCTGGTGCTGCTGCTGGGAAAGGCGGTGCTGGCCCAGCTGCTCGAGCGTTACGAGCTCGACCTGCGCGAGCCCGACCGCGACCTCGGCGGCTCGGTGCCCTACATGCTCGACTTCTTCGCGTTGCGCTTCGCCGCCCGGCCGCACCCGGACGCCTCCTGAGGCGGCGCGCCGGTCAGCGGGCGGCCGGCTCGGCGACGGCGAGGTCCTCGTCGATCACCGCCTCGAACGCCCGCACGACCACGGGATCGAACTGGGTGGCGGCGCAGCGTCGCAGCTCGTGTATGGCGGCTTCGTGGCCGAGGCTCGAGCCGTAGGGGCGGTCGGTGACCATCGCGTCGTAGGCGTCGCAGACGGCGATGATCCGCGCCCCGAGAGGGATCGACTCCCCGGAGATGTTGTCGGGGTAGCCGCCGCCGTCCCACCGCTCGTGACTCGATCGAACCAGCCGCGCGGCGGTGGCCAGGCCGGAGATGCCGGCCAGGAGCTGCTCGCCGAGGATGGTGTGGCGTCGCATGACCGTCCACTCCTCCTCGTTCAGGCGCCCGGGCTTGTCGAGGATCGACTGTGGGATGGCCAGCTTGCCGACGTCGTGGAGCTCCGCGCCGTGGACGATGTCGGCCAGCGAGTGCTCGGGCAGACCGAGGCGGCGGCCCACCTCGGCGGCCATGCGGCCGACGTCGACGACGTGGTCGTGCAGGTCGGGCTCGCGGATGCGGACGACTCGGGCAAGCGCCTCGCGCAGCTGGGTGGCCGGAGCGTTGGGCCGCCCGTTCTTCATGGCGTACATCCGGCGGTCGGCCAGCCGCAGGGCCTCGCTGCCGGACCGCGCCTCGTCGGGCAGCGTCACTTCGCCCCACGAGCACGTGATCGTGCACCCGCCGGCCTCGGCGTGCAGCGCGGAGGCGGCGCGCGCCACGATGCCCGTGCGTGCGGCCGCCGAAGAAACGACGCAGAACTCGTCGCCGCCCATCCGGTAAGCCTTGCCCTCGGGCTGCACTGCGGCTTGGAGCTCGTGGCCCAGGCCGGCGAGCAGGTCGTCGCCAGGGCCGTGGCCGAGCGTGTCGTTGTAGGTCTTGAAGCCGTCGAGGTCGAACAGCAGCAGCGTCCGTGGTTCCGACGAGGGGCGATCGAGGTCGAGGAACAACCGTCGGCGGTTGCGCAACCCGGTGAGCGCGTCGGTCTGGGCCTCCGTCTGGGTGGAGGCGAGGATCGCCCCGTAGCTGCGCAGGGCCAGGCCCATGCGGGCTACGACTGCCGACACCAACAGCACGATGCTCACGTCGACGACCGGGTTGAGGTCGGCGACCAGGTCGGCGGTGATCAGGCCCACCGCGGCGCAGCCCGCGGCCAGGGGAATCGCGAGCGCCCGCACCTCCCACGCCGGTGGGGCGGGGATGGCTCGTGCGGGCCGCCAGGCCGCCAGACCGAGGAGGGTGGCGCCGGCGGCGTAGGGGAGGTCGATCCACGTGCCCGGCGACCACCCGGTGGAAGCCGCGGCCAGGGAGTAGACACAGTCGCCGAAGGTGAGCACCGCGAAGGCGCCCATGGCCAAAACGCTGAACGAGTCAGGGCGCCAGCGGCGCGCCGACATCCCGACCACCAGGACCGCAAGCACCGCCAGGTCGCTCAGTGGGGGGACCATGCCGAACGCGACGTGGTGGCTCATCAGCTCCCGGTAGACCGGCTCGTACACGACCGCGGCCAGCAGGCCGGCCAGCGCGGAGGCCACGATCACCCCGTCGAGGACCGAGGCCAGGCTGAAGCGCACGCCGCGCGCCCTGGCCAGGGAGAGCACCCCCGCCGCCGCGCAAACCGGCAGTCCGAGCCACATCCAGTCCGAGATCGAGGGGAAGGGTGGGTGGGCGGCATCCTTGATCCAGACGGCGAAGATCACCGTGCCGAGCGTGTAGGCCCACAGACCCGTGGCCACCAGCAACCAGCCCGTGCGCTCGCGGTGGGCGATCCGGGCGCGATAGGAGCAGGTGATCGCACTGCACGCCAGGCACCCGGCCAGGCCCCAATCGCCGAGCTCCTCGGGCGGGTCGGGCGCGTTGCCCAGCACCACGCCGGCGACGGCGATCGCCAGCCCGAGCGTCAGAAGCGCCGCCACCCAGCGCGGGCGCGTGGGACAATCCATATGAAGGATCATCGGCATGCGGTGTCGGGCCTTTAGCCGTCCCGGCCTGGCCAGGTAGGAGGCCGGCGGCCGGCTAGGCCCGCAGTTCGCGCACGCGCTGGAACAGGAGGAAGGCAGCCAGCGCGACGAGGGCGCCCAGGAGGATCGGCTTCCAGAAGTGCGCCAACAGGATCACCGAGGTGATCAACGCGAGGACCACCGCCACCCGGTTGACCGTGCGCACGAAGGTGGCGCGCAACAGCGACTCCCCCAGCGCGAGGGCGATCACGAGGACGAAGGCACCGGCCAGGGCCTCGTGGGGCGCCAGCTCGATCAGCGCCACGACCCCGAGCAGCAGGGTGCTGAGGCTGATGGCGGCCCACAGCTCTGCCGCCCGACT
>JBBREO010000152.1:0-2658 GCA_038202855.1 Solirubrobacterales bacterium
CTGGCCGAAGGTGTCCGTCCGGCTGGCGAACAGGAACACGTCGGCGCTGGCATACGCGCGGGCCAGCTCCTCCTCCTCCAGCCAACCCAGGAACGTGGCATCCACGCCGAGTGCAGCGCGGAGCATCTCCTCCTCCGGACCACCGCCCGCGAGCACGAGGTGCAGGCGCGGGTCGCGCTCGCGCGCGGCGAGGAATGCGTCGGCCAGCAGGTCGGCACCCTTCTCGCGTGTGAGGCGCCCGGCGTAGAGCACGTTGACCTCGCCGACGAAGGCGTCAGCCACCCTACGGCCGGGATCGAAGCTCGCGAGCTCCACGCCCCGATCCCAGCGCAGCATGCGGTCGGCATCGACGCCGAGTCCCGCCAGGGAAGCATCGGCGGCCGACCCCGGAGAGAGCACGGCCCGGCAGTGGCCGTAGAAGACCCCAAGCGCGCCCCCCATGGCGGCCGCGAGCTGGCTGTCGCCGGTGCGCACGCCGGCGTAGGCGGCGAGCTCGGTGTTGTAGCTGCCGATCACCGGCAGACCCATGATCCGTGCCACGAGCGCCGCGGCGATCCCGGACGGGCCGGGGGTACACAGGTGCACCAGGTCATAGCGGCCCTCGGCGAGGGTCTCGACCATGACAGGCAGGCTTGGAACGCCGACCTGCAGACCGCCGTAGTAGGGGATATCGATCTCGGTCACAGCGGGCAGGCGCCGATCGACGTTGGGGTCGGTCCCGATCACCTCGACCTCGAACTCCCCCAAGCCTCGGTCGCGGATCTGCGCGAGCGTGCGGGTCACGCCGTTCGTGCCCCCGACCGCGTCGGCCACGAGCGCAACCCGCAGCGGCTGACCCTCGCGAGCCGCCAGCTTGGACTTCTCGCTTCCGAGGAAGGCGGCGGCCGGCGCGTAGGGGATCGCCGCGAGGCAGGACTGAAAGACGGCGACACCGGCGGCCTGGAGTGCCTCTGCGGCAGGCGGCGCGTCGGCGCCTTGCACCCCGGCCTGCGCCACGACACCATCAACCGCCCGCTGGAGCCCCCGCTCGTGGATGCGCCGCGCCCGCCGGTAGAGCGTCGCATGCGAGAAGTCCTCGGCCTGGAGCAGCTCCAGCAGCTCGCCCGGCGCCATGTCCAGGTCCACCGAATGCAGCCAAGCCTGCAGCAGCGCCCTGGCGTCATCGGGCCCCAGATCGGCAGTGGCGACGCCGCGCCGCGCATCGCCCTCGCGCATCACCCGCTCCACCATGAGCAGGACCTGGTGCGGATCAGGCGCCTCGACGGGCTCGTCGCCCAGCACGCGCGAGGCCAGGCCGAGCGCCGCATGCGCCCACTTGGCCGCGCTGCCCTGCTCGCCCCGGGCCGTGGCCCGCCCGCCTCGAAGGTGGCGAAGCAGCTCATCCACGCTGGCGGCCGCGGGCGTCTCGGTGAACGTCCTTCCGATGTCCACGCCGGCGTGATCGTCGGAGCCGGCCACGCCGGTGCCCCCGTGCGTCTCGATGTAGATCTCCGCCGGCAGGTTGAGCTCGCGGGCCCGTGCGCCGTTTCGCACCTCCCACACGTCGAACAGCTCGGCCAGCCGTCGCCGGTGGCGCGGCGTCAGCGGAGCTTCGACGGCATAGAACGGATGCGCAAGCGCGCATGCGATCTCGTTGGCGTGCAGGTACTCCGCACACGCTTCAACATCGCGATTGTGGTCCTGAAGCCACTCGTGATCATCCGGCGTGATGCCCCAGCACAGCACGTGAACGGCCTGCGGCTCGCCCTTGAACCACACGGTGAGCTCCTCGGAGATGAACGTGTCGGGAAGGTGCGCCAGCTCGAGCGCCCCGACGATCGTGTCGTGATCGGTGACGGTCACGAAGTCCATGCCCCGGCGCTTGGCCAGCGCGTAGACCTCCTCCGGCGGCGTGGCACACTCCGGCAGGCCCAGGGCCCGCTGGATGCCCAGCTTGGACAGCTGCGAGGCACAGGAATGGCAGTGCAGATCGACCCGGCTGGTCGAGGTGAGAGTCATCGTCGCTCCCTTGCTTGACATGGATAGTGACGACACTTTCGCCTGCAAACGGGCGGGTCGTGTTATCAACCGGCCAACCTGCTGTGACCTCGCTGTGAACGCTGTGTTCACCGGACGAATACACCGGGGCACCTTGCGGCGTGCCATGAACCGTGATGTGAAGCTCGACGTCGCCGCGCCGGCCACGCTCGCCCTCACTCTGGGTCGCGTGCGCGTGGAGGTCTCGCCGCGTCCGTTCGGGCTGGCGGTATGGCGCGATGACCACTGCGTGATCGAGGATCTGCGCCTGTGGGCGGCGGAGGGCACCGCGGTCGACCGCCTGATCAGGGTGACCGAGGGCGTCATCGTGGCGGAGGAGCTCGGGCCACGTGAGCACGTGGGCGAGCTGACGGTGGTGAGCTCCACAGCGACCGACCTCGTGCTCGCCGGGGCCACCGACCGCGCCCGCCCCGTGCGCCTGGCCCTTGGCCTCCGCGCGGAGCGGGTCACGATCGAACTGGCGGCGGAGGACGCTCCACTGCGCCTGGCCGCGACCTGGCAGCGCGGAGCCGGCGAACGGCTCGTCGGCCTCGGTGCCCGACACGGGCTCGACTTCGACCAGGCGGGCCGCGCGCCCTACCTCGGGGCCGATCGTCGCTACACCGGGCCGGACTGCCCAGA
>JBBREO010000153.1:0-2651 GCA_038202855.1 Solirubrobacterales bacterium
GGGCGTGCGGCCGGTGGGGCGTGGGGGGTTCGGCGCGCACATGGAGGTGGAGATTCACAACGACGGGCCGGTGACGATCTGGCTCGATAGCGCGGAAATCGGCTGAACCGGGATCGAGTTGGTGCGTCCAATGCGTCTGACGAAGCATCGTTCCCTTCAGGACCCTCGCGCATGAAGCTCGCCCTTGCTCCGCTCGCCCTGGCCGCCGGACTGCTGGCGGCCGTTCCTTCGGCACCGCTGTCGGCGCAGACCACGCAGCCCGCCCGGAACCTCGGCGTCGCCGCGGCGGGCAAGACGGTCGACCTGCCCGTGACCCGCGCGGTGCTGTTCTCCAGCGGGGTGGGCTACTTCGAGCACACCGGCACGGTGGACGGCGACGCCGTCATGCGCCTCAACTTCAAGACCGACCAGATCAACGACATGCTCAAGAGCATGGTGCTCACCGATGAGGGCGGCGGGCACGTCAGCAGCGTCACCTACCCCTCCAACGACCCCATCGCCCGCTCCCTCAAGAGCTTCGGGGTGGACCTCTCGGCGAATCCCACGCTCCCGCAACTGCTGAACCAGCTCCGGGGGGCCCAGGTGACGGTGACGGCGCCCGAGAAGCTCACCGGGAGCATCCTCAACGTCGAGACGGTGACCAAAGTCATCGGCCAGCCGCCGACCCAGGTGACCGAGCACGTCTTGACGCTGGTGACCGAGACCGGCATCCGCACCCTGCCGCTCTCGAGCGTCAGCAGCGTGACGCTCGGCGACCCCAAGCTGCAGGAGGAGCTGAACAAGGCCTTGGCGCTGCTGGTGTCGAGCCGGGACACGGACCGCAAGCCGGTGGACGTGCGTTTCGAGGCGGGGGACGCCAAGGGGCCGCGGCGCGTCCGCGTGGGCTACCTGGTGGAGTCGCCGGTGTGGAAGACCTCGTACCGCCTGGACCTGAGCGATCTGGCCCCCGCCCCCGGAAACCCGGGCGCCGTGAAGCCCGAGGGCACCGCGTCCTCCCCCGGAGGCGCCGCCGCGGGCAAGGGCGGCCCCAAGGCCTTCGTGCAGGGCTGGGCGATCGTGGAGAACACGTCGGACGCCGACTGGCAGAACGTGGGGCTGTCGCTGGTGAGCGGGCGGCCGATCTCCTTCGTGATGGACCTGTACACGCCGCTGTACCTGGACCGGCCCGTGGTCGTGCCGCCGATGTTCGCGTCGCTAAGGCCAAGGGTTTATGAGGAGGGGATCGATCGGCAGATGGCGGAGCGGGTTGCGGACGCGTCATCCGGCAAGCGCGACGCCGCTGCCGGTCGCGCCCGGAGGGGCTTGGCGGGTGGGGGAGGCGGCTCGCCGTCGGAAGCGGCCGCGGACAAGGTCTCGCTTCGCGCCACCAACGGGGTCGAGCAGCGCCTCGAAGACGCCGAGCAGTCCAACGCCCCCGCCGCCACGATCGCCCGCCTCTCCGGCGACCGCACCGCGATCGCGCAGGCCTCGGGCTCCGGGCTGGGCGAGCTGTTCCAGTTCACCCTGCGGCACCCGGTGGACATGCCCCGCCGCCGCAGCGCCATGCTCCCCATCATCAACCAGCCCATCGGGGCCGAGAAGGTCAGCATCTACAACCAGGCCGTGCTCCCCACCCGCCCCCTCAACGGGCTCTACCTCACCAACGACACCGGCCTGAAGATGCTCGCCGGCCCGGTCACCGTGTTCGACGCCGGGGCCTACGCCGGCGACGCCCAGATCGACCACCTCGCCACCGGCGACAAGCGGCTGCTGAGCTACTCGGTCGACCTGGCCCTGACGGTCGACCCCTCGGTCACCTCCACCCAGGCCTTCGTCTCGGGCACCATCTCCCGCGGCGTGCTCTACCTCACCCACCGCACCACCTTCACCCACACCTACACCATCAAGAGCAAGGCGGATCTAGCCCGGCAGGTGATCGTGGAGCACCCGTTCGTCAACGGGCGGGAGCTCCTGGAGCCCAAGGCCTTCGAGGAGAAGACCCCGGCCCTGTACCGCTTCCGGGTGCCGGTGGAGGCGGGCAAGACCGAGACGCTCAAGGTGGTGGAGCAGCAGCCGGTGAGCCAGGGGATCGCGCTCTTGGGCCAGAGCCCCGAGACGCTGCTGGTGTACGTGCGCAACGGCGAGATCGCGCAGAAGGTGCGGGACGCGATCGCCAAGGCCGCCCAGATGAAGCGGGAGCTCACCGACCTGCAGCGGCAGCAGGCGGAGCTGCAGAAGGAATTGGCCGGCTACACCCCCGAGCAGGAGCGGCTGCGGCAGAACATCGCCACCGCCGGCAAGGACTCGCCCCAGGGGCAGCGCTGGCTGACGAAGCTGAGCCAGCAGGAAGACCGGATCGAGCAGGTCCAGAAGACGCTGGCGGAGCTGCAGAAGCAGATCGAGGCCAAGACCAAGGAGCTGGCGGAGTACGTGGAGCATCTGGAGGTGAGCTGAGGGGGAAGGGCCCGGGGAGAGAGGGCCCAGGGTCCAGCAGAGAAGAAGCAGAACGCCAGCCAGATTTGGGTGCCATGCTTCTGTCTTCAGAAGCATGTCTTCACAACACACGAAGAGCATGCTTCCGCGGACGCAAGCATGGCACCCCGGCACCCGACCCAGTGCTCGCTCCACTCTGACTGGACCCAGGACCCCGGACACCGGACCCCACTCCTCAC
>JBBREO010000154.1:0-2642 GCA_038202855.1 Solirubrobacterales bacterium
GTGGGTCGGTGCCCGCCTGGTCGGAGATCCAATCGCGGGGTGTTTCCTGAACTTTGCGGGACGGCGGGCAGAATTAGGCGATAATTCGGCCGAAAACAGCCCCGCATCACGGGCTCGGCCCACAGGGAGCGCGGAAATGAAGCGGTACGGCGCAGTCGCGTTCGCGGGGTTGGTGTTGGCGGCGGGCTGCGGCGGGGGCGGCAAGTCCCACGACGCTTCGTCGACGGCGACCCGGCCCACCACCACCCAGGACACCACCGCGACGCCCACAACGCCAAAGGAGGCTGCGGCTCTCGTGCAGTCGGCCTCGGCTCGGTTGGCGCGCGTACGCGTCGTGGCGCAGGCACGGCAGTGCGAGCGAAAGACCGAGGTCCAGGCGCTGCGCGACAAGACCGTGGCCGACGGCCGCGCGCTGACGAGCTTCGCCCGCCAGGACGGCAGGCCGCAGATCCGCCGGCTCATGCGCGTGAGCACAGAGGCCCTCGCCAAGGGGATCGTCGCCGTCAACTCGTTCCTGGCGACATGTCCATGAGCGCTGAGGCATAACCACCGGCGGACTGGGTAGGTTTCCGCTCATGCAGACTGCCCCTCCAGATCTATCCGCCTGCCAGGAGTGCGGCCGCGCCGTGCCGCCGAGCAACCACCCCGACTTCGCGAACTGGCTCGTCACCAAGAACGAGCGCGGCAGGGTAAAGGGCATGCTGTGCCCCGCCTGCCAGGCGAAGGCCGGGAATGCGGAGGACTCCTCGGCCACGGGCTGAGGCGGACCGATCATTCCGCGTGCGCCGCGGGCCTCCGTCGGGTAGAACACACAGAACCGACAAAGGAGGAGCGATGGACGCGGGCACCGCACGGCCGACAGGGGAGGCTCTCGAAGGAGAGATCGCGGAACTGCTCGAGCGCGAGACCTTCGAGCCGCCGCCGGAGTTCGCCGAGCGCGCGCTGCTGAACGACCCGAAGGTCTACGAGGAGGCCGCCGCCGACCCCGAGGGCTGGTGGGAGCGGCACGCCGAGGACCTTCACTGGTTCGAGCGCTGGGACAAGGTGCTCGAGGAGTCCGAGGCGCCCTTCTACAAGTGGTTCACCGGCGGAAAGCTGAACGCCTCGTACAACTGCCTGGACCGCCACGTCGAAGCCGGGAACGGTGACCGGGTGGCCTTTCACTGGCGCGGGGAGGAGGGTGAGGAGCGCGACCTGACCTACGCGGACCTCCACCGCGACGTCCAGCGCATGGCGAACGCCCTCAAGGACCGGGGCATCGGCCCCGGGGACGTCGTGGGGATCTACCTGCCGATGATCCCCGAGGTGGTCGTCGCCATGCTGGCCTGCGCGCGGATCGGCGCGCCCCACAACGTCGTCTTCGGCGGCTTTTCCCCGGACTCCGTGAAGGAGCGGATGGAGTTCTCGGAGTCGAAGGCCCTGATCACCGCGGACGGCGCCCGCCGAAAGGGCAAGTCGGCCCAGATCAAGCCGGCGGTTGACGAGTTCCTCGGCGAGCTGCCCTCGATCGAGACCGTGGTCGTGGTGAGGAACACCGGTGGGGACGTGACGATGACCGAGGGCCGCGACATCTGGTTCCACGAGGCGCTCGAGGCGGCCGACCCGGATTGCCCGGCAGAGCCCCTCGACGCCGAGCATCCCCTCTACGTGCTCTACACGTCGGGCTCGACCGCCGCGCCGAAGGGCATCCTGCACACCACCGGCGGCTACCTGACCGGGGTGGCCGCCACCACCAAGTACGTCTTCGACCTGAGGCCGGAGGAGGACGTGTTCTGGTGCTCGGCCGACGTCGGCTGGGTAACCGGACACTCCTACATCGTCTATGGCCCGCTGATGAACGGCGTGACCTCGGTCATGTACGAGGGCGCGCCCGACTACCCCGACAAGGACATCTGGTGGGAGCTGTGCGACCGCTACGGGGTGACCGTCTTCTACACCGCGCCGACGGCGATCCGCGCGTGCATGAAGTGGGGCGCCGAGCATGCGTGGGGGCACGACCTGTCGAAGCTGCGCCTGCTCGGAAGCGTCGGCGAGCCGATCAACCCGAAGGCGTGGGTCTGGTACCACAAGGTGATCGGCGGCGAGCGCTGCCCGATAGTCGACACGTGGTGGCAGACCGAGACCGGGCACATCATGATCACCCCGCTGCCCGGCATCACCACCACCAAGCCGGGCTCGGCCACGCAGCCCTTCCCGGGCATCGAGGCCGCCGTGGTGGACGAGGAGGGCAACGACACGGAGGGCCAGGGGCTGCTCGTTCTCCGCCGCCCCTGGCCGGGAATGCTGCGCAACCTGTACCGGGACCCCGACCGCTTCGTGGAGACCTACTTCTCGAAGTTCGGCTCGACCACGTACTTCGTCGGCGACGCCGCGCGCAAGGACGAGGACGGCTACTTCTGGGTGATCGGCCGGGTGGACGACGTGATCAACGTCTCGGGCCACCGGCTCTCGACCGCCGAGGTGGAGTCGGCCCTCGTATCACACCCCAAGGTGGCCGAGTCCGCGGTGATCGGCCAGGCCGACGAGGACAGCGGCCAGTCGATCTGCGCGTTCGTGACCCTCGAGGGCGACCTCGACGGCGACGAGAAGATGATCGACGAGCTGCGCGAGCAGTGTGCGCGGCGGATCGGAAAGCTGGCCCG
>JBBREO010000155.1:0-2631 GCA_038202855.1 Solirubrobacterales bacterium
GCACATGGGCGCGGTCCGGGCCGACCGCCAGAAGCCCTTTCACCGCGAGTCGCTGTTCGCCCGCGTTCGTCCCTACGCCGAGCGTGGGACGTGGCAGGGTGCGGCGCCGCTGGCCGCCGCGCAGGCGTGACGCTGGAAGGGGTCGGCACCGCGAGCGCTGAGCGCCGGGCGCGGATCGAGCACGCCGGCGCCGCCCTGTTTGCCCGGCGCGGCTTTCAGTCCACCACGGTCAACGACATCGCGACCGCCGCCGGCCTGGCCAAGCCGGCCGTCTACCGCCACTTCGAGTCCAAGAAGGAGCTCTACATGGCGCTGCTCGAGCGCCACCGCGACCTGCTGGCGGCCGCCGGCCTCGATCCCGTCGTGGCCCCCGACCGGCTGTCGCTGGACGCCCTGCCGGCCATGGCCGGCTCGTGGCTCGATTACGTCGAGGCCAACCCCGACGGCTGCCGGCTCCTGCTCGGCCCACCGACCGGCGACGAGGAGATCGACGCTCTCCAGGCCGAGCTGCGCGGGCGCCAGCGCGATGCCGACGTGGCCCTGTTGCGAGAGCTCGTCCCCCACCTGCCGGAGGGCGAGCTGGAGCCGCTGGGCGAGGCGATCCGGGCATCGCTGACCTCGATGGGGCTGTGGTGGCTGGACCACCCTGATACGCGGAAGCAGGTGGTCGTGGACGCGATCGTCCGCCTGGCGCAGGGGATCGCCGCAAAGCGGTAGAAGGTTGCCCGTGCGCGACCGCATCGGCGTCCTGCTCCTCCTCTTCGGGCTGAGCCAGCTGATCCTGGGCGCGGTGATGGCCCTGGCGCCCGGCACGTTCTTCTCGGAGATCGGCCCCTACGCGCCCCGCAACGACCACTACATCCGGGACGTGGCGACCTTCTACCTGGCGCTGGGGGCGCTGGGGGTGGTGTCGTGGCGCCGTCCCGCCTGGCGCGTGCCGGTCCTCACGTTCGCCCTCGTCCAGTACGCCCTCCACCTGGTCAACCACGTGCTCGACGTGAACGACGCCGACCCCAAGGCCCTGGGGCCGGTCAACGTGGCCTCGCTGGCGCTGACGGGCGCGCTGCTCGCCTGGATGCTCTGGTGCACGGCGAGGAGCGGGCGCGAGTGAGGGGCGACCCTACGCACCTATGCTGACCACCGGCCCCCGTAGCTCAGTGGAATAGAGCGGCTGCCTTCTAAGCAGCGGGTCGCAGGTTCGAATCCTGCCGGGGGCATGTGAGGCAGGTTGCCGCGCCGGCGTCAGTCGTCGGGGAACACCGGCAGCATGGCGGCGAGCGCCCTCAGCAGCGCGGAGACCACGCCCGCGATCAGGCCCATCTTGATCGACGCGATCAGGTCGAAGTCGACCCTGAGGCCGTTCGGAATCGAGTCCGCGAAGAGGTACGCGGCGATGAACGTGCCCAGGGTGGCGAAGATGAAGACCCGCATGACCTTCGTCGCCCAGTGTGGGGCGCCCGAACGCTTCTTCTTGTCCTTCTTGTCCTTCTTGTCGTCCTTCTTCGAATCGCCGTCGTCGTTTGAAGCCTTGTCGTCCTCGTCGGCCATTGCCGCCTCCTCCTGTGTCGCTGATTGAGCCCCCCGAGGCCGGGGGGCGGAAACGCCCCGCTAGCCGCCCGGCTTGGGCGGCGAACCGAATTCCCTCCGCCACTTCGACTTGAAGAAGTTGACGAAGTCCTCCCTCGGCTCGCGCCACTTGTCCTTGGCGGGCGCGTTGTCCCGGGTCACTAGCGCGATGTCCAGGAAGTCGAGCGGGTAGTCCGCGTCCTGCACAGTCTTCGCGAGCGGCCGCTGGCGACCCAGGTTCTCGGCGATCTGGTCGAGCGCCATGTACAGCGTGGCGTCGTAGGCCACGTCGGCGACGGCATCCACCTTGTCGTCCTGGATGGCGGCCGACGTCTTCGGCTCCGCGTTGAAGCCGACAACGAGCGGGCGGCTCGGGAACTTGAGGTTCTTGAACCCCTTGTCCACGGCGTCGGCCGCGGGCACGACCGAGCTGGGCTGCGCGAGCCACACCCCCTTTACGTCGGGGTGCTTGTCCAGCAGCTTCTTGACCGTCTTCGTGTCCGTGGCGGGCTTCTTCTGGTCCGCCTGGGCCTCGTCGATGATCTTGATGCCGGTGCCCTGGATGTCGCTCTTGAGCTGGCGGTAGCGCTCCGACCCGCCGCCCGTGGAGGACGACAGCACCACGATCTTGCGCTGGGGCTCGGGCAGGTGCATGAGGTGCCGGATGAAGTACTTGTTGAGGGTCTTCGAGGCCGCGCGGTCGTCGGGCGTGTAGGACGCCGCGAACAGCTTGCTCGGCGCGACGGTGGAGCCGATGTTGATCACCGGGACGCGCTTGAAGTAGGCCTTCTTGAGGATCCGCGACATGTCCTTCGGCGGCACGCCGTTCGAGACGATGAAGTCGACCGGTCCCGAGTCGATGATGCCCTCGGCGCACTGCTCGAGCATCTTGGCGTCGCCCTTGCCGTCGCAGGGGGACGGGGCCCAGCCGAGGTTCTTCTTGCTCAGGTCGGTGATCTCGGCCTTGAGCCGCTTGCCCGAGTCGTCCTTGCCGCTCATCAGGAGCAGCGCGACATTGGCGCTCGGGACCTTCGTCCTGCCGCCCGCGTCCGCTGCGGCCTGCTT
>JBBREO010000156.1:0-2615 GCA_038202855.1 Solirubrobacterales bacterium
CCGGCGCGGTGCAGCGATTGCACGCGGCGCTCGGCGCGGCGTACCGCGGTGCGGGCCACGTCCAGGCGCGCCGACAGCTCGCTGCCGCCGGGGATGACGAACTTGGGCGGCAGGTCCACCCGGTCCATGTAGGAGTCGATGTCGTGCTCGAGGCGCTCGACCATCTCCGCGGTGACCCGCGAGATCCCATCCTCCAGGCGCCCCGCCGCCTCCGGCGCGGTGGCCAGCTGCGCGCCGGCCACGAACAGCTCGTCCTGGATGCGCAGGATGTCGGCGTAGAGCTCCCCTCCGCGCTCGGCCGCGGCGCGGCACAGACCCAGGGCGCAGGCCGCCTCGTCCACGGACCCGTAGGCCTCGGGGCGGGGGGAGTCCTTGGCCACGCGACCGCCGTACCAGAGGCCGGTGGAGCCGTCGTCGCCCTTGCGCGTGTAGATCTTCATCGCAGCGAGTTGAAGAGTAGGCCCGTCGGCACCTTGGGATAGAAGTAGGTCGACTTCGGCGGCATCGACTCTCCGGCCTCGGCCACCTCGCGCACCTGCTCGACCGGCGTGGCCCGCATGAAGAAGCCGGCGTCGGCGCGGCCGGACTCCACGGCGTCGCGGGCGTCCTCGAAGCTCTTGGAGTAGCCCAGCCCGCGCAGGTGGGAGATGTCGTCCTCGCTCATGCCCAGGGCGCCCTTGAGCACCAGCGCCTCCAGCACGGCGGTGTCCAGCCGGCGGTACGGGGCGGGCTTGTCGGCCAGCGCCTCGTCGGCGATCGACTGGTCCTTGAGCGTGAGCGCGTAGCCCTGCTTGTGGAAGGAGTCCATGTAGCCCAGGCGCACGCGGGCGTCGTCGCCGGTGGGCTCGAGGTCCGCCGCGTCGACCGGCTCGATGTCGAAGGACTCGGTCAGCACGCGCCGGATGGCCTGCTGCTTGTCGGTCTGGTCGGCCAGGCCGGTCAGCAGACGATGCGTGGGGAACACCAGCAGCCCGGGGTCTGCCAGCGAGACAAGGAACATCAGCACGTAGCGGTGATTGCCCTCGCCGCCGACTTCGTCGGCGTACACGCGCGCGGTCTCGTAGCGGTGGTGGCCGTCGGCGATCAGAAGCTCGGCCTGGGCCAGGGCGTCCTCCAGTTCGTGCACGCTGTCGGGGTCGGCCACCCGCCACAGGGCGTTCTGGGTGCCCTCATGGTCGGGCGCGCGGGCGAACGGCTCGCCGGCCGTGGCCCGCTCGATCGCCTTGCCGGCTCGCTCGCCGGGGTCGGGAAACAGGCTGAAGATGGGGGAGAGGTTCGCGCCGGTGGCGCGTGTGAGGCGCAGGCGGTCCTCCTTGGGGCCGGGGTGGGTGCGCTCGTGGGGGCGGATGCGCCCCGGGCCGTAGTCCTCCACCCGCACGCGGGCGAAGAAGCCACGCCGGCGGCGCTGCGAGCCGTCGGGCGCCGCGTAGTCCTGCTCCAGCACCCAGAAGGAGGGCTCGGACTCGGCCACCAGGGTGCCGTCGCGCTTCCAGTCCTCGAGCGTCCGGGCGGCGTGCTCATAGGGATCCCCGCCGGCAGGATCCTCGGGGAGGTCGACCTCCACCACGTTGCGCGGGCTCTGATCAATCAGGCGAGCCCGCAGCTCGGCGTCGATCACGTCGTAGGGCGGGGCGATCACCGACTCGAGCGGTCCGGCCCGCTCGAGGTCGTAGCGCAGGGCGTTCAGGGGCTTGACCTCGGCCATGGGCGCGGACCCTACCGGCGGACCGCATGTTCGCGGCCGCGCGTGCTGGGTCTAAGATCGCCCGCCTCGGGGTGTAGCGAAGCCTGGTATCGCGCTCGCTTTGGGGGCGAGAGACCCCCGGTTCAAATCCGGGCACCCCGATTCGATTCGTTTGTGGAAGGCTGTGCGCGGAAATGGTGGCTGGCAGCGACGGCCGGGTGTCGAATCGAGAGGCGGGGATGGAGTGCGGATGAAGAGGGGCGCCCTATGGCTGGTTGCGATGGCCTTGATCGTGGTCTTCGCCGCGACCGGCTGCGGAAAGGTCAAGGGCGTGGCGGCCCAGCCTGGCCCCGTCGGCGACCGGGCCAAGGCGGAGGGCAAGCAGGCCGCAGCGGACGCGGGCGGCAGGACGAAGGTCCCGAGCGCCAACGTCGCGCTGCTCCTGATGAGCGGCAAGGACGACTCGGGCAAGCGGCTCAAGGCCGAGATCATGGACCTGAGCAAGAAGAACCTCGGCTGGGCCCCGTCCCCCTGCGACGGCAAGGGCGACGCCAAGATGCTCGAGCAGTGCGCCGAAGGCATCATCGACTCGGGACCGGTCGACTTCATCGTCTCCAACGGCGTGCCGCCGAAGGACATGTCGCGGATCCTCAAGAAGGCCTACTTCAAGAAGGTCCCGGTGATCAACATCGGCTCCACCGTCGCGCCGAGCAAGCTGGTCGCGGCGTCCTACACGCCCGACGACAGCGCGGCCTCGAGGATCCTCAACCAGTACTTCATCCGGCACCTCATGAACGTGCCCGAGCCCCAGCGCAAGGTCGTCGTGCTGTCGTCCTCCACGGGCGGTGGGTCGGAGCGCTACCGCCAGCTCAAGAGCGACATCAAGGGCACCGGCATCAAGATCATCGACGAGGCCCAGGCGGACCAGAAG
>JBBREO010000157.1:0-2496 GCA_038202855.1 Solirubrobacterales bacterium
CTTTTCCCTGTTGGGGGGGGGCTTGTTCTCTTCGCCGGGCCCCCCCCCCCACGCCCCCCCCCCCCCACGCCCCCCCACCACCGCCCCCCGGCGGGGCGGGGGGTCCGCGGCCGCCCCCCGTCCTGCTTTTTCGGCGTGTAGCGTCGGCCTCGTGGACACTGCACCGCTGCGGTACGAGGATGGGGCGCTGCTGGTGCTGGACCAGCGGTCACTGCCCGCCCGGGAGGAGTGGCTGCGCTGCGAGTCGCCCGCGGACGTGGCGGGCGCCATCCGCTCCATGGCCGTCCGCGGCGCGCCCGCGATCGGGCTGGCGGCGGCCTTCGGGCTCGCACTGGCCTTCGACGGAGGCGAGCGCTGCGGGACGGAGGCGCGGATCCGCTTCGACGAGGCCGCGACGGCTCTCGCCGCCACCCGCCCGACGGCGGTGAACCTCGCCTGGGCGATAGCCCGCGCCCGGGAGGCCTTCGACTCCGCCGAGGCGGCGGGCTCGGACGCCGCGGAGGTCCTGCTCGGGCTGGCACGGCGGCTCGCGAGCGAGCAGATGGAGGCCGACCGTCGGCTGGCCCGGCACGGCGCCGAGCGCTTCGAGGCAGGCGACCGCGCGCTCACCCACTGCAATGCCGGGGCGCTGGCCACGGGCGGGTACGGCTCGGCCGGAGGAGTGCTGCAGGCCGCCTGGGACTCGGGGCGCCTGGCACAGGTGTGGGTGGGGGAGACGCGTCCGCTTCTCCAGGGCTCGCGGCTCACCGCCTGGGAGCTCGAGCGCGGCGGCGTGCCATTCCGGGTGGTGGCGGACTCCGCGGGCGGCTCGCTGATGGCGCGCGGCCTGGTGGACCGCGTGGTGGTGGGCGCCGACCGCATCGCGGCCAACGGCGACGTGGCCAACAAGGTGGGCACCTACCCGCTGGCGGTGCTCGCCGAGCGGCACGGGGTGCCCTTCTACGTGGCGGCTCCGCTATCCACGGTCGACCTCTCCACTCCGGATGGCCGGGCGATTCCGATCGAGGAGCGCGCGGCTGCCGAGATCACGTCGTTTGGAGGCTCCCCGGTGGCCCCGCCCGGCTCGCCGGCCGCCAATCCCACCTTCGACGTGACGCCGGCCGAGCTGGTCAGCGCCATCTTCACCGAGGCCGGCGTGCTCGAGCCGCCCTTCACGGAGTCGCTCGCCCGCGCTCTGTGACCCCACACACACTGCGCCCGGCCGCATTCCGTCATACCCAGGGGCATGGCCCACCGACTCAAAGACGGCACCTCCGTCCTCGTCAGGCCGATCCGGCACTCCGACAAGGCGGAGCTCTCGGCCGGCCTCTTGAGGCTCTCCGACCTCAGCGTGCAGCGGCGCTTCCTCTCCCCCAAGCGCCGTTTCAGCAAGTCCGAGCTGCGCTACCTGACCGAGCTCGACGGGCACGACCACGTAGCGTTCGTGGCCGAGCGGCCTGACCACCCCGGGCGGATCGTGGCCGTGGCACGCTACGTGCGGCTGGCCGAGGAGCCCGCCACCGCGGAGGCCGCCATCGTCGTGGCCGACCCGCTCCAGGGCCGCGGCCTGGGGTCCCTGCTCGCCGACGAGCTCGCCCACACCGCCCTGCATCACGGGATCGAGCGCTTCTCGGCCACGATGCTCAGCGACAACCGCCCAGCCCACCGCCTGATGACCCGGCTCGCCGGCCACCTGGAGCACCGCCACACGGGCTCCGGCCAGGACGAGCTACTGGTAGACCTGGCGGCCTGAGCCGACGTGAGAAGGGCCAGGACGCCTCCGTCAGGAGACGGTCCACGTGTCGCCCGACCGCAGCAGCGTCTCGAGCGCATCTGGGCCCACCTTCGCCCTGTTCTCCTCGAGCTCGCGGGCGAAGTCCTCGCCGTAGACGGGCCGTTGCACGTCCCTGAAGACGCCCACAGGCGTGGGCCCGGTGGGGCGCTCGGCCAGGTGGGCGAGCTCGAACGCCAGGCTGGGGTCGGGCCGAGCGGCGTCGTGCACGAGCAGGGACTCCTCCCCCACGTCGGCGACGTCCACGATCTCGAGGCCGCCGTCGTGTCCGCGCGCCACGCCGCGCTCGTCCTCCACACCGAAGCGGATCGGCCGGCCGTGGCGAAGGCGGATCTGGTTGGCCTCCTTGCGCCCCTTGGCGCGCACGGCGTCGAAGGCGCCGTCGTTGAAGACGTTGCAGTTCTGGTAGATCTCCACCAGCGACGCCCCGCGGTGCAGCGCGGCGGCGCGCAGGGTCTCGGCCACGTGCGCCCTGTCCGTGTCCACCGTGCGCGCGACGAACGTGGCCTCGGCGCCCAGGGCCAGGGCCACCGGGTTGAAGGGATGGTCCTGCGAGCCGAAGGGGGTGGACTTCGTGACCTTGCCCTCCTCGCTGGTGGGCGAGTACTGGCCCTTGGTCAGGCCGTAGATCTGGTTGTTGAAGAGCAGGATCTTGAGCGGCACGTTGCGCCGAAGCGCGTGGATCAGATGGTTGCCGCCGATCGACAGGGCGTCGCCGTCCCCCG
>JBBREO010000158.1:0-2439 GCA_038202855.1 Solirubrobacterales bacterium
GCCCGCCGGCGCCACCCGGGCCGCCGCCACGCCGTCCGCCGGGGCCTCCCGAACCGCCCTGGCGGCCGCCGGGGCCCGCGCCACGCCCCGCGCTGGCGTGCTGGGGCGCTTCGAGCTCGGTCAGGTCCTGGGCGAAGCCCTTGGGCATGATCTCGCCCTTGTTGATCCACACCTTCACGCCGATGCGGCCGAAGGTGGTCTTGGCCTCGAAGAATCCGTAGTCGATGTCCGCGCGGATGGTGTGCAGCGGGACACGACCGTCGGAGTAGCCCTCCGTGCGCGCCATCTCGGCGCCTCCCAGGCGGCCCGACACCTGCACCTTCACGCCCTTGGCGCCGGAGCGCATGGCGGATGTGAGCGAGCGCTTCATCGCGCGGCGGAAGGCCACCCGGTTCTGGAGCTGCTCGGCGATCGACTGGGCCACGAGCTTGGCGTCCAGCTCGGGCCGCTTGATCTCGAGGATGTTCACCTTGACGGCCTTGTCCGTCATCTTGTGGAGCTCCTTGCGCAGAGCGTCCACCTCGCTCCCGGACTTGCCGATCACGATGCCCGGGCGGGCCGTGTGGATGTTGACCTCGACCTCGCTCTTGTTCTTGCGGATCGTGATGTCGGAGAGGCCCGCGTGCGCCAGCTTGTTGTCGATGTGCTGCCGGATGCCGATGTCCTCCAGGAGGTAGTCGGCGAACTCCTTCTCGGAGAACCACGTGGACTTCCAGTCGTGGATGTAGCCGACCCTCATCGACTCGGGGTGGACTTTCTGACCCATGGCTAGCCCTTCTTCTCGGTCGTCAAAGTGATCGTCATGTGGCTCGTGCGCTTGTGGATCGGCGTGGCGCGACCGAGTGCCCGCGGGCGGTAGCGCTTGATCGTCGGCCCCTCGTCCACGAATGCGCGGACGATCTGAAGATCGACCGGGTCGAGCTCGAAGTTGTTCTCCGCGTTGGCAACGGCGGACTCGAGCAGCTTCGCGATGTCCGTGGCCGCCGCGCGAGGAGTGTGGCGCAAGATCGCACGGGCGTCGTCCACGCGCTTGCCGCGTATATGGGCCATCACCAAGCGGGCCTTCCGCGGCGCGCTTCGAACGTATCTGGCCTGCGCGCGAACCTGGACGGCGCCGTCGCTCTCGCGCCGCGGGGCCGGCCTGGCGGACTCGTTGCGGGTGCTCGTCTCGGCGGCGCCCCGGCGGCGCTTCGGCTTCGAGGCCTCCTTGGCGCGGGCCTTCGCGTCGGCCTCCGTCTGGGGATCTCCCTTGGCCTTCGCGCCCTTCTTGTCCTTCGTCTCCGTCTCGGGCTCGTCGTCGGGCTCGGCCTCGTCGTCGGGCTCGGCCTGCGCGCTCTGGGTGGGCGCCTCAGCCTTTGCGGGCGCCTCAGCCTTTGCGGGCACCTCAGCCTTTGCGTCCTTCTCGGCCTCCGCGGGGGCCTCGTCCTCCGAGTCGGCCTTGCCCTTCGCAGGAGCCTTCGCCTCTGCGCCCTCGGGGGCCTTGGCCTCGGTGTCCACGGGGGCCTCGCCTGCCTCGACGACCTTCTCCTCGACGGTCCCCTCTTCGGGAGCGACCTCGGGCTCCTCGCCCTTCTTGCGTCGCCTGGGCTTCTTGGGAATCGGCATGTCCTACCTCATCCTCACCTTGTCGCTGCCCGCGTGACCGCGGAACATGCGAGTGGGCGCGAACTCGCCCAGCTTGTGGCCGACCATCGATTCCGAGACGAACACGGGCACGTGCTTGCGGCCGTCATGGACGGCGATCGTGTGCCCGACCATCTCCGGGAAGATCGTGGACGTGCGCGACCAGGTCTTCAGCATCTTCTTGTCGCCGGATTCGTTCATGGCGACGATGCGCGCCATCAGGCGCTCCTGGACCCACGGGCCCTTCTTCGAAGATCTACTCATCGGCCACCCTTCTTGCCTCGGCGCCGGCCGCGAACGATGTAGCGGTCCGATCCCTTGTTCTTCTTGCGTGTGCGATAGCCAAGCGTCGGCACGCCCCATGGCGTAACCGGATGGCGGCCGGCGGTGGTGGAGCCCTCGCCGCCACCGTGCGGATGGTCGACGGGGTTCATCGCGGTGCCGCGCGTCTGCGGGCGCCGGCCCTTGTGCCGTGAGCGCCCCGCCTTGCCCAGGTCGATGTTCTGATGCTCGCTGTTGCCGATCGCCCCGACCGTCGCCCGGCACTCCATGCGCACCATGCGCATCTCGCCGGAGGGCAGCCGCACGGTGGCGTAGTCGCCCTCCTTTGCCACGAGCTGGATGGACGTGCCGGCGGATCGGCCCATCTGGCCGCCGCGGCCGGGGGCGAGCTCGACGTTGTGCACCGTCGTGCCGGTGGGAATGCTGGCGAGGGGCAGGCAGTTGCCGACCGTGATGTCCGCCTTCTCACCGGAGGTCACGGTGTCCCCGACCTTGAGCCGCGCCGGCGCGAGGATGTATGCCTTGTCGCCGTCG
>JBBREO010000159.1:0-2410 GCA_038202855.1 Solirubrobacterales bacterium
GGGTCCGCGCACGGACCCCGGGTCGGTCGAAGATCTCCGGTGGTCGGGGCGGGGAGAGTCGAACTCCCGATCTCCAGCACCCAAAGCTGGCGCGCTAGCCACTACGCTACGCCCCGCGGCGCCTGGTGCATTCTAGAGGCACGCGGCGCCGGCCCCGTCAGGGTCGGACGCCTCACGCGGGTGTAGCTCAATGGCAGAGCCCCAGCCTTCCAAGCTGGCCATGCCGGTTCGATCCCGGTCACCCGCTCCATGCATCGCCGCAGGTCACGGCCTCGGGGAACGCCCCGGCGGGCACCGGAAGGGTCCGCGCGTGCCCTAGCCGTGCCCTAAGTGGCACAAGATCCCGACACCAAGCGCCCGGCAAACCGGGTCTTGTCCGCCCTCCATGCACACCTGTGGGTGGAGGACGCATGACCAGACGTGACTTCGGGACCGTGCGACGGCTGCGGTCGGGACGGTGGCAGGCCCGCCACCCGACGCCCACCGGCGGGCGGGCGACCTCGCCGACGACGTTCGTGACGCGGGCCGAGGCCGCGGCATTTCTCGCGAGGGTTCAGACCGACATGGACCGCGGCGGATGGCAGAGCGCAGAGGCGGCAACGACGACGTTCGGTGACTATGCCTCCGATTGGCTGGCCGAGCGCGCCGACCTTCGACCTCGCACCGCTGAGCTCTATCGGGGCCTGCTGGACCGGCACCTCCTCCCGACGTTTGGCGCCGTTCCGCTGACGCGGCTCAGCACCAGCCTGGTGCGCCGTTGGTACGCCGAACGGCTTCAGGCGGGCATCGGCCGCTCGACGGTCGCGAAGGCGTACCGCCTCCTCAAGTGCGTCCTGAACACCGCTGTCACCGACGAGCTGCTGGCCCGCAACCCGTGCGTCCTTCGCGGAGCCGGCACCGAGCGCACTCCCGAGCGGGTGCCGCCGAGCCTGACGGAAGCGCACGCCCTGGCGGAGGCGATCGAGCCGCGGTGGCGGATGCTGGTTCTGCTGGCGACCTGGTCGGGGCTCCGTTGGGGTGAGCTGGTCGCTCTGCGTCGCGCCAGCGTGGACATCGAGCGCGGTCGGGTCACCGTCACCGACCAGCTCGTCGAGACCGCGCACGGTCGTGAGCTCGGCCCGCCCAAGACCGATGCCGGGCGACGCGTCGTGCACCTCCCGCCACACCTGCTGCCCGAGCTCAGCGATCACCTCGACCGCTGGGTGGGTCCTGAACCGGAGGCGTGGCTGTTCTGCGGGCCGCTCGGCGCCTCGCTGGCGCGGCGCAACTTCACCGGCCACTGGACCAGGGCGCGGGCCGAGGCCGGGCTCCCCCAGGTGCGCTTCCACGATCTCAGGCATCTGTCCGCCACCCTCGCGGCAACCACCGGCGCGACCACCAGGGAACTGATGACCCGGATGGGCCACTCCTCCCCCCGGGCGGCCCTGATCTACCAGCACGCGACTGCCGATCGGGACGCGTCCGTCGCGGAGGCCATGTCCCGACTCGTGCCGCCGGCTCCAGCGACATCCCCTCCCGCCCGCGGTCCCCGGAAGGTGACGACCATGCCTGGCCAGCTCACACTCGACCTCGGCTCCACAGGATGACGCGGCCCCCGCCTCACGCCCTCCGCCGCCAGCTGCTTGAGGGGCGGATGAGCAGACGCGACGTACGCCTGACGTGCACCAACCAAAGGCAAGATCATTTGTGGACTCTTCTGGCTCTCGGGGTCGGCGACAACGCCCCTTGTCACCGCAACACGGCTCTCGCCGCGGCCCATCAGGCGAGCGACGAGGTCCGATGACCAACCGCGGACGGGACGCGAAAGCCCGGGACAGGCGGCGTCGGGCTGACGTCGCCCTTCGGTCACGGTCAGCGCGGGCGGGGCTCGAGGTGCCTCCACCGCCTGCGCCAGCCAAGGTCGAGGCGAACGCGTCGGAGATACCCACGTCCGCGGTACCGGAAGCGTTTCCGCGAGCCAGCCGCCCGGCAGCGAGCCCGGCCGTGGGCAGGATGCGGCGACGCGTGGGGAGGGAGGCCAAGCCGAAAGCGCGCGGTGTCGGTGACCTGGTGGAGCACCTGCGCGGGCTGGTGACGGACCGCGAAGCGGCCACCATCGCCGTGGATCGGGAGGTGGCCCGGCTCCGGAGACTTGGCGCGCCCTGGCCCGACATCGCCGCAGCCCTAGGAGTGAGCCGCCAAGCGGCCCGCCAGAAGTACAACCGACGGGGCCTGAGCTGATCGGGCTACCGCCTGGCCTGGGTCAGATCACTCAGCTGAGCCTCCGATCGTCGGCCACCGGGATCCTTGTCCCCAGATCTGCAGCATTGCCGGCGGCGGGTCGGCGCCATGGTGGCGAGCATGTCACGAGTCTCGTGGAACTTGGGTGACGATCCTGGTTGAACTCTATGCGGCGGCTCCGACAGATTCA
>JBBREO010000160.1:0-2354 GCA_038202855.1 Solirubrobacterales bacterium
GCCCCCAACCTCACGATGGCGAACTCGCCCGTCTGGGGATCGCGGCCGAACAGCGCCGACCCGCATTCGGCGCAGAAGAGCTTCTCGAAACCCTCGCCCGGTGCCCAGCCCTTCAGGTGCTCCTCGCCCTGCGTGACGGTCAGCGATCCCGGCCGGACCTTGGCCGAGGCCTGCACGGCGGTTCCGCTGCGCCGTTGACAGCGCGTGCAGTGGCAGTAGGCGGCGCCGACGAGCGGCTCGGAGATCTCGAAGCGGACGGCGCCACAGCCGCACGCGCCGGTGAGCTCAGGGGAGGCCATCGCCGGAGCGTAGGGGCTCAACCCTCGTAGGGCGGCGCCTCGCCCCAGCCCCAGCGCGGCACCGGTGCCTGCGGGGGCGGCGTGGCGCCCGGCTGCGAGTTGGCGAGGGCGAGCCGGGTGCCCCACTCCACGTAGGCCAGGAAGGCGGAGCGGAACTCCGGGTCGTCGGGCAGCCCCGCCTCGTCGGCCGCCTGGGCGATCAGCGACACCCAGCGGAAGCGCTGCTCCTCCGTGATCGCCAGGTTGTGGTGCATGCCGAGCATGTGGTGATAGCCGCCGTGCATCCGGGTGTAGTCGTCCGCGCCGCCGAAGACCTCCGCGAACCACACCGCCACGTGGTGGGGATGGTTCTCGGGCATGTGGGCGAAGACGGGACCGAGCACGTCGTCCTCCCGGACACGCGCGTAGAAGGCCTCGGTGAGACGTTCGAAGGCCGCCGATCCACCGGCCCACGTGTAGAGGGTGGGGGTGTCGCTCAAGGGGCGGGCACCACGAGCTCGCGGTCCACTTCGCCCAGCCGGCTCTTGCCGCACATCGCCATGGTCAGGTCGGTGTCGGCCAGCAGCGCGCGGATCACCGCCGTCACGCCTTCCTGACCGCCGAGCGCGAGCCCCCACACCCATGGGCGGGCCACGAGCACGGCGCGCGCCCCCAGGGCCACCGCCTTGAGCACGTCCGAGCCCGTGCGCACGCCGCTGTCCAGGAGCACGGGAACCTCGCCTCCCACCTCGTCGATCACGGAGGGGAGCTGACCGAGCGGGGTGACCGAGCCGTCGACCTGGCGGCCGCCGTGGTTGGAGACGATCACCCCGTCCAGGCCGAGGTCGACCGTGCGGCGGGCGTCGTCGGGGTGCAGCACGCCCTTGACCAGGATCGGCAGCGAGGTGTGCTCGCGCAGCGTGGGCAGGTCGTCCCAGTCCAGGGTGGGGTTGGGGAAGGTGAGCGCCCACTGCTGGATGGCGCCCTGCATGTCTTCCTCCGGTGGCGCGCTCAGCTTGGACCGGAAAACCGGGTCGGACGTGTAGTTGGCGATCCCCTCGCCGCGCAGGAAGGGCAGGTAGGCCCCGTTCAGGTCCTTTGGCCGCCAGGGCATCATCCGCGTGTCGAGGGTCACCACGATCGCCTCGTAGCCGGCGGCCTCGGCCCGCCCGACCAGGCTGGCGGCCAGCTCGGGATCGTTGGGCCAGTACAGCTGGTACCAGCCGGGGCTCGACCCCAGCTCGCCGGCCACGTCCTCCATGGTGCTCGACGCCGCGGTGCTCAGGCACATGGCCACGCCGGTCTGGGCGGCGGCGCGGGCCACGGCCAGCTCGGCGTCGGCGTGCAGGATCGAGAGCACGCCCACCGGCCCGAGCATGAGCGGGGCGGCCAGCCGCGTGTTGGCCACCTGCACCGACAGGTCGCGCACGCTCACGTCGCCGAGCATCCGGGGCACGATCTGCCAGGCGTCGAAGGCGGCGCGGTTGGCCCGCATGCTGTGGCCCTCTCCGGCGCCGCCGGCCGCATAGAAGAAGGCCTCGGGGGACAGCTCCTCGCGCGCGCGGGCCTCGAGCGCCTCGTACTCGATCGGCAGCGCGGGCCGCTCGTCGGCCAGCCCGCGCAGGTACACCTCGAGCTGGTAGTTGCCGAACGGAACCGCGGGGTCTTCGATGCTCTCGCCCATATCCTGGGAGTCAACCATGGAAGCCGTGGCCAAGCTGCTGACCGAGACACGCACCTGGGCGGTGGTGGGCTGCTCGCCCGACCCGGCGCGCGACTCGCACCGGATCGCCGCGCTGCTCCAGCGCGAGGGCTTCCGCGTGATCCCGGTCAACCCGACCGTCGACGGAGAGCTCCTGGGCGAGCGCTGCTACCCGAGCCTGGGCGCGATCCCGGCGCCCGAGGGCGTGGAAGTGGTGGACATCTTCCGCCGCTCCGAGAAGGCCGGCGCGCACGTGGACGAGGCGATCGCCGCGGGCGCGGGGGGCGTGTGGATGCAACTCGGCGTGGTCGACCAGGACGCCGCCGAACGGGCGCGTGGGGCCGGCCTCGACGTGGTGATGAACCGCTGCCCGG
>JBBREO010000161.1:0-2305 GCA_038202855.1 Solirubrobacterales bacterium
TGACCTGCCGGGCCGTGAGCTTCTTGCCGTCCTGGCCGGCCAGCGGAGAGGTGTTGATGCCGATGATCACCGACAGCGACGGCTCGTCGATCGCGGTCACCGGCAGCGGGTGCGGATCCTCGAGATCGGCCAGCGTCTCGCCGATCGTGATCTCGGGGATCCCGGCGATGGCGATGATCTCGCCCGGGCCCGCCTCGGCGGCATCCACGCGATCGAGGTTCTCCGTGATGTAGAGGTTGCTGATGGCGGCGGACTCGACCGACCCGTCCGCCTTGCACCAGGCCACCCGCTGGCCCTGCTTGATGTGTCCCTGGCGCACGCGGCACAGGGCGAGCCGCCCGACGTACGGCGAGGCGTCCAGGTTGGTCACCTGCGCCTGCAGCGCATGGCCCTCCTCGTACTCGGGCGCGGGCACCGTGTCGATGATCAGGTCCATCAGCGGCTTGAGGTCGGTGCCCTCCTGCTCGGGATCCAGTGAGGCCCAGCCGGCCTTGGCGTTGGTGTAGACGATCGGGAAGTCGATCTGGGACTCGTCCGCGTCCAGGTCCAGGAACAGCTCGTAGACCTCGTCGACCACCTCGGCGATGCGTGCATCGGGACGGTCGACCTTGTTGACGACGAGGATCACCGGCAGCCTTCCCTCGAGCGCCTTGCGCAGCACGAACCGGGTCTGGGGCAGCGGGCCCTCGGAGGCGTCGACCAGCAGCAGCACGCCGTCGACCATGGTCAGCCCACGCTCCACCTCGCCGCCGAAGTCGGCGTGCCCGGGCGTGTCGATGATGTTGAGCTTCGTTCCGGCGTAGTCCACGGCCGTGTTCTTGGCCAGGATCGTGATGCCCTTCTCGCGTTCCAGGTCCATCGAGTCCATGACGCGGTCGTCCACGGCCTGACCCTCGCGGAAGGCGCCCGACTGCCACAGCATGGCGTCGACCAGCGTGGTCTTGCCGTGGTCGACGTGGGCCACGATGGCGACGTTGCGGATGTCCTCTCGGCGGGCCATGCGGCGGGCAACGTTAGGCGGTGTCCGCTCCTACTTGAGGCCAGGTGTGTTCTTGCCGACACCAATCAGATGACGACTCTCGGTCCCACCCACCCCGACAAGCTCGCGATCTGGCCGGTCGATGCGGGCGGATTCGGGATCGACGTGCGCTGGACCGGGGGCGAGGGAAGCCAGCGCGCGAGTGCTGTCCGCGGCCTGCTCGAGGATGCCCACGTTCGGGCCCGGCTCAGTCAGAGTCCGGACGGCCGCGCCTGGGAGCTGCACGTGGGCCCGGTGCCCGGGCCGGAAGTCGCCCGGGTGATCGACGAGCTCGTCTGGTGAGCGAGGCCGGGCGACCGGCCTACTTCGATGTCTGACCGATCCCCGTGAGCAGCTCGCGCACGCGCAGCGGGCCGCTGGTGCGCGGATCAAGGGGAGGAGTCGGGATGCCGCTGCCGTCGCTCATGCCCTCGAGCAGCTCGAGCAAGGCGTCGGTGGAGGAGTGGCGCGGGCTCCAGCCGAGCTCTGTCCGGGCGCGGGTGGTGTCCATCACCGGCACCTGCAGCCCCATGTCCAGCCAGCCGGGCTCGGTGGGCTGGAGCCGTAGGCGGAAGGTCGCGCCGGCAAGCGCGCGCAGCACGCGCGGGGAGGCCGACAGCTTGCGCGCGCCCAGCGTCTCGGCCAGCACGTCGGGGTCGAGCACCGGGTCGGCGGCGACGTTGTACGCGCCGCGTGCGTCCCCCATCGTCGCAGCGCGCCGGTAGGCGTCACCCACGTCGTCGGAGTGGACGGCCTGGAAGACAAGGCCCTCCATATCTGGCACGAGCGGGATCAAGGCCGGCCTCAGCAGCACGTTTGGCACCAGCGGCCCTGCGAACAGGCGCCGGATCCCCGTTGCCGCCTCGCGCTTGAAGATCAGCCCGGGGCGCAGGCGCACCACGCGCAGCTCGGGGTGCTCGCGCTCGACCCCGTCCAGGATGCGCTCGGTCTGGGCCTTGTGGCGCGAGTAGAAGGAGGTCTCGATGCCGCCGGTGGGCCAGCCCTCGTCGACGGCTCGGTACTTGGGCCCAGGCGAGTAGGCCCCCACCGAGGAGGCGTAGACCAGCGCCGGCACGCCCGCCCGGGCCGCGCCCTCGAACACCCGCCGGCTGCCCTCGACGTTGGTCGCGTGGGTCACCGACTCGTCGCGCCCGGGCTGGATCAGCCAGGCCAGGTGGATCACGGCGTCGGCGCCACGGAAGAGGGCGACCAGGTCGTCGCGGGTCACGTCGGCCTGGGCCCAGTCGACCTTCTTGTACCGCAGCTCGGGCAGCCGCCGGGCGATGC
>JBBREO010000162.1:0-2285 GCA_038202855.1 Solirubrobacterales bacterium
CACGAACGAGAACCCTGGCTGACCCGCCAGGCGATGGAACAGATTGACCTTCTGATTCGCGTTGGGCGAACCGGTGAGATGGCCGACGATCACCACCGGATCGCCGGCGTTGATCGGGTTCGGGATGGCAGCGATGCCGACCTGATGCGAGCTTGCCAGAGCGCCGCTCGCCAGTCCCCCCATCATCGCCAACGCGGCGACAACGCCCACCACCAATCCGCAACGAAAACGTCGCATAGGAATTCCTCCAGATCGTTTGACCTGCGATTGCCGGTGGCGGCGAACGTGCGGAGCGAGTGTGGGCGACCGCCGCCAGCCCCACAACACGCAAAGGTCCCGGAGGAGTCGCGCCGGACCGGGTCGCTAACACGATCGCAACCCTGGGGGGCGTTGCGGCGCGGCTCAGGAGGGGAGGGCGTAGATGCTGCCGCCCTGCTCTAGGACGCGGCGCGTGGCCAGCGGTCCCTGGGCCGGACCGCCGAGGGGTGCCCCGGTCTGCGGGTCGAAGGTCGCGCCGTGACAGGGGCAGACGATCTGCCCTCCTTCGTAGCCGACGGTGCAGCCGGCGTGGGTGCAGACGGCGCTCGTCGCGGTGAGCGTGCCGTTGCTGTGGCGGATCACGAGGTCGGGATGTCCGTCGCCCGGGTCTCGGTAGGTGGCGCCCTGGTCGCCTCCGAGGCGGCTGGCGGGCCCGAGTCGGACAGCCCCCGACGGCACCGGGGGCGGGCTGGCGGCGCTCGGCGGGTGCGCCGTCGTCGGCGCCTGGCCGCTGGGGGCTGGCGTGGGGGAAGCGCCCAGCGAAGCCGTGCGCGCCCGATAGTGCCCCTTGGCCAGCGCGGAGAACCCGCCAAGGACCAATGTCGCGATGCCGGTGAGCCCCGCGGCGCGCGCGAACAGCTCGCGACGCGTAGCTGGTGCTGGCGTTGCGCCGACGGGAGCGCCCGTGGCTGCTTGCGCGTCTGACCGTGGCCGGTGCGCTCGCCTGGTCAGCTCGTGCTCGAGCGCGGGCTGACCGCTGGCGCCTGCGAGTGCGAAGGGCAGCCAGGCGAACACGAACACGACGTCCGAGCCGAGGAAGTACGGATACGTCTTCCAGCTCGCGGTGGCGAGGAGCAGGAGGTTGATCAGGAGGCCGGCGGCCGCCGCCCCGCGCGTGAAGAGTCCGATCACTACGAGCAGGCCGATGGCGATCTCAGCGAACGCGATCCCCACCCCGGCCAACGTGATGTGGGGAATCGCGAAGGTCTTGAGGATGAAGCCACCGGGCGTCCCCTCGGCGAAGCCGCGCAGCTGGATCCCCAGGTAGCTCGGCGCGCCCCGATGGAGGAAGCCCGGGTCCGAGAGCTTCTGGATCCCCGCGTACACGAACGTCGCGCCTAGGAACACGCGCAGCGGCAGCAGCGCCGCACCAGGCGCCAAGCGTCGCATTCTCGGCGGTCGCGGTCCGAGCTCGCCCTGGTTCGTGCCCATCGCCAACGCAGAGTGGACGAACGCCGTAAGACGAATGTAAGGCTGAGATTAGGTTTGGACGATCACGGATTCGGCTACGGAACGAGCCCGGTTCGGCGAATCACGCCGATAACGCTGGTGGCGATTACGCGGTAGCCACGTGGGTTGGCGTGGTCGTTGAAGTTGATCGGACTCTGGCTACAAGCCCATGTGAGGTGGCAGATGTGCTCAACCGCCCGTGGCACCAGGCCATGACCGCGGAGCGCGACGAGGTGCTGGTCCAACGTTCGAAACCGCGGCCCTGAGTCAGCGACGAACACGCCGCTCTGGCGCCAAGCCTGGTCCTCCGTCTGATTGAGGCGCGTGACGATGTCAGCCGATTGTCGAGCGATCTGACGGCCCCGGACTCCGTTCAGCCAGAACGCCCAGAACTGGTTGTAGCTGGAGATTCCCACGATCGTGATCCGGGGGTCCGCAGCCGCGTGCAGCTGGTTGCCGATGGTCACGAGATTGCGCGCGACCGTGGACATGCCGTCCTTGACGCATGCGTAATCGATCTTGTGGGCGCCAATGCAGCGCTCAACGTCGTTGTCGCCGATGTTGACGGTCACCAGCACGGTCTCGGACCGGTGGGCGGTGAGGAAGGCTTGCGCCTGGCGCAGCTGGGAGCCTGGTCCGTAGTGAGGATCGACCGGAGGCCCTCCGATCAGGCTTCCTGACGTGCCGCGTCCTCCGAGCTTTACCGCCCGCAGCCCAGGCCTGAACCGCCGCACGTAGGCGGCCACGAGGTCGACATAGCCGTTCGGAGTCGCGTGATTGTGGCCGGCGGCATCGGG
>JBBREO010000163.1:0-2267 GCA_038202855.1 Solirubrobacterales bacterium
CATACGGGCGGACTCCCGAAGATGCTCGTTCTGCTGCAGGTCCTTGAGAATGAAGTCGAGCCCGCCGACGGTGCCGATCTCGCTCTGGTCGGCCTCGAAGCGCACGGCGTCGTTCTCCATCTTGGCCACCCGGGCGGCGTCCTCGGTCTTGGCTTCGGCCAGGAAGAAGGTCTCATACCCGCGCACGTCAGTGTAGCCGGGCCGGCGTGCCAGCGAGTTCACGTGGAGGCTGACGAACAGATCGCACGCCTCGCTGCAGTAGCCACCCCGGTCGCCCAAGGCGATGAGGGTGTCGGTGGTGCGAGTCATGGTGACGCCGATGCCGCGCCGGCGCAACTCCTCGCGCAGCAGCATGCCCACCTGGAGGGTCACATCCTTCTCTCTCGTTCCCCGGGGGAAGAAGACGCCGGGGTTGCCCGGATCGACGCCTCCGTGCCCCGGGTCGATCGTGACGACGTGGCCGGGGCGAAGTCCGTTGCCCATCCGGGCGGCCACCGTCCGGGCCGGCGCCGCGGTCTGGGACGCGCCGAGATCCCGGAGCCGCCCGGTACGACCGTCATATCGGTACCGCTCTCCCAGGTAATACGGCAGAATTTCGGCGACGAACTGAAAGGGCAGGAACAGGCTATCCCGGGAGACCGAGGCCGGCGCGGCCAGGGGACGGAGCTGGCTGCTGAACACGAACAGCGGGGCTCCCACCAGGAACCGGAATGGCTGATGCGCCACCGTGACCTCGGCCCAGCCGCTGTCGAGCCGGACGGTCCCGCTCAGCGCCGTCAGCAGCCGGGCCGCCGACAGCACCGGCGCGCCGGAGCCGTCCAGACTCACCGGCACCCGGGTGTCTCCCCGAGTACCGCTCACCGTCACCTCGCGCGGGAGCGTTCCGCCGAGCAGTGTGGCCAGCAGGGCGAGCGTGACGATCATCGGCGGCCCCGGACGGAGACCGCCCGCGCCATCTCCCGCTCCTCGGCCCGCCGCTTGAGGTCCTCGCGCTTGTCGTGCTGCTTCTTTCCCCGGCCGAGGGCGAGGACCACCTTGGCCCGCCCGTTCTTGAAGTAGAGCTCGAGCGGCACCAGGGTGAGCCCGCGCTGTTCCACCGCGCCGATGAGCTTCTCGATTTCCCGGCGATGAAGGAGGAGCTTGCGGGAACGGACCGGATCGTGGTTGTACCGATTGCCCTGCGCGTACGGGGTGATGTTCATCCCCTCCAGAAAGACCTCGCCCTTCCGCACTCGCGCGTACGCCTCCTTGATGGAGGCCTTCCCGTTGCGGAGCGACTTGACCTCGGTCCCGGTCAGCACGAGGCCGGACTCCCACGTCTCGAGAATGTGGTAGTCGTGGGTCGCCTTCGGATTCCGGGCAACCGACTGCTTGCGCTCATCGGGCGGGGGAGTCTCGCGGGTCACGTCAGCATTCTCAAGCAAAGGATAGGCCAGCACTTCGGGTGGGTCAACCGGCCGGGTTGACCCGGCTCTTCCGGCGCGCTAGTATTGCGCCCTTCGCCGAAGTGGTGGAACTGGTAGACGCGCTGCGTTCAGGGCGCAGTGGGCGCAAGCCCGTGCGGGTTCGAGTCCCGCCTTCGGCATGACAAAGCCCCGTCCGGGCAGCAACCGGACGGGGCTTCATGCTTCCAGTGCCCGCGACTAGTATCGCGCCATCCCCGGCTCGATCCGTTCGGCCCAGGCGTCGATGCCGCCCGCCAGGCTCCGCACCTTGCCGAACCCGGCCCCCCGCAGGATCTCCAACGCCTTCATCGACCGGGCACCGTGGTGGCAGTGGGTGACGATCTCGCGGTGGCCATCCAGCTCGCCCAGGCGGTCGGGAAGCTGGCTGAGCGGCATGAGCCGGGCGCCGTCGATGTGGCTGATCTCCCACTCGTGCGGCTCGCGGACGTCGATCAGGACGAGCTCATCCCCCTTGGTCTCCCGTTCCCGGGCGAACTCCTCGACCGAGATCTCCAGTCCGCTGTAATCCGGCTCCGCGCCGATTCCGCAGAACGCCTGGTAGTCGATCAGCTCGTGGATGGTCGGGTGATCCCCGCAGATGGGGCAGTTGGGATCCTTCCGCAGCTTGAGCTCCCGGAAACGCAGCTTGAGCGCGTCGAACAGCACCAGGCGGCCGACGAGCGTGTTGCCGGCGCCGATGATCCACTTGATCGTCTCCAGCGCCTGGATACTGCCGATGATGCCGGGCAGGACCCCCAGGACGCCGCCCTCCGCGCAGCTCGGCACCAGTCCCGGCGGGGGCGGCTCGGAGTAGAGACACCG
>JBBREO010000164.1:0-2263 GCA_038202855.1 Solirubrobacterales bacterium
CACGCCCCCGATCGCCGCCGCGCTCCTGGTCAAGCTCCTGCTCGCGCCGGCAACCGTGCTGGCGCTCTCGGAGACCGTGATCCGCGTGCCCGACACCTACCTCTCCCAAGCTGCGATGGCCAGCGCCATCGGCAGCATCGTAGTCGCCAACGAGTACGGGCTCGACCGCGCGCTGGCCGCCGCCGTCATCGCCTGGTCGACGGCGATCGTCGTCACGGCTGGCCTCGTGATCTCGCTCGTGTAGCTACGCAGCGCTGCTCACATTACGCTTTTCCCCCCAATGCAAGCAGCCACGCTGCCGCCTGCCGCCCGTATCAGCGGCGGCGGCGACCGAAGAGAGCTGCGATTGCCCGGAAGGGGGCAGTGATGACGACGACGATCGCGTCCACGATGCGGTTGACGATTCCCATGGCCCGCTTCTACCCGGCCTGCGCAGAGACATGCATCTAGAGACCGACCGGGGCGCGAGTGCGTCGCCGAGGTCCCGTGCATCGGCGAGCCGAGGGTCAAGCCGCTGCCATCTCAGCCCTCCTTCGGCTCGGCACCGAGCTGCTTAAGGAGGCCGAGCTCGTCGCTTGATCCCCAGCGCTCAACGATCTTGCCGTCCTCGAAGCGCCCGATCTGGATACCGTTGACCTTGATCTTCCGGCCGGTCGGCGCGATGCCTTCGAACTCGCCCTCGTGGGTGCCCGTCAGCGTGTAGGCGACCACGACGTGCTCTTCGTCGGCCACCACGTGGCGCGCCTCGAGGTGCGCATCGGGAAAGGCGGACGTCAGCGTCGCCCAGAATGTCTTGAACCCTTCGCGGCCGGAACCCTGCCCGGGCGCGGGGTCGTGGTCGACCGCGTCCTGCGCGAAGGACTCGACGGCGGCGTCGACGTTCCCGGCGTTGATGTTGCTCGCCAGATGCTCCTGGGCGGCGATGTTGTCGTCCTTGGACATGGGGTCTCCTCGGGTCGGGGTTTCAGGACCTACCGTCACGGGCTCGGGCGACCACATCTGAGGGTCGGCGAGCATCCGGTCCTCTCAGGACTGGTCCCCCTGCCTGTCCCCTGCTGCCACGAAGGGGAAACACCGCAGCTCGCCTGATGGCGCCGCCGCGCTCCGAGCGTGCCCGCGGTGCTGCTCATCGCCGATCAGAGACTGGCCCCTACGCTCGCACGAGGTTCGCAACGATGTGAAGCCGAACCCGGAACGGTCCTTGGCGGGCGAGCTCGTGGACGTTCTCTACAAGTCGCGCAGCTCTTCGATCGCCGGGCGGCGCAGGGCTCGCAGGATCAGCGTGCCCGCTGCGACGACGGCGGCGATGGTGAGGGCGATCACGCCGGCGAGGTAGCTCCACGGCACCGAGAGGGCGTCGGGGGGCGGGTCGAACACGCCGGTCAGGACTTTTACGAGCATCTGGGAGATGGCCACGGCAGTCACGGCGCCCAGGACGAGCCCGCCGACGGTCACGAAAAGCGACTCGCCCCACACGAAGCCCCCGAGCTGGCGCGTCTTGGCGCCGAGCGCGCTGGCGATCGCAAACGTCCTTCGGCGCTCCTGGAAGCCGAGGCCCAGCGTGAGGCCCGAGGCGGCGATCGCCAGCACGAGCGCGAATCCGAGCTCCACCTTGGTCAGGCCGGAGAGCTCGACCGCGGTGAGGTTGGAGCCGACGACCTTGCGCTGGTTGACGATGTCGGTGACCTGGGCGCTCGTGCCGACCTGGCTGCGCACCCGCTTGGCCACCGTCCCCGGATCGGTCCCGCCGGTCTGCAGCAGGAAGGTGCCCACGGTGTTGCTCCCGGTCGCCTGGGCGACGTAGTCGCGGTTGGCCACGAGGAACGAGTCGCTCGGCGCGGTCGGGAACTCCTTGGCGACGCCCGCGTAGTGAAAGGGCACGGTCTTGAACTGCTTCGTCGCGCCGTCCTGCAGGCGCAGGCGGACCAGGTCGCCCGGCCGGAGCTGGAAGTCGGTCACCGTCTCGGCCGCGACGAGCAGGGAGTCCGGCCGCTTGGCCAGCTTGTCCATCAGCTGCGACGCGGTGCCTCCCTGGAACCAGCCGTTTTGGAGCTTGCCCGCCGAGCGGATGGTCTGCGAGCGCACGCCGTAGAGGTCCTGCAAGTCGGCGCCCACGTAGGCGAAACGGTGCTGGAGCGGCTCGACGCTGTTGACCCCGGATACCTTCGCGAGCTGCGCGCCGGCCTGCGGGCCGACGTTCGCGCCCGGCGACTCGGTGACCGTCACGTCGGCGCCGTTGGAGAGCCGCGCGTCGGCCTGGGCT
>JBBREO010000165.1:0-2175 GCA_038202855.1 Solirubrobacterales bacterium
GCTCGAGCAGCGCCTCGGCGGTCTCGCGCACCGCGCTCCAATTCTCGCGCAGCGCCGCCTGTGCCTTGTGCTCCGCGTCGCCCACCAGGCGCTCGACCTCGCGGTCGATGAGCTCCAGCGTCGCCGGCCCGACCGACCCGAGCTCCTCCAGCGAGGCCCCGAGGAACACCTCGCCGCCCTTCTCCCCGATCGTCACCGGTCCGAGCGCCGCGGACATCCCGAACGACGTGACCATGCTGCGCGCCAGCTGGGTGGCCGCGTGCAGGTCGTCGTTGACGCCGGTGGAGAGGCAGCCGAACTCCAGGCGCTCGCCGGCGACACCGGAGACGATGGCCACGAGCTGGCGCTGGAGGTCGGGCTCCTGCTGGATCACCAGGTCGCGATTGGTGAGCATGTGCGCCGCTGTGCCCAGGGTGCGCCCGCGGGCCACGATCGAGAGCTTCTGGGCGGCCACCGTCTGCCCGACCGAGCGCGTGACCACCGCGTGGGAGGCCTCGTGGACGGCGATGACCCACCGCTCGTCCTGGGTCAGCACATGGCTCTTCTTCGCCGGCCCGGAGACGACGCGATCGATGGCCTCCTCGAGCACGGGCTGGGTCAGGTCCTCGCAACCCTCGCGGACCGACAGCAGCGCCGCCTCGTTGATCACGTTGGCCAGCTCGGCACCCGAGAAGCCCGGCGTGAGGCGCGCCACCTCGGCCAGCGAGGCGTCGGGCGCCAGCGGGCGAGTGCCGCAGTGCAGGCCCAGGATCTCCAGCCGCCCGTGCACGTCGGGCACGTCGACGGTGACCTGGCGGTCGAAGCGCCCAGGGCGCAGCAGCGCCGGATCGAGGATGTCAGGGCGGTTCGTCGCGCCCATGACCACCAGCCCCGCATCGCCCCCGAAGCCGTCCATCTCCACCAGGATCTGGTTGAGCGTCTGCTCGCGCTCGTCGTTGCCTTGGCCGATGCCTGCGCCGCGCCGGCGGCCGGCGGCATCGAGCTCGTCGATGAAGATGATCGAGGGCGCCATCTTGCGGGCCTTGGCGAAGAGGTCCCGCACTCGCGCCGCGCCCACGCCCACCAGCGACTCCACGAACTCAGAGCCCGAGAGCGAGAAGAACGCGGCGTCGGCCTCGCCGGAGGTCGCACGGGCCAGCAGCGTCTTCCCGGTCCCCGGCGGGCCGACGAGCAGGACGCCCTTAGGCGCCCGCGCCCCCAGCCACGCGTACACGCTCGGGTCGGCCAGGTAGTCGCGGATCTCGCGCAGCTCGGCCACCGCCTCCCCCGCTCCCGCCACGTCCGCGAAGGTCAGGCTTCCGGCCTCCTTGCCCTTCTTGCGTCCCTTGCCGGTGAACTTGGAGAAGGCCGCGAACCCCGCGGAGGCGCCCTCCTGGCCGATGCGCATGAAGAACGCGAACAGGCAGACGAGCAGGATGATCGGGACGAGGAACTGCACGATGATCTGCCGGGCGGGCTTGGACGCCTGCTGGTCCACGGACACCACGGCACCGCCGTCGGTCAGCGTCTTGAGCAGGGCCGACGTCTGGGCGTCCGAGTGCGGGTAGGCCGCCCACAGCTCGCGTCCAGCGGCAGTCCGGAACAGCACCCGGGCGTCCTCATCGAGCAGCGTGGCCTGGTCGATGACCTTCTGGCGGGCGAGCTGACCGACCTGGCTCAGCGGCACCTTGACGCCCGGCGAGGCGGGCTTGAGCGAGCCCAAGAGGCTGAAGAACGTGATGGCCAACGCGATCGAGGCCAGCAACAGGAAGCTCGAGAGGGGATCCTTGATCAGGGCCTTGCCCACCGCGGCCAGCCCGTCACGGAAGGCCTGCGCCCGCGGCGATGGCCGCTTCGGGGCGCCGCGGCCGGGACCGGGCTTCGGGGGGCTCCCACGCCGCACGGGACTGCCTGCAGCCAGCACGGGACTCTGTGGTTGATCTAGGGGATCGGTGCTCACGGGTGGTGGTCCTTACTGGTGGGGGACTGTCGGTTGGTGAAAGCGGGCCGGGGCCCCGCCCGACATAATAGGGCCCCGGGCGCCGGGGTGGCCCGGGGGGGGACCGGGGCGCCGGGGCCTAATTCCGTGGCCGGGGCGCCGGCCCGCTTTCTCTGACCCCGACAGTCCCCCACGACAAGGACGGGCAATCCCTTGAGCACCGACCCCCTCGACGAACCCAGATCTCCTCTCCGGCC
>JBBREO010000166.1:0-2162 GCA_038202855.1 Solirubrobacterales bacterium
GTCACTCGCCCAGCTCGCCATCAGGCGAGGCATCTCCCTCGCCATCGTGCCGACGGCCATCTCAGGCGTGCTCTCGGCGCACACCCGGCGCCGCTTCGGGCCGCTGATCGGGGTTCGGCACGGACCGCGCGCTCGTGCCGACCTCACCGCCCTCCTCCAGCTCGCCTTCCCCCACCTCGGCCAGACGACCGTCCGCGTCAGCTACCGCGAGCCGTTGGCCGCGACCGCGCTCACGTCGATTGGTCTCGACACGACCGACGCCCTCGATCCGATCAAGGCGGCGCTCCATGCTGCTCTCGATACCACGGCCCCACCTTCAAGATCGTCGCCCCAACGCCAGCGCTGACCCAGGAGAAACGCAGCCAGGCACGCAAGCATGATACACACCCTATAAGAGGAGCCAAGCGCAGCCCGGGGGTCCGACCAGAAGTTGTGGGTAAATCTCAGGAGGCCTTGGCGAGTTGGGTGACCTGGTGGGCGCGGAGAGCGACGATGGCATCGCCGCCAGCGTCCGACCAGCGGGCGCCGGGGAGCTTCATCCGATGCTGGATGAGGTGCTTGGCGGCGCCCTCGGCCGCGCCGGAGCCGATCGGCAGGTCGGCCGCCAGGAAGTCGGGGTAGCGCATCCGCTCCCGGTTCGTGGTGAAGTAGCCCCGCTCGCGCGCGACCACCTTGGTGGCCGCCTCGCTCAGCGGATCGGCGGTCGGATCGGCGCGGCGGGCCGCGAGGGCGGTGGTCACTTCCGCCAGCACGCGCTGACCGCCGTGCGCCCGGAGGTCCGCGCGGCGGGCCGCGGCCCAGGCGCGGGCCGCGTCACTGCCCTCGCCGAACAGGGCGCCGGCCAGGGTGCCGACGTGCTCGGCGGCATGGTAGAAGTCGACGATCTCGATCCGGTCGCCGAACAGCTCGGCCGCGGCCTCCCAGATCCAGCGCGCCCCGTCGCCGAGCACGATCACCTCGCGCAGGACCGCGGTGCTCCGAGTCCGCCCCTTCCAGCTCAGCACGTCGAGCGCCCCACGCCGCGCGGCCTCGGCGCCCCAGACCGGGGTGAACACCGCCGCGCTGGCCCGGAGCGCCACGTAGCTCGGCTCGAGCAGCCGCCGCTGGCGGTCGCCCCGTCGGTCGCCCCGGCGGTCCTCGGCCCAACCGCCGACCACCCCGAGCTTGACCTCGTGCCAGCCGCCCAGGTAGCGGACCATGACCCCGTCGGTCTCGGCCACCAGCCGCCCTGGGGCCGCCTCGACCGCGGTGGCGGCTCGCCCGGACTGGGTGACCTGCTCGGCCGCGACGTGCTGCTCGGCCGCCAGGGCTGCCCCCCGCGCCTCGCTGTGGGCCCGCACCGTCTCGGGGCTCAGCTCGAGCCCGGTCAGCTTCGCCAGCGTCCGCTTGGCCTGGACGAACGCGGCCTGGCCGCCGAGCGACGTCACCCAGTCGTCCAGTTCGTCACTCAGCCGCTGCTGGGGACCGATCCCCAGCGTCCGATCGGTGGGGCTGAACCCGGCCCGACACGGCCGACAGTGCGCCCACGGCCGCTCGAACCGGATCGCCCCGCACACGGTCGTGACCTGCCGCTCCCGCCAGTCTCTGGCCTGGACCTTCCCCCCGCACCGCGGACAGGACGCGCGCACCCGCTGCGCCCGCGCGTCCAGGCTCCGCTGCGTCGTCCGGAGCACGCCCTCCAGGATCCGCGGCGCCGCCGCCCGCCACGCCGTGAGCACCCCGGCCTCCAGCTCGCTCAACGTCCCGTCCGGGTGCTCGGCCGCCCACGCGCTCAACGCCTGCAGCAACTCCTGCACCGGTGCTACGATCGCCTCGGGAAGGTGGTTCGGTTCCACGGTCGCCTTCCTCCTGGCCGGCGCTGGCTCTTCAGCGCCGGCCTTCTTTCCTAAGCCCCGCGGCCTACCCTACCTCCGCTCGCCGTGCCAGCCACCTTCATCCATCCCCTCCGAGTCTCACAGGTTCTGGTCGGACCCGCAGCCCGGCGAGGCCTTGACATCCGGAGGGCATCTGCTATCCTATCTTCACCATGCTGAAGTGGTGTGCGTGTGGCTGAAGACTCGACCGCGTCGGTGCCGGCCTCCGGTTACGCGCGGGCGGTGCCGGCGGTCGTGCGGGCTGTCGCGGCGCTCGAGCGCATCGCGGCTGAGCCGAACGGGGTGTCG
>JBBREO010000167.1:0-2160 GCA_038202855.1 Solirubrobacterales bacterium
AGGGCATCCGGCGCATCCTCGATGGCGCCCTCCTGCAGCAGTCCGAGCGTGGCGCGCGCCCGCGCGGCGCTCACGCCCGCCCGCCGCCACGGCACCGTTGGGCCGAGCACGCCGCTGCGATCGCCAAAGGCAGCGTCGAGCTGGGACCGCCGGCGCGGGGCCTCCGGGTCGGGCACGAGCGCGCACTCGTGCGGCGGGAGCTGGACGCCGATCACGTCCGCGCCGAGGCGCAGGGCCAGCCGGTCGGGCTCTTGTCCCTCGGCCACCACCGCCGCCAGGCTGCGGGGAAGCGTCCAGCCGGCGGCCAGCGCGGCGGCCTCGATGACCCCGGCCTCGGCCGGAGGCTCCTGGACCAGCAGCCCGGCGAGGCGACGCCGCAGCCGTTGGAGCTCACCCGCGGCCGCGGACTGCTCCATCGCGTAGCCCTCTATCGACTCACCTGACAGCTCGTCGATGTAGGCGAAGATCGACTCCGCAAGGAGGTAGAGCACGTCCGGCTCGAGCCCGGCCGCCTCGCCCGCGGCGGCGAGCCGGCGCCAGGCCACGCGCGCGCCGAGCCGGTAGGCGGCGAGCAGCGCGTCGAGGCTTCGTCCCGCGAGCATCTCGGCCCGGCCGAGGTCGACGTAGATCTGCCGGCCGGCCCCACGGTCCTCCTCCGGGCGCTCGACCATCTCCACGAACTGGCGCAGCGCCTCGCCGACACCCACGCGCAGCGTCTCCCCGAAAGGGCCTTCGAGCGGGCGCGCGTAGTCGGGGACGCCTTGGCTGATGGCGGCGATGATCTCGTCGCCGAGGCCCGGCAGCTCCGGACGCAGCGCGGCGGCCACGTCGACTGGGAGGGCGGTCCATGGGTGGTCGCTGATCGGGGTGGTCACTTGTGGGGAGACTACAGGATATGCGTGGAAGTCGTGACGGATCACGCAACATCTGGCCGTTAATCCACCGTAATCTCCAGAACATGAGTCAAGCCAAAGCCCCTGAAGCCCCCAGAGCCCCGGTACCGGCCGCGAAGCCGCCGCCGTCCACGCCAAGCGCCGAGCCGCCGCAGGCCCGGCACATGACCCGACTGCAGCGAAACTTCAATATCGGAGGGGTCGTCCTTCCCTTCGTCGCGTTCGCTGCGGCGATCCCGCTCCTGTGGAACAACGTGCTCGGCTGGACCGACGTGGCCATCTTCGCGGGCGTCTACCTCTCCTCCGCGTTCGGGATCACGATCGGCTTCCATCGTCTGCTCACGCACCGCGCGTTTCAGACCCACCGACCGACCAAGTACCTGTTCGCCGTGCTCGGGTCGATGGCCGTTCAGGGCCCGGTGATCGGCTGGGTCGCAGACCACCGCAAGCACCACGCGTTCACCGACGAGGAGGGCGACCCGCACAGCCCTCACCTCTCGCACGGCGACGGAGTTATCGCCAACCTGAAGGGTCTTTATCACGCGCACGTGGGCTGGCTGTTCGACGAGCACGGCATGGCCGACGCCAAGCGCTTCGCCCCCGAGCTGCTCGAGGACCCGGGCATGCGCTTCATCAACCGCCACTTCATCTGGATCGTGGCCCTCGGACTCGTGATTCCCTTCGCGCTCGGGTTCGCGATCACCGGTGCACCGACCGGTGCGCTCACCGCACTGCTGTGGGCGGGCTTCGTGCGCATCTTCCTGGTGCACCACGTGACCTGGAGCATCAACTCGATCTGCCACTTCTTCGGGCGCAGGCGCTTTGACCTCGAGGACGAGTCCACCAACTGCGCCTGGCTGGCAGTGCCCTCGCTTGGCGAGGCGTGGCACCACAACCACCACGCGTTCCCCCGCTCGGCCGCCCACGGCCTGCGCTGGTTCGAGATCGACCTCTCCGCTCTCGTGATCAAGGCGATGGACAAGGTCGGCCTCGCCTGGAACGTGGTGCTGATCACGCCGGAGCGCCAGCAGGAGCGGCTGGCTCAGGAGGCCGAGGCCAGGGCGGCCAAGGCCGCGTAACGCGCCGGGCCGCGACGCCGCAGCCCGCTCAGAGCGCCTGCCAGAGCAGCTTCTCGACCTCCTCGCGCCCCACCTCCCCAGGGGTGCTCTGGAGCGCCGGGTGCTCGGCCACGGCCGCCGCCACGGAGCCGAGCGAACCGGCCGTGACTCCCAGCTCGGACAGTCGCGCGAGGCCTGTCAGCGCAGTG
>JBBREO010000168.1:0-2109 GCA_038202855.1 Solirubrobacterales bacterium
TAGCGCCCCAGGTTGGTGGCGATTCGTAGCGCCAACTCGGGCCGAGAACTCCACCCCAACACGCAGCGTTCGAGCGCCAGGACGATCGCCGTGTAGCGTCCTTCGATGCGCGCGAGCCATTCGCGCTGGTCGGGGCCGGACAGGTGCGACGCCGCCTCGGTGGTCCACTCCACTAATGCATCGAGATCGTTCAAGGGCATCCCTCCGCGCCGCCCCGTTCGTTTCCTTCATCGTATCAAGGGGATGGGTGAATGCGGAGAGAAATGCCGCGAAGCCCAGCCGTTGCAACCTTATCTTTTGGCACAACTTCCTGAGCCGCCTACAATCCCCTAGCCCAGGTGGAGTAGGCGGTTCGGGACGTTGGGGGGTGAAGGATGGACGACACGCTGGTGAACTTCGGACAGACCCACTTCGGCCAGGCGGACCTGGGTGACGCCAGGCGCACCAAGCGCCTGGTCCGCGTCGCCGACCGCCTCGCCGCCCACCCCGCCGGCTCCCTGCCCGACAAGATGCAGTCCCCCGCCGACCTCGCCGCCCTCTACCACCTCATGAACACCGAGCGCGTCACCCACGCCTCCGTCCTCGCGACCCACTTCCGCCGCACGCGCCAGGCCATCCTCGACCACGAAGACCCGGTCATCCTCCTGGCCCACGACGACACCGACCTCGACCTGACGAGCAAGCACTCCCTGAAGGACGGCCTCGGCCCGCTCGGCGGTAAGCACCAGCGGGGCTACATCTGCCACAACAGCATCGCCCTGACCACCGCCGGCGAGCCCCTGGGGCTGGCCAACCAGATCCTTCACGTCAACAAGCGCCGGCGCAAGACCCCCGCGCGGGCGGTGCTGCGAAAGTGCCCGCACCGCCAGACTCGCCTGTGGATGCGCGGACGCGAGGCCGTCGGCGACTTCCCCGCCGGCAGGCGGGTCGTCGATCTGGTCGATCGCGGCGGCGACACCTTCGAATTCCTGGACTACGAGCACGCCCACGGCTACGACTACGTGGCCCGCGCCAAGTCCAACCGGGCGGCCCTGGTGGGCCACCAGGAGGGCGGCGAGGAGGGGCGTAAGGTGAAGCTGTTCGACCACTTACGCTCCCTGCCGGCGGCGGGGCGGCGACCGCTGGCGGTCCCGACCAAGGCGGCCAAGGCGAGCGACCCCCGCCGACCCGGCCGCGCGACGGAGGTGGCGGTGGCCTGGGCCGCGATGACGCTGCCGCCGCCGCTGCCGTCGCGTGCGCGGGGCGAACACCGGCAGGTGCCGCTGCTGCTCTGGGCGGTGCGGGTCTGGGAGCCGAACCCGCCCCCAGGGACCGCGGCGCTGGAGTGGGTGCTGCTGACGCGCGTGTCGGTCGAGGAGGCGGCGGACGCCTGGGAGCGCGTGGACTGGTACGAGTGGCGCTGGCCGGCGATGGAGGAGTTCCACAAGGGCAAGAAGACGGGCTGCGAGATCGAGGGGCCGCAGTTCACGACGAAGGGGGCGATGGAGCCGATGATCGGGGTGCTGAGCGTGGTGGCCTGGATGCTGATGTACCTGCGCTGGGCGGGGCGCGACGAGGAGGCGGCGGCGAAGCCGGCGGCCGCGGCGGTGCCGCTGGAGTGGGTACTGCTGCTGAGCCGGTGGCGCACCGGGCTGGAGCGGCCGGGCTGGACGGCGCGGGAGTTCTTCCTGGCGTTGGCGCGGCTGGGCGGGCACCAGAACCGCAAGGGCGACGGCCTGCCGGGCTGGCAGACGCTCTGGAAGGGCTGGACGAAACTCCGCACCGCCCTCGAACTCGCCACGCCGCCGCCGCCAGGAAGTTGTGCCAAAAGATAAGGTTGCAACCGGTGGGCTTCGCCCCTGCTATTCCCGCGCCCGTCAGAATTCGCTGGCGCACCTATTGACGCGGGGTCATGCGGAACCGACTCGTTCTCCGGTGGCATATCCCCCAAAGATGAACTATCCTCCAATAGACCGCGCTCGACCCGACACCGAGGAACGTTCATGCCCTCGATCCCCGCGACCTATCGCCGGGGCTTCCCGGCCGCGCCCGCGCGCGTGCCGGACGCCGCCGCGCCCCAGAACGGGGCGGCGTTCGCCGTGTTCCTCGCGGTCAACGCATTGCTCTTCG
>JBBREO010000169.1:0-2097 GCA_038202855.1 Solirubrobacterales bacterium
GGGCGGGATCTGGACGCCGACGTCGGGCATCAGCGCCCGGCAGGCATGCACGAGCTCGCGCATCTCCTCGAGCGACACGTCCTGTCCCCACGCCGGCATGGCGGCGGCCTGGCCCTCGGTCTGGCTGCGCTGGGCGGTGTCGGCGATCAGCGCCGGCTCGGCGCCGTAGTAGCGCGGGTGGGGCACGAAGTTCTGGAGGATCACCTCCTGGAGGTGGCCGTGCTCGGCGTGAACGGCGGCCAGGGCCTCCAGCGCCTCGATGCGCTGGGCCGGCGCCTCGCCAATGCCCACGAGGATCCCGGAGGTGAAGGGGATCTTTAGCTCACCGGCGTCGCGGATGGTCTGCAGCCGGCGCTCGGGGTGCTTGGTGGGCGAGCCCTGGTGTACGACCAGGGCGGGCTCGATCGACTCCAGCATCAGACCCTGCGAGGCGGTGACCTCACGCAGGCGGGCGAGGTCGCGGCGGCTGAGCACGCCAAGGTTGGTGTGGGGCAGCATGCCCCGTTCCAGCGCCCGCTCGCAGGCCCAGACCACGTAGCCCGTGAAGTCCTCGTGTCCGTAGGAGGCAAGCCGCCGCGCCACCTCGGCGTTCACCTCGGGCTGCTCGCCCGTGAGCACCAGGAGCTCCTTGGCGTTGCGCTTGACCGCGTCGTCGAGGAAGCCCTCCACCTCCTCGGGGTCGTAGAGGTGGGCCTGGTGGGTGGCGAACGCGCAGTACTTGCAGAAGCAGCGGCAGGTGCGCGACAGCGAGAGCGTGTAGTTCCGGCTGAAGGTCACGCGCCGCACCCGGCCAGTGTACGAGCCCATCTAGGGTGACCGGATGCTCCGCCTAGCCGTGCTCCTGGTCGCGCTGGCCCTCGCAACGGCCGGGTGCGGAGCCGACGGGGACCAGGCCGCCAACCCCGGCCGCAAGGTCACCCTCGCGCTCGACTTCCAGCCCAACCCGGTGCACGCCGGCATCTTCACTGCGGTGGACCGTGGGCTCGACGAGGACCACGGTCTGTCGCTGCAGGTGCACGCGCCCGCCGCCTCCACCGACTCGCTCAAGCTCCTGGCCTCGGGCAAGTCCGACTTCTCGGTGGTCGACATCCACGACCTCGGCCTGGCGCGCCAGCGCGGACTGGACGTGGTCGGCGTGGGCGCCGTCGTCCAGCGGCCGCTGGCGGCCGTCATCGCGGGGTCCCGGGTGCGCCGGCCGCGCCAGCTCGAGGGAAGGCGGGTAGGAGTGACCGGCCTGCCCTCCGACGAGGCCGTCCTCGACTCGGTCGTGCGCGCCGACGGCGGCGACCCCAAGCGGGTGCGGCGGATCACGATCGGCTTCGCGGCGGTGCCCAGCCTTTCCGCCGGCAAGGTCGACGCGGTCGTGACCTTCTGGAACGCCGAGGGGGTGGCGCTCCGACGCCGGGGGGTGCGGACGCACGAGTTCCGCGTGGACTCCTACGGCGCGCCGCGCTATCCCGAGCTGGTCGTGGCGACCCGGCGCCGGACGCTGAGCAAGGACCCCAAGCTGGTCCGCGACCTCGTCGCGACGCTGCGCGCGGGCACCGTCGAGGCCCGCGCGCACCGCTCCGCCGCGTCGGCCGCGGTCCGCCGCCGCGCGCCGGGTGACCCGAAGCTGATCGACGCCCAGCTGAGCGCGGTGGCCCCCGCCCTGGCCCCACCGCTGGTGCTGCGGCGCTCTGCCCTCGAGGGCTGGGCCCGCTTCGACGCCCGCTTCGGGATTCTCAGGAAGCGCCCCGACTTGGGCCGGGCGTTTTACCTGCCCGGCTGACGCGCGCAGATCCGCACGCGCGCGGTCTGCAGCCGTACCACACGCCCGTCCCTGAGCCGCACCTCCGCCTTGCCGCGGCGCAGGTGGGTCTTTCGCAGCCGCCGGATCTTGAACAGCTTGCTGGCGGGGGGCTTGCGATCGGCGTGGAATCTCTTGCCCAGCCGCAGGTTCGCGCGCAGGACCAGCCGGGCGTCGGGGCCGCCCACGGTCACGCGGATCGAAGAGTTGGCACAGGTGCGACGGTGGCGCCCGCGGGTGTGGCCTCGCCGGTACTTCAGCGCGAGCTTCAGTCGCGGCTTGGCTGGCTTGCGGCCGGTTCCCTGAGG
>JBBREO010000170.1:0-2047 GCA_038202855.1 Solirubrobacterales bacterium
GAGATCATGGACGCGACCGAGGTGGGCCTCGACAGCAACTCGATCGTGCTCGGCAAACACTCGGGCCGCCACGCGCTCAAGGACGCCCTGGCCGAGCTCGGCTTCGCCGTCGAGGGCAGCGCGCTGAACGCCGCCTTCAAGCGCTTCAAAGAGGTCGCCGACAAGAAGAAGCAGGTCACCGCCCTCGACCTGGAGGCGATCGTCGGCGACGAGATGCGCGAGCGGGCCGAGTCCTACACGCTGGCCGGCTTCGAGGTCACCGACTCCTCCGAGAACGAGCCCCGCGCCAAGGTCCGGGTCAATTTGCCCTCGGGCGAGACGGCGGCGGCGGAGTCCTCCGGCGACGGCCCGGTGGATGCGATTTTCAGCGCCATCCTCAAGGCGGTGGAGACCGAAGCGGAGCTGCGCGAGTACCGGGTCGGCGCCGTTACCGGCGGCGAGGACGCGCTCGGCGAGGTGACCGTGACCTTGCGGGTAGACGGGCGCCTGGCCAGCGGCCAGGGCGTCGCGACCAGCATTCTCGAGGCCTCGGCGCGGGCCTACGTCAGAGCGCTGGCCAACGGCCTCGACGGCGCCGCGATCCAGGAGGCCGAGGCCGCCACGGCCGACGCCGCCGGCGAACGCTCCCCGGGCCCATAGCAGCGGTCGAGCACGTAGCGTCCGTCGACGGCACGCCCATCGCGTACCGCGTCTCGGGCAGCGGCGACCCTGTTCTGTTCGTCCACGGCAGCGCCACATCGGGTGCAGACTGGCTGTCCGTGGGCCGACTGCTGCGCGACCGGTTCACGATCGTGACGATGGACAGGCGCGGCAGAGGCAAGAGCGCTGACGGGCCCGAATACGCGATGCAACGGGAGGCCGAGGACGTGCTCGCGGTGCTCGATGCCGTCGATGCGGAACTGCTCGTCGCCCATTCCTACGGAGCGCTGTGCTCGATCCTCGCGGCCGAGCGGGCCGATCGTCTGCGCCGACTTGTCCTCTACGAGCCACCGATCGCGATCAGAGATGAGCGGCTGACGGGCCTGGACGAGCTCGTTGCCGGGGGTGATCTCGACGTGGCCCTCGAAGGCTTTCTTCGGAGCGCGGGCGCGCCGGATGAGCAGTTCGATGCGATTCGCTCGTCGCCGGCGTGGCCCGTCCTGCTCGACGCGGTGCCCGCGCTGCCGCGCGAGCTTCGCGCCGGTGCTGCGTGGCGGCACCCGCGAGGACCGATCGACGTTCCCACACTCTTCCTGCTGGGGGCGGAGACCAAGAGCCCCGTCTACCTGGAGGGCCTGGAGGTCCTGCAGGCCGCATTTCCCAACCTCCGCTGCGAGCTGATTCCGGGCCAGCGTCACCTCGCTCATGTCTTCGCCGCCGAAGCCTTCGCTGATCTCGTCGCGGGCTTCTGCGCCACCCAGGGCCACGGTTAGTACACCGATAGGAACGCCGACCAGGCGCATGTGCACGGTATGGGGGGCCTAATCGATCAGCCGCTTGGTCATCTGGCGCACCGCGAGGCGCCAGAGCGCCAGCGCGAGCGCCACCAAGACCGCGAGGTGGGCGAGGTCGGCGGTCTTGAGGCCGAAGCTCGCGTCGCGGACGAGTTGAACCAGGTGGTAGAGGGGGTTCAGGTGCGCGGCGAGTTGGGCGCCTTCCGGCAGGCCGCTGATCGGGAAGAAGGTGCCGGCTACGAGGAACAGCGGCGTGATGAACAGCGAGGTGACGTAGTTGAACTGGTCGATCTTGGCGACCGTGGCCGCCATCGCGATGCCGAAGGCGGCGAATCCGAGCGCCGTGATGAAGCAGAAGAACGGGACCAGCAGCATCGCCGGAGCGGGATCAAGGCCGAAGGCGATCGTGACCAGAAGCGGGAAGCAGCCGTAGACACCCGAGCGGATGCCGATCCACAGCATCTCGGCTGTGACCAGCTCCTCGACGTCGACGGGGGCCGCGAGAATCGCGTCGTAGGTGTTCTGGAAGCGGTGCTTGACAAAGGTGCCGAACATCGCCGGCAGGGCGCTGGAGAAGATCACCGCCGTCGCCACCATCCCGGTGCCGACGAACT
>JBBREO010000171.1:0-2038 GCA_038202855.1 Solirubrobacterales bacterium
GTGATCATCGGTCTCGCGGACTCGATCCAGGTTGTCGCGCTGTCCGCCACGGTCAGCAATGCCGAAGAGTTTGGCGACTGGCTGTCGGAGGTCCGAGGGGAGATGGCCGTGGTCGTCTCCGAGCGTCGACCCGTGCCGCTCTTCCAGCACGTGCTGGTCGGGACGACCCTCCATGACCTGTTCGCCGACGTAGCGCCGACCGCGGTCGAGGCTCCGACCGGCCTCAAGGCTGAAGTGAACCCGGCGCTGCTGCGGGTCGCCCGCGCGGAGTCCCGGCACGTCCGCGACGACTCCCGCCGGCCGCGGGGAGGCAGCGGCAGGGGCAAACGCACCGCCGGCTACGGCAGCGGGTCGTACGGGGGAGCGGCCTCCCGGTCGCGTTACGAGGGGAGGGGTCCACGCTCGCTGGTGGTGCCAAGCCGGGCCGACATGGTGGAGGTGTTGGACTCCGAGGCTCTGCTGCCCGCCATCGTGTTCATCTTCTCCCGGGTGGGCTGCGACGCCGCGGTCCGCCAGCTCCTGTCCTCCGGTATCCGGCTGACGAGCGCTGCCGAGCGTCGAGAGATCACCGCGATCGCTGGGCGGCATGTGGCCGGGCTCAGCGAGGCCGACCTTCGTGCCCTCGGCTATCCCGTTTTCCTGGAGGCGCTTGAGCGTGGGGTGGCCGCACACCACGCTGGAATGTTGCCGGCTCTCAAGGAGTGCGTGGAGGAGGCGTTCGTCGGGGGACTGATCAAGGTCGTGTTCGCCACTGAGACGCTGGCGCTCGGCATCAACATGCCGGCCCGCAGCGTCGTGTTGGAGAAGCTGGTGAAGTACAACGGCGAGTCGCACGCCGACGTCACCCCTGGCGAGTACACGCAGCTGACCGGCAGAGCGGGGCGCCGGGGTATCGACATCGAGGGCCACGCGGTCGTGCTCTGGCAGCCGGGGCTCGACCCACGAGCCGTCGCTGGGCTGGCCTCACGTCGGACCTATCCGCTCAAGTCCTCGTTCGCTCCCACCTACAACATGGCCGTAAACCTGGTGGGCACCCTGGGCCGGGAGCGGGCTCGAACCTTGCTCGAGCAGTCGTTCGCCCAGTTCCAGTCCGACAAGTCGGTGGTGAGCTGGGCCCGCACGCTGGCCAAGAACACCGCAGCGATCGAGGACTATCTTGAGGCTGCCGGGTGTGAGCGCGGCGACTTCGCCGAGTACGCCCGGCTACGAGCCGAAATTTCCGAGCTCGAGGCCACCGTGGCCATTCAACGGCGGGCCGACCGTCGGGCGGAGTCGCTGCAGGCGATGCTCAACCTGAAACCCGGAGACATCCTGCGCGTGCCGAGCGGCAAGAGCCAGGGTTGGATCGTGGTCATCGACCCTGGCGCTCGCAGTGATCGGGAGGGGCCGCGACCGATGGTGCTGACCGAGGACCGCCATGTCCGCCGGCTCAGTTTGGCGGACTTTCAAACCCCGCCGGTCGCGGTCGGCAGGATGAAGGTGCCCAAGCATTTCAACCCGAAGGAACCGGCGTCGCGGCGCAACTTGGCGGCCGCCTTTCGCTCCAAGTTGTCGACCATCGATCTTGACCCGGGCCGTTACCGCTCGGGGGCGATCGACACCGACGCCAGCGAGCGGATCGCCCGGCTCCGCGACCGGGTAAAGAAGCATCCAACGCATGCGTGTCCAGACCGGGAAGCTCACGCGCGCTGGGCCGAACGTGCGCTCAAGCTGGAACGGGAGAACGCCCGGACCCAGGCGCGGGTGTCCACGCGCACCAACACCATCGCCACCCATTTCGACAAGATCTGCCTGGTGCTGGAGTCTTTGGGCTATCTCAGCGGTGAGGGCGGTACGGAGGTGACCGCTGAGGGTCGGATGCTGGCGCGGATCTATGCCGAACTCGATCTGGTGGCTGCCGAGTGCATCCGCGCCGGTGTCTTCGACGACCTGACGGCCCCGCAGCTGGCGGCGGTGCTCGCCTCGCTCGTGTACGAGTCCCGCCGAAGCGACGACGCGGTGCGCCGACCGCGGATGCCGGACGCGGTGACCGAGGCGG
>JBBREO010000172.1:0-2025 GCA_038202855.1 Solirubrobacterales bacterium
GTCTTCCTTCCGCGCGGCGGCGCCTTTCTCAACTTCCTGGCCGACGCCAGCACGCCGGTCGGGCTCTACACGTTCTTCGTGCACCCGCCGGGCCAGGGCATCGGCTCTCGCACGGCGTTCTTCGTTCTCCCCTGAACGGCACGTTGCGCCGACATGCCGTTCGCCACGACTCTTCCCGAGCCCCATTGGGATGCTAGGTCCGGGCGCAGCTCACCGGTCCCCTCCCGTCCGAACCAGGGCACGGGCCCGAGCCTCGACGAGCAGGTACGCGGCTGGGTGGGCGAATCATTCCCAGCCATCCAGGCGGCCTGGAGCGGGGGCAGCATCCACCGCCTCGAGCCCTATGTCTCGGCGAGCCTGCGCGATCACCTCGCGCGCGAGCTCGCCGCGCTGCGGCGCGATGGCCTGGTCAACCAGGTGGAGGAGGCGCAGCTTCAGGAGGTGACGCTGCTCTCCAGGAACACTAGCGACCCCGTCGTCGAAGTCGTATTCAGCGCGCGAGATTGGCTGGCTGACATCACCAGCGGTGCGGTGGTCGATGGCAGCCAATACGCGGCTGCGGGCTTTCGGCAGCGCTGGCATCTCGTGCCCACGGGCCAGGGGCAATGGCTCCTGGACGAGGTGAAGCCAGCGTAACTGCGGCCCGCGAGGGACCTCGACCGTCAGGGACGGTTTAATCGCTGGGATGCAAGGCATGCTGGGCTGGATCGAGAACGCGAGCCTGCGCCTGCGGACCATGGTGGTCCTGGGCTTGGTCATCGGCGGCGTGGCCATCGGGTACGTCGCGGCCATCGTAAACAAGGCCGACCTCAGCGCCGCACGCGCCGCCGGGGAGCGGGCCGGAGTGGCAGCGGCCGGAGAGCGCGGGTCCCAGCAGGGATTCGCCGCCGGCCTGGCGAGCGGAACGAGGGACGGCAATGCCCAGACCTACCGCCCCGCCTACAGGCGCGGATACCAGAAGGCCCTCCAGGCCGGCGGGGGCTAGCACGAATGGCGCCCAACCCCCGCGAGGCCCTTGCGATGCGAACGCGGCGAATGCTCGGGACCTCCGCGGCCGACGGCGGCGACGCCGATTGGCATCCTGCGGCGCTTGCCTCGCGCGTGGTCGAGTGCTTCGACGCCGTGCAGCTGGCCTGGACCAGGCGTGACGCACACGAGCTGCGGCCCTACGTCTCCGATGCGATGCTCACCCGGATCGACTCCTGGTTCGACGGCTTCGAGGACCTCTCCCAGGTCAACCGCATCGAGAACCTCGAGCTCGAGCACGCCACCCTCGCGCGCATGGAGTTCGGCAGCGCCGCCGATGAGGATCGGCTCGTCGCCACAGTCGGCTTCAGCGCGCGCGACTGGCTCGAGGACGTCCGGACCGGCGCGATCCTCGACGGACGTCCCGACACCGACACGCGGTTCGACCAGCAGTGGACGTTCGTCCTCGACGCCGAGCGGGGGTGGGTCGTCGACACGGTCGAATCGTGGTCCGGAGCACTGCCCCACTCCCCGGCCGCGGGCCGTCCCGCCCCCGAGAGCCGCACACGCGCCGCGGTCCCCGGGCCCGAGGCGTCCCGCCGACCCGCAGCCGCACCACCACCCGCCCCGGCCCCCCGCACCTCCCCACCGGCACCGGCTCGTCGGACCCCGTCGCCGCCGCAACGCCGGCCGACGCCGCCACGCCCCGATCCCGCCCTCAGGCCCGCTCCAGCCCGCGCAGCCCCACCCGTCGGACCCGGCCCCGCGCAGGGTCGCCGCCGCTCGGTCCCCGGGCACCCCGGGGCCGCACCCATGGCCCACCCACCGACGCGAACGACGAGCGGAGGCGCCCTGCGCGTTACGCTCGTGCTGCTCCTGTGCGTCGCGGTGGTCGCCGGCGCGGCGCGGGCGGGGTTGTCGTTGGGTCAGAGCTCGGTGGCAGACCGCGGCGACGCAGAGCGCACGCGCCTCCAGGCCCGGCAGGCCATCGCCGGCCCGGCCTTCCGCCGTGCCTACAGCGAGGCGCAGGCCAAGGGCCACGCGGCCGGACTGGCCCGC
>JBBREO010000173.1:0-2015 GCA_038202855.1 Solirubrobacterales bacterium
AGCGAAAGCCGACGAGCTCCTGCCCGTGGCGGGTCACGCCGGCGCGCACCACCGCCCGGATGACCGCGTTGAGGCCCGGACAGTCGCCGCCGCCGGTGAGGATGCCCACACGAGTCACCGCGCGAGCGTACCCACCCCACCCGCGGGCTACAGGTCCGGCATCCACGGCCGATACAACGAAGATGATGAAAGGCGTGGCGGGCGAAGCCCAACCGGCCGTCGGGCAGATCGCCTGCTCGATGACCAGCGTGCTCGTCAAGCGCATACGGGCCACCGCGGGCGACGACAAGGTGGCCGAGCTCCTGGCCCGAGCGGGCGTCGACTACAGCCCCGACTACCTCTGTGACCTGGGCAACTGGGTCTGGTACGACGAGGCCGTCGCCCTGTTCGAGGCCGCCGTGGAGCTCACAGGCGACGACCAGATCGGCCGGCGGGTGGGCGAGGACGCGGTGCGCCAGCACGCCGGCACACCGGTGGCCACCCTGCTGCGCTCGCTGGGCTCGCCCGAGCGGGTATTCGAGCAACTCACCCAGGCGGCCACGAAGTTCACCACCGTCACCGAGCTGCGCCCGATCGAGGTCGGCCCGGGCCGCGCGGTGGTCCGAGCCACGGCGCGGGCCGGCTTTCGCCGCCACCGGCTGCTGTGCGACTACACGATGGGCATGTTCTCCCAGCCCACGGCGCTGTTCGGTCTGCCGCCCGCAGCGGTCGAGGAGTCCTGCTGCCAGCTGCGCGGCGACGACCACTGCTCCTACACCGTCACCTGGGACGCCGAGCGCGCCGCCGGCGCCGCCGATCCCCACCAGGTGATCACGGCCCTCGAGGCGCAGCTGACCGCGATGACCGCGCGACTGGACTCCATGTACGCGACCGCGCGCGACCTGATCGCCCCCGACGACCTGGACGCCGCCCTGGCCCGGATCACCGAGCGCGCCGCCACCGCCGTGAGGGCGCCGCGCTACCTGCTGGCCGTGCGTACAGGCCCCGGGAACCAGCTGCAGGTGCACCATCGCGGCTACGCGGGGGAGGATGCCGTCCTGGCCGGCCGGGCGCTGCTGGAGGGCGACCTGCACGCGGCCGACGACACCTGCCTGGTGGCCGAGGTCAGGTCCTCCGCCCGCTCCTACGGGCGCCTGATGGCGGCCAGCCCAGCCGGCGGCTTCTTCCAGCACGAGCGCGAGCTCCTGGAGGTGTACGCCAGCTACGCGGCCGCCGTGCTCGACACCGCCACCGCCTTTCACGAGGCCCACCGCATGCACACCCGCTCGCTCGCCCTGCTCGAGTTGTCGCAGGCCCTGGCCGTGACCACGAACGGCGCCGAGGTGGCACGCGTGCTGGCCGAGGTGGTCCCGGCCGTGGTCGACTGCGACCGGGTGTCCGTCTTCTTGTGGGACCCCGGCGACGAGATGCTGCGCTGCGCCGCGGTGACCGGCGAGTCGGACGAGATCGTGCGCCAGTACACCGTCTCGGCGGCGGATACCCCCAAGCTCGCGGGTCAGGTGGCCAACCCCGACGCCGAGCCCCAATTCTTTTACCGCGACACCGACAACGAGATGGTGCTGGAGCTCATGCGCCGCTTCGGCAGCGAAGCCCTGGTGGCGGTCCCAATAGTGGGGCGGGAACGGTTCCATGGCTTCCTGAATGTGTCCGTGGGCACGACCCCCGAGCGCCTGCGCCCCAGGGACGATCTGCTCGAGAGCCTGGCGTCCGTGGTGGCCCAGGCCGCCACCGGCCTCGACAGCGCGCGCCTGATGGAGCGGCTGTCCCACGACGCCCGCCACGACAACCTGACCGGCCTGCTCGGCCACCGTGCCTTCCACGAGGCGATCGCCGAACAGGTGGACGTCGCCGGCGAGGGGTTCGCCCTGGCCTCGATCGACATCGACGACTTCAAGCACATCAACGACGCGCACGGGCATCCGGTGGGCGATGAGGCCCTGCGCCGCGTTGCCGACGCGCTCGCCCGCACCGTGCGCGAGCACGACGCCGTCTTCCGCGTCGGGGGCGAGGAGTTC
>JBBREO010000174.1:0-1883 GCA_038202855.1 Solirubrobacterales bacterium
CATCGCCGGCAACCTCTGCCGCTGCACCGGCTACACCAAGTTCGTCGCCGCGATTGCCGAAGTCGCGGCCGCCGCTGGCAGGAGAAAGGCTTAAGCATGGCAATGCTCACCACCCGCGACGTGGTAACTACTCACGTAGGCGTGTCGAGCAGGTCTGAAGGCCGACGTGGAGCGGTCGGAACGCTCGGGTCGTGGGCGGGCATGGTGGTCGTCGCTGGCCGGCCGGTGCTGGTACCCTGCGAGCCTGATGGACCGGACGGCACTCGAAGGACTCGGGACGGAGCAGCTGATCGAGCTGATCCTGCGGTTGCAGACGCGGGTCGGGGAGCTGGAGGCGACGGTGGCGCGGCTGGGCGGGCCGCCGAAGACGCCGGGCAACTCGTCGGTCCCACCGTCGGCGGCGATCAAGCCGAACCGGGCCCAGCGGCGGGGTCGGAAGCGGGGGCCGAAGCGGGGGCATCTGGGGGCGAGCCGCCTGCGCCAGCGGCCGGACCTGGTGGTGCGCTGCCGACCGACCGCCTGTCAGGGGTGTGGCGAGCCGTTGGGGCCGAAGGACCAGCGGCGGGTGCGGCGGAGCCAAGTCGTCGAGCTGCCCGCGGTGCGGCCGGTGGTGCTGGAGGTCTGGGCCTATGCCGCCCACTGCGACGCCTGCGGAGCGCGAACCGTGGCGGAGGTCCCGCCGGGCTTTGAGCCGGAGCGGACCTTCGGGCCACGGGTTGAGGCCCTGTTGGGCTACCTGCACCACGGCCACCACCTGTCCCACGAGCGGCTGGCGACGGTGTGCGCCAGCGTGTTCGGGCTCACGATCAGCGAGGGGGCGATCGCCGCGGCGCTGGCGCGACTGGCCGAGCGGGCCAGGCCCGAGGCCGAAGCGATCGGCGCGCGGGTGCGGGCCAGCCCGGTGATCAACTCGGACGAGACCAGCGTGCGGGTCGACGGCAGGAACCGCTGGCACTGGGTGTTCCAGACCCCCAGTGCCAGCTACCACACGATCCGGCCCAGCCGCGGGGCCGACGTGGTCGCGGCGTTCCTGGGGCAGGCGCGGCCCGAGGTCTGGGGCTCGGATGCCTTCGGCAGCCAACTCACCGCGCCGGCCGCGGAGCATCAACTGTGTTTGAGTCACCAGATCCGCGACCTGACCTACGCCGAGGAGGCCGACGATCCGGCCGGGCAGCGCTGGGCGCGGGACCTGCGCCACGTCCTGGGGCGGGCCATCCGCCTGCACCACGCGCGGGCCGGCGTCTCGCCCGAGCAGTTCTGTAATCGGCGGACGCGGATCGAGCGGGCGGCCGAGCGGCTGATCGGGGGACCACCGCTGGGGCAGGGCGAGGCCTGGCGGCTCCAAAAGCGCTATCGGAAGCACCGCGACAAGCTGTTCGTGTTCCTGCACCGCCCAGCCTGCCCTGAGCGGAGCGAATGGGTCGAGCCGACCAACAACAGCTCCGAGCGCGACCTGCGCAACAGCGTCATCCACGACAAGGTCACCGGCGGCTACCGCTCGGCACACGGGGCCGAGCAGGGCGCGATCTTCGCCACCCTCCTGACCACCGCCCGCAAGCTCGGCCAGAACCTCTACGAGAACCTCTGCGCCATCGCCGGCCCCTCTCCGCTCCAGGCCGCCGACACGCCCACCTGAGTAGTTACTGGGATCGTATCCGGCAAGTAGAAGCGGACAGGCAGCGGGCGCAGCAAAAGCGTGACTGGGACATGATGACCCGCTCGCCTTTCCTTGAGAATGATTGAACTCAGGTTCGTGCATCTGGACGATCGTGTAGCGGAGGGTGATGCCTGAGTTCAGGTTCCGCTGGCCTCCATCCGACGATGTACCTGCAACCGAACTCCGTTGACTGCCACCGGGAGTCGTGCCAAGTCCGCTCTTGCTC
>JBBREO010000175.1:0-1871 GCA_038202855.1 Solirubrobacterales bacterium
AGGGCGCCTGGACCTCGAGGGGTGGCGGTTCGACACGGGGCCCTCGCTGCTCACCATGCCCGACGTGCTGCGCGACCTGTTCGCTGACACGGGCGCGCCCATGGAGGAGGAGCTCGAGCTCGTGCCGGTCGAGCCGGTCACTCGCTACCGCTTCGCCGACGGCTCGAGCGTCGACCTCAGCGCCGACACCGAGTGCAGCGTCGAGGCGCTCGAGGCCTGGTCAGCGGGCACGGGAGCCCAGTGGCGGCGCTTCCTCGAGGTCTGCTCCGCCATGTGGGCGGGGTCACAGGCGTTCCTGACTGGGCTGCCGCCGTGGCCTCCGCGCCGGCCTCGCCCCGGCGAAGGGGCGGGCGGGCCGGATTTCCGCGACCTGCTGCGCGTACGCCCGTGGCAGACGCTCCGCGGGCTGGCCCGCCAGATGACGGGAGATCGCCGTCTTCAGATGGTCATCGAGCGCTTTGCCACATACGCCGGCGCCGACCCGCGCCGGGCACCCGCCGCGCTTGCACTCGCCGGCTACGTGGAGCACGCATTCGGTGCCTGGCACGTGCGCGGTGGCCTCTATGTGATCGTGGAGGCGCTGGCTCGGCGCCTGGAGGCGCTGGGGGGAGAGCTTCGGCTCGACACGCCGGTCCGTTGCATCGCGGTGTCCGACGAACGTGTGCGCGCGGTGGACACCGACGACGGCTCGCTGCCCTGCGACGCCGTCGTGTGCAACGCCGACGCCCTGGCGCTGCACCGCGAGCTGCTTCCCCGGGAGCCCGCTCCGTCGGGTGAGCGCTCGCTGTCGGGCTTCGCGCTCATGCTCGGGGTGGGTCGACAGGCGCCCGCGGTGCCGCATCACACCATCCTGTTCCCCACCGACTACGACGCCGAGTTCCACGACACCTTCACCACGCCCCGGCCCGTGCGTGACCCCACGCTCTACGTGAGCTGTCCCAGCGCCACGGATCCCGCGGAGGCTCCGACGGGCTCGGCTGGTTGGTTCGTCCTCGTCAACGCCCCGACCCACGGACCGATCGTCGACTGGGATGACGCAGCCGACGCTTACGAGTCGATGCTGCTCGAGCGGCTCGCCGACCGCGGCCTCGACGTGCGCGAGCACGTCGAGGTGCGGGCTCGGCGCACACCGGCCGACCTCGAGCGAGAGACGGGCGCGCCAGGCGGCGCAATCTACGGGACCGCTCCGCACGGCCGGCTGGGCTCGCTGCGGCGCCCCGGCAACCTTGCGCGCAGCGCGAAGTCCCTGTACCTGGTGGGCGGGAGCACGCATCCCGGTGGTGGACTGCCGCTGGTCATGCTCAGCGCGAAGATCGTGGCGGCGGAGATCGGCCCGGCGCGCTAGGGCTCCGGTGTCAGCGGGTCGCGCCCATCCCACGCGCCCTCCGACCCGTAGGGGGCAAATCGCGCGAACAGCTCCTCCGAGTACCACGCCTCGGCACGCGTCCGCTCGATGACGTCGCGGTGCTCCAACCGCTCGTAGGCAAAGCGCCGCGCGTCGGCCATGCTCCGCCACAGCGAGAAGGTGGCCTGACGGGCCAGCGGCCACTCGCCGATGCCGACCGAGTCGATGAGGCCGGGCTGGCGCAGGAGGTCGCCGGCTGGGGACCTGATCGCTCGATAGAACGCCAGCAGCCGTCGCGGCCGGATCCGCGCCCGGGTGAGGATGGCCACCGGCTCGTCGAGGCCCATGTCGCCGGCGGCGCCGACGAGGGGGTTGATGCCGCCCCAGGCGCCCTGCGCGCGCCGCGGCGCCAGCCGGACGTGCCAGGCCTCCTCGCCGAGCTCGTGCCAGCGTGCGGCGACAGGGCTCGTGGCCAGGAAGCTCTCGAGCGCGAACTCCTCCTCCCACACCGCGAACAGCGCCCACC
>JBBREO010000176.1:0-1830 GCA_038202855.1 Solirubrobacterales bacterium
GTAACTGTTCAGTCTGGTGAGCGAGGGAGGGTTGGGGGTTTACGGAAGGCGGCGTGGCGGGTACACTCGCGGGCATGGCGTTGGATCGGGCAGTGGTCGGTGCGCTGTCGCACGCCGAGCTGGTGGAGCTGGTGGTCCGCCAGTCGGTGCTGATCGACCAGATGCACGCGGTGGTGGCGGAGCAGCAGGCGCTGATTGGGCGGCTGGAAGCCCGGATTCGTGAGCTGGAGGCGGATCGGGAGCGGAACGACCCCACCACGAAGATGCCGGGGCTGAAGCCGGCCGCGACCCCCCGGCGGCGGAAGGCCGGGCCGCGGAAGCGGCGGGAGCACGGGTTCAGCCGTCCGCGGGCGGTGCCGACGGAGCAGGTCGTGCACGCGGTGGCGGCGTGCCCCCGCTGCGCGACAGCATTGAGCGGGGGCTGGGTGGCGTGGCGGAAGGAAGTGCTGGAGCTCCCGGCGGCGCCGGTGCGGGTGATCGAGCACGTGTATCTGGCGCGGCGCTGCCCGAACCAGAGCTGTCGGGCGCGGGTGGCGCCGCCCCCCGCGCGCGCGGCGGAGCTGGGGGTGGCGAGCGAGCGCGAGCGGCTGGGGGTGGGGCTGGTGAGCCTGATCGCGGCGCTGCGGGCCGAGCTCCGCCTGCCGGTGGGGTTGATCCAATGGTACCTGGAGGCGGTCCACGGGCTCGAGCTGAGCGTGGGCGCGCTCGTCGGGGCGCTCGCCCGGGTGGCGAGCGCCGGCGCGGCCAGCGTCGACCAGATTCAGGCGGCCATCCGGGCCAGCCCGGTGGTCTACGCCGATGAGACCGGGCTGCGCGAGGACGGGACCAACGGCTACCTCTGGAGCTTCAGCACCGAGCGGGAGCGGTACTTCCTCCGGGGGCGGCGGACCAAGGAGGTCGTCGATGAGGTGCTGGGACCGGCCTTCGGCGGGGTGCTGGTGACCGACTTCTACGCGGCCTACGACCATTATGACGGCCCCCATCAGCGGTGCTGGGCCCACCTGCTGCGCGACATCCACGCCCTGGGTGCGCAGCACCCGGCCGACGCGGCCCTGGCGGCCTGGGCCGACGACGTCCACACCGTCTACGAGCGCGCCCGCCGCGTCGCGGACCTGGACGCGGCCGCGCGGGTGCGGGCCCAGCGCCAGTGCGAGGCCGACCTGCTCGCGGTCTGCCAGCCGTACCTGGACGGGGTGGCCCCGGCCGTCCCGCAGGCGGTGCTCTGCCGTCGCATCCAGAAGTACCTCCCCGAGCTGTTCAGCTTCGTCGGCGACCCGGCCGTGCCCAGCACCAACAACGCCGCTGAGCGCAGCGTCCGCCCGATCGTGGTCCAGCGCAAGATCAGCGGCGGCACCCGCTCGCCGGCCGGGACCACCACCTTCACCCGCCTGGCCACGCTGTTCGGCACCTGGCGCGCGCGCGGCCTCGACCCCCTGATCGCCTGCCGACGTCTCCTCCTCGACCAGGCCTCGACCCTACCAGTCTGAACTGTTACCGGGAAGTTCCGCATCCGGAGACGGCTCGCCGGTCCGCGCCGTGGCGCTCGAGGTCCGAAGCCGGCCGCTCGCTCTTAGCGGATTGGGCGGCCGTTACGCCGGTGCGACGCGTCCGTGACACCACGGAGACCCGCTACTCGGCGGCTGGAGTTATGCTCAGTCTCTGTCGCGGCTGGATGAGCTCTCGCTCGACGAACCGGTTTCGTGTGGGGAGTGCTGGTGACCGTTCCGGTGGACAGGGTCTGTCTCGACCACGAGGCGGCGGTGAGGGCGGGGGGCGATGTCGCGCGCGATCGTGACCGTCTACTCGACTTGGCCCACGACCTGCGAAGCC
>JBBREO010000177.1:0-1775 GCA_038202855.1 Solirubrobacterales bacterium
GTCGGTGTGCACGGCCTCCGAGAAGGAGACCACAAAGGCCTTGCTCGCCCCGTAGGTCGCCTGCGAGGGCAGTGGCTGAAAGCCGGCGATCGAGGCCAGGTTGAGGATCGCGCCCGAGCCGCGCTGCACCATGGCAGGGAGGAATGCGGCCGTGAGCTCGTGCACCGCGACGACGTTGACGCGCACCTGCTCCAGCTCGCTGTCCAGGGGGAGGTCCTGGAACTTGCCGAAGGTCGAGAAGCCGGCGTTGTTGCACACCGCGTCGACGCGAAGGTCGCCGTCGCGCAGCGAGTTGACCAGGCGGGTGCGCTGCGACTGGTTGGAGAGGTCACCCTTGCGGGTGTCGATCTTGACCTCCGATGCGTGCTTGATCTCCTCGGCCAGCGCGTCGAGCCGATCCTTGCGCCGCGCGACCAGGGTCAGGTTGTGGCCGCGGGCGGCGAGTTGGCGCGCAAGCTCGGCGCCGATTCCCGACGAGGCTCCGGTGATCAGCACCGTGGCCTGCGGGTCCGGTTGGGGGAGGCTCATGGACGCTCGTTTCTTTCGGGGATGCGGCTCGCGGCATAACCCTATGAGATGGCGAGACGGCAGGGCAAGGATGCGCCGTCTGACCGCTAGCTGAAGGCTGCGCCGGCTAGTGGAGGCGGGGGGAATCGAACCCCCAACTCGGCGTTGCAAACGCCGCGTGTTCCCGTTAGCACCACGCCCCCAGCGTGACGGGAGTATCTATGACGCAGGATCGAGGAGGTCGGACGCCAACCCTCCGCGACTGCCGCGGAGGGTTGGCGAGCGCCTGGAGTGTCAGTCGGCGGGTTACGGCCCGCCGGGACCCGGTCCGCCGGGACCCGGTCCGTGCGGTCCACCCGGCCCGTGCGGCCCCGGATGGGGCAGCGACGCCAGGGCGTCCATGACCTTCTGCGTCGGAAGGCCGAGCGCCTTGGCCAGGGCAGCCGCGTGCTGCGCGCGACCCTGGTCGTGCTTGGCCCGCTGCGCGGACTCGAGCTTGCTCAACGCCGCCTTGACCTTGGCGACATCGAGGCTGAGTGTGTTCGCGATGCTCGCTGCCTCGGCGTTGCGATCCTCGCCCGGGCCCCGCCGGTTCGCGGCGTGCTCGGCGTCCTCGGCCTTGGTGAGGGCATCACGGGCCTTGGCGACATCCACGCCAAGCGCCGTGGCCAGCGCCTGCGCCTGCTCGGCCTCGTGCTTGCCAGGGCCCTTGGGGGGGTCACCCGGACCGCCATGGCCCCGCGGGCCACCCACCTTGTCGAGCGCCGCCCGCAGCGCCGCCTCGGACACGCCCAGCTTCGTCGCCAGCGGGCTGAGGAAGCGGCCGCGATCGGCGCCGCGAGGGCACGGGGGCCCGTTCGGCCTCGTATTGGTCGAGTTTGCGGCGACGGCACCGCCGTCGCCCTGGGTGCCAATCGCATAGCCGGCACCGACCAGCGCGGCGGCAGCCACGACAGCGGTGACCTTGCCGGTGGACATCTTCATCTCACGACCTCCTTGATTTGGTTGCCGGAGCCTTGGCCGGCTGTGCAACCACCACAGTGAGGCACGCACCTAAGACGAGCCTATGAGGCGCGTAGGAGGTTGACCCCCCTATGGCGAGTGGGCTCCCGTGCCCGCGACGGCGTCGGGCTGGACATCGCGGACTCCCGTCGCAGCGCCGAAGCTCACGCGAAGCAGGGCGCCCCCGCCGGCGGCGTTCGCGGCCGTGACGAAGCCGCCGTGGGACTCGGCGGTCTGGCGGACGATCGCCAGCCCGAGGCCGGACC
>JBBREO010000178.1:0-1728 GCA_038202855.1 Solirubrobacterales bacterium
GCTCACCCCGGCGTGGCGCGTCGACCATCGTCCACCTCGTGGCTTCGCCCGACGGCGCCGAGGTCACGGGCGCCTACTACGCCCGCTCCCGCCCGGCGGGCACGAGCGCGGCGGCGGCCGATCACGAGGCTGCGGAGCGCCTGTGGGAGGTCAGTGCCGAGCTCGTCCGGCTCTAGCGTCCCTCGCGATGCCGCCCTCCGGGCGCGAGGGGGCCCAGCACTTGACGTGGTGTCAGAGCTGTCAATCGAGGCGTGCTTCCAGCCGCCACGGCCGAAACTCTGCGGGCCTCGCCACCGCTTGACCCCGCGAAACGACTGTCAGTCGATGTTGATGCGGTTCGGGGTGACGGTGAAGTAGTGCGTGACCTTGTTCTTGTCGCCTTCCTAGACGTACCAGGAAAGATCGACGCCGCTCGTCCCGTCTGGGTTGGGGTCCAGGGAGAAATCGGCGATGACCGAGGTCGCCGTGAACGCATACGGCAGCTTCTGTCGGTGGACTGTTACGAACGGCTGGTTGCCACGCCGCGTCGAAAGCGTGAAGTAGTACGAGACAGGCGTTGCGGCCGTGGCTCCGCGCGGAGGCTTGACCGCGGAGAGGACGAGCCGGTAGCGGTACCCGCCAGGAGCGCTGGTTTCCTTGGCTTCCACGACGCTCAGGCCGCGGATGGGCGGGGGGCTCAGGGCCGGCCCTGGGCCTTGGGTGATCACGGTCACGGGGGACTCCTCGGATCCGCCGCCGGCGATGATCGCCACGATCGCTCCAGCGATCGCCAGCGCGGCTAGCGCCACGCCGCCCGCAACAATTCGGCGTCGCCGCCCAGACGTGGCGCTGGGTGGCGGGGGTCCGGCGGCTGCGCCCACTCGCGCCCGGGTCGGCCACCAGCATCGGCAGCTCGCTGCTCAGCGCCTCCTCGTTGGGGCGGGTGCCCACCAGCATCAGCACGGCCACATCCTCCAAGCGGCGGCTGAGGAAGCTCAAAAACTTCAAGGACGGATCGTCAGCCCAATGAGCGTCATCGACCGAGATCAGCAACGGCTGCTCGTGAGCCACGTACCAGCGGCTGGCGAGGCTGGACAAGTACCTTATGATTCGTAAGTGATGACAGCCGAGCCAGATCGCACCGACCTGCGCCGCGTCGGTCGCCTGTTCGCGCCCTACCGCGCCCGATGCGGAGTGGTCCTGGCGCTGATCTTCTTCTCAGCCGCCCTGGCGATGGTCGCGCCGTTCCTGCTCCGGGCGGTGGTCGACGAGGCGATCCCGCACCGGGACACGGCACTGCTGACCTGGCTCGTGCTGGGCATGATCGCCATCGCGATCGCGACCGGCGCGCTGAGCGTCGCCCAGACGTGGTTGTCGAACCTCGTGGGCCAGCACGTGATGCACGACCTCCGCGCCGCCGTCTACCGGCCACCTCCAGCGGCTGTCCCTCGCCTTCTTTACTCGCACACGCACGGGGGAGGTGCAGTCGCGGATCGCCAATGACATCGGCGGCGTTCAGAACGTGGTCACCAACACTGCGACCTCGGTCGTCTCCAACGCGACGACGGTGCTGGCCGCACAGGCCGCCATGGTGGCGCTCGACAGGCTCCTCGCGGCCTTCTCGCTGTGCCTGCTCCCACTCTTCGCCTGGCTGACTCGGCGCGTCGGTCAGGAGCGCAAGCGCATCTCCGCCACCCGGCAGGGCCGCATGGCTGACATCTCGGCGCTCGTGGAGGAGTCGCTTTCGGT
>JBBREO010000179.1:0-1726 GCA_038202855.1 Solirubrobacterales bacterium
TCAACCTACGTCCGGCGGCCGTCGTACTTCGAGGGGATGTCGAAGGAGAACCCGGCGGGCGTTGAGGAGATCCGGGGAGCGCGGGTGATCGCCGTACTGGGCGACAGCGTCACCACGGATCACATCTCTCCGGCGGGGAGCATCAAGAAAGACTCGCCCGCGGGACGGTATCTGACCGAGCAAGGCGTGGCCCCGGCCGACTTCAACTCCTACGGCTCACGCCGGGGGAATCACGAAGTACTGGTGCGGGGTACCTTCGCCAACACGCGAATCCGAAACCGTCTGGCTCCAAACACCGAAGGGGGCTACACCACTTTTCTGCCCACCGGCGATGTGATGTCGATTTACGACGCGGCCATGCAATACCAGGCGGCAGGCACCCCGCTCCTCGTGCTGGCGGGCAAGGAATACGGCTCCGGGTCGAGCCGGGATTGGGCGGCCAAGGGTCCCGCCCTTCAAGGAATCCGGGCGGTCATTGCCGAAAGCTACGAACGGATCCATCGCTCGAATCTCGTCGGAATGGGAATCCTTCCACTACAGTTTTCACCGGGCGAGTCGGCTGAGACGCTCGGACTCACCGGCCGCGAGGTGTTCGACTTGGAGGGACTTGCAGCCGCCATCGCAACCGGCTTCAGCAGTGGACGCACCCTCGCGGTCCACGCCCGCCGGGACGACGGCGCCAGCGTCGATTTCACGGCGACGATCCGGATCGACACGCCTCAGGAGATACTGTACTACCAGCACGGCGGGATTCTCCAGTATGTCCTCCGGCAACTGCTCCAGGGCCGGGAAAAGGCGCGCGCAATCAGCGGTGCAGCCGCCCCCGTTCCACAGAGGCCCTCCAATGCGCGCAAGGTGGATGAGGGGTCGCTCGAGTCGTTCCCGGCCAGTGATCCGCCGGCGTACTGAGGAGCAGGAAGGGCGGGAAGCGCCTTCTCTAAGCCGACGTCTTCACTTAGTCTTCTTCCTCCACCTCCCTGAAAGCCTACCCCCCGTCACACCCTGATGAGCCGACTCGGCGAGGAGAGGGGATGCCAGGTGTGCAGGCGCGGCTCCGCGAAGAGCACAAGCGTAGGTACATGGACCTCGACCCGGCAGTCTGGTATCAGGTGATACCGGTCTTCCCCGGGGTGACCCAGCGCATGGTCAACATGGCCGGAGAGCGGCTGGCGCGGCTCGCCACTTCCCGTGGGTTCGTGACCATACGCGCCGACCATCTGGAATTCCGCCCCACCGAGATCGAGGCCAAAGCCCAGCCGGTTTCCTGAGTCGTCCACCGCTACGTGGGTTGAGCGTTGGCATGAGCTCGGGGATGCTGGTCCAGCATCGCGCGAACTTTCGTAGCCAGGGTCCAGGGGGTGAACGGCTTCTGCTGGAAAGGCGCGCCCGGGTCGAGCAGGCCTCGCTGCACCACGTCATCGCCGGTGTACCCCGACATGTAGAGGATCTGCAGGCCGGGGTCGAAGAGGGCCAGGTTCTGGCCCAGCTCGCGTCCCCCCATTTCCGGCATCACGACGTCGGATATCACCAGGTCCACGGTACCGGGATGCTGCTGGATGTAGTGGAGAGCCTCGACGCCGTTCCGCGCTTCCACCACGGCATAGCCGTGGTCGCGCAGTCCCCGGCAGGCGAGGTTCCGGACCATGTCCTCGTCCTCGATCACGAGGATCGTCTCGGAACCGCCCGCAGGAATCGCAGTGAGATCGGGCATCGGCTCCGCGGTCTG
>JBBREO010000180.1:0-1711 GCA_038202855.1 Solirubrobacterales bacterium
GCCAACGGCCAGCTCAACCTCGCCAACGTGCTGGTCTCCTCCAGCGGAGGCGGCGACAACGGCTCGAGCCAGTTCGGACTCGACAAGCTCTACGGGGACGGCACCGGCGGCGCGGGCAACAAGCTCGCCCTCCTGCCCGCCGTCGACTTCCTGCCGGCCAACCTTTCGCACTTCGAGTCCGCTGACCACTGGTTCGCGGGCACGACGTCAGGGCTCACGACGGGCTGGCTGGGCCGCTGGCTGGACCGCAACGGCTCGCAGGCCAACCCGCTGCAGGCGATCTCCATCGACACCGCCCTGTCGAAGACCATCCGCACCCAGCAGGCGCCCGTGTGCGCGATCCCCTCGTTGAGCGCGCTGGGGTTCACCATGAACCCGTCGGGCGGCTACGGGCTGCCGGGCGGCGGCGTGAGCAACGCGCTGGACGCGAACGCAACGCTCGCCGGGCTCGCCGGGGTTCCGGCCAGCGCCCACACCCTCCACCTCGCGCGGTCCCGGGCGACCTACGGGACGGCGGTCGACGTCTACACCAAGTCCAAGACGCTGGGCGCCGTTCCGGCCAACCCGAGCTATCCCTCGAGCTCACTCTCGACGAAGCTCAAGCTCGCGGCCCACATGCTCGGGGCCGGCCTCGGAACGCGGGTCGTCACCGTTCACTGGGGCTCGTTCGACACCCACGGCTCCCAGCTCTCCGGCCAGGACCCCCAGCTCCAGACGCTCTCCCTCGCGCTGGGGGCCTTCCAGGCCGACCTCCAGGCGCGCGGCATCGACCAGAACGTCGCGACGCTCGTCTTCTCGGAGTTCGGGCGCCGCGTTGCCGAGAACGGCTCGATCGGGACCGACCACGGGGTCGGCGGGCTCATGATGCTGTCGGGGACCCCGGTGCAGGGGGGCTGGGCCTCGACCTTCCCCGGACTGACCGGTGGCGGCATCGACTCAAACGGAAACCTCAAGGCGACCACGGACTGCCGCTCGGTCTACCAGCACGTGCTCTCGGAATGGATGGGCGACGACCCCACCGCGATCCTCGGCCAGTCCTTCCCCGCGGTCTCGCGGCCGGACGGCTTCGCCGGGCTCTTCCGGTGAGCCGCGCGAGCGCCGCTGTCACCTTCGCCGTCGTGCTCACGGCCGGCCTCGCGCTCGCCGTCTCGCCCTCGCGGGCGGCGCCAGGCGCCCGGCCCTCCGCCTCCCATGCGCCTAAGGCGAAGCGCTGCGGCCACCGCTATCACCACCGTCGCTCGAGGCCCTGCCGAGGCCGCGCCGTCCCCGCTCCGAAGCCACCCAAGGCCAAGCCGCCCCCGAAGCCCTCGCCCGCGCCGTCGCCACCGACCGGCGGCGGCGGCGGAAGCGGCGGTGGCTCCGGAAATGGCGGCTCAGGAGTCGGAGGCTCGGGAGGAGGAGTCGCGCCGACTTCACCGCCGGTGCCCGCCGGAGGCGCCTCGCCCGGCGAAGGCAGCACCCCCCCACCCGCGGCGCTGCCCCGCCGACTCGGCGTCGACGAGACCGAGTACTCCGTCACGCCCTCCTACGACCCCGTCGCCGCGGGCAACCTCGAATTCAACGTGACGAACTTCGGGATGGACGACCACAACCTGGCGATCCGCAGCCCGAGCGGGGCGCTGGTGAACGTGGTGTCGGTGGCCCCGGGACAGAGCAGGTCGTTCTCGGTGAACCTTCCCGCGGGCACCTACACGCTCTTCTGCTCGCTCTA
>JBBREO010000181.1:0-1694 GCA_038202855.1 Solirubrobacterales bacterium
GTCATCGACCGCGAGGAGGCCCAGATCGGCGCGCTGATTACTTGGCCCGGATAAACGGCTTGGACTGAAACGGCCGCGCTGGGGTGGCGCGGCCGAGTCAGGCTCATAATGGGTTGCCCGGTGGAGGTGGGCTGGTGGGGAGTGTTTCAGCGTGTCCGGATGGCGAGGGTGTCGAGGTCGTAGGCGAGGATCGCCCAGCCGGTCCAGGTCTTCATCCCGTCATGGCCCCTGAGCCTTGACCGCCGCAGGCCGTAGCTTCGTTTGAGGTGGCTGATGCGGCCCTCGATGCCGGTGCGGTAGCGGGCTCTGCGGCTGCGGGTCCTGCGTGACCCGGGTTCGTGGCGGCCGGAGAGCTGGAGCTGCTCGTCGGTGAGGTGGGGGAATGCTTCTTGGGTCGGGCCGGGTAGGAAGCCGCCGTCGCCGATGATCTCCCTCGGCTGGATCCCGGCCGCGTGGAACTCGGCGGCGGTCTGAAGGAGCAGCCGGTTCTCGGCCGGGTTGCCGGGTGCGTGGCCAGCTGGCAGGATGAACCCGCGGGCGCCCCGCTTGGTGTTCTCGGTCACCTCGCAGAGCTGCGCGACATAGCCAAACTCGGTGGGCTTGCCAAGCTTGCCCTTGCGGATCGGCCGGGCGTCGGGATCAGCGAGCGAGACGAGGCGGTCGGTGATCTTCAGTCCGCGGGCGCGACGATCGATCTGCTCTGCCACCTTGCGGCAGCGGGCGGCGAGATCCTCGAGCTTGTCGGCCGCTGTGAGCTTGGCCCGGGCGCCGCGGCCGCGCGCCGCCGCTCTGGCTGTCGCGGCGAGGCGCTGCGCTTCTCGTGCGGAGCGCACGATCAGCCGGCCTGCCCGTTCGTTGAGCGCCATCACCTGTGTTTTGGCCTCGCCCGTGCGGCGGGCCAGTGTCTTTGAGATCGCCCTGACCGTCTTGCCCACCGAGCGCGAGCGGTCCCTGACCCGCACCGTCGCGCACTTGATCATCCCCGCCACCTTGCGGCCCTCGCGGGCCAACGCCCGTGCTCCCGCCAGCGCGAGCATCGCGTCGGAGGGGTAGCGGATATCGGCCTCCACGACCGTCGAGTCGACCCTCGCCGCACGCCCACGGAAGCGCGTCTCGCGCGTGGCCTTCTCGATCACCACCCGGGTGATCTCCTCCACCACCTGCGCTCCCAGCCGGCGGGTGAGCTTTCTCACCGTCGACTCCTCGGGCACGCGCTGGTCGATCGCGATCAAACAGAAGCGACGCAAATGCAGCGAGTCTGAAACCTCGCGCACCAACGTCTCATACCCCCAGCCAGTGCGCGCCTTGACCACCATCAACCGCACGAACGTGCTCATCGCGATCGACGGGCGGCCACGACCGCGCGCTGAGCGATCCCACGCCCGCTCAACCGGCCCCAGCAGCGCCGAGTCTGAGAGCACCCGGTCCAGCCTGGCCAAGTCCTCCGGCAGCTCGCGCGCCTCCACCGGCAACACCTCGTCCCACAAGCACTCCACCTGGCCCGCAGACAACGTCAGCATCACACCCTTCACACCCCCAACCGATCGAGAAACCGAGAAACCCCGCATAAGCAGGACGAATTCTCTTAACCAGGTCGGACAGACACCCGACTATTTCCGGCGCTACTGCTGCTTCCGTGGGTGACGGTAAGCGGGGTTGACGGGTAGCTTCGCCGGCGGTCGCCGTCAAGCACC
>JBBREO010000182.1:0-1661 GCA_038202855.1 Solirubrobacterales bacterium
CGATCGGCAGCTGGGTCCAGCTGCCGGCGGCGTAGCGCAGCGCCACGGGCGGCCGGGGGACCGAGCCCCCGGGCGGGGCGGACGGGCCGGATGCCGCGCCCCCACCCACCGCCCACAGCTGGCCGCCGCCGTCGGCGTCGAGCCCGAGCAGCTCGGTGCCGTCGTTGGGCACTCCGGCGGGCTTGGTGGGGACGAAGGGGTCGTTGGCGAACGTTCCACCCGCGATGCTGTGCAGCAGCCGCGGCTCGGGCGACTCGGGCTCGGTGAGGTCCACCGCGTCGACCCGGTCCTCTGGCCGCCTGCCCACGAACACCGACTCCCACAACTTGCCGCCGGAGAACTGGAGGTCGCTGACGCCGCGCCCTTGCGGCGCGTACACGCTGGTCAGCGAAGCGCCGTCCCAATGGAGGTGGAAGGCTCCGAGCCGCTCGCCGGTGGGGTCCTGGTCGCCAACCCCGCCGAACCAGCAGTCGTTCGGCCCGTTGCAGGCTGCGGCATTCATGCGGCGGAAGGGGTCGGGCGACTGGTCGGGGGCGCTGTAGGAGGCCACCACCTCTCCCCCCTTGAAGTGACACAGCGCGAGGCCCGACCCCGTTCGCGGTCGGCTCGGCTCGCTGATCGTCCAGAACTCGCTCGGCCCCGCCACGGCGATGCGCGACGTGTCGCCCGAGCCTCCGCACACGGTGGCCAGTGGGTGCCAGACCTGACCGTTGTAGGCGTAGAGCCCACGGGCGACCGTCGCGTTGCCCTCGACCGAGAGCAGGCCTCGATTCGGAGCGATGAGCTTGAGATCGCCCGGGATGCCCAGCGGCACCTTGAACGGAGCGCCCGGGGGCGGCGGCGGCTGCTCGAGGCGCCAGAGCGGCGCGGCGGCGTCGGCGGAAGCCGGCGCCAGCCCGGCGCAGCCGTGCAGCACGAGCCCCACGGCGCGGCCGATCGGCCTGCTACGTCGCCGGGCCATCCAACCGCTCCCGCGAGCCCGCGCCGGACCGTCCGGACCCGGGCGGGCGCCCGTTGAGGTCCTCGAGGTTGATTGCCGTGACCGTGGAGAGGACCGCGTCGAGCGCCACACCCGAGAGGGTCTCGTGCTCGAGCAGTGCCTCGGCCGTCTCGCGCACCGCCCCCCAGTTCTTCCCCAGCGCCACCTGCGCCTTGTGCTCCGCGTCACCCACGAGGCGCTCGACCTCGCGGTCGATGAGCTCGAGCGTGGCCGGCCCGACCGATCCGAGCTCCTCGAGCGACGCCCCGAGGAACACCTCGCCGCCCTTCTCCCCGATCGTCACCGGTCCCAGCGCCGCGGACATCCCGAACGAGGTGACCATGCTGCGTGCCAGCTGCGTGGCCGCGTGCAGGTCGTCGTTGACGCCGGTCGAGAGGCAGCCGAACTCCAGGCGCTCGCCGGCGACGCCGGCCACGATGGCCACCAGCTGGCGCAAGAGGTCGGGCTCCTGCTGGATCACGATGTCTCGGTCGGTGAGCATGTGCGCCGCCGTGCCCAGGGTGCGCCCGCGCGCCACGATGGAGAGCTTCTGGGCGGCCACCGCCTGCCCGATCGCGCGCGTGACCACAGCGTGGGAGGCCTCGTGGACCGCGATCACCCACCGCTCGTCCTCGCTGAGCACGTGGCTCTTCTTGGCCGGTCCGGAGACCACGCGGTCGAT
>JBBREO010000183.1:0-1658 GCA_038202855.1 Solirubrobacterales bacterium
ATCGGCGTCGACGATCGCCTGCACCCGTCGCTGCCCGCTCTTGGCTGGGTAGTCGAACACGATCTCCTCACCGCGGAAGCGGACGTGGCGGCGCTGGATCGTCGCCAGGCCAAAGCTCTCGTTCTGCTCGGCGTAGCCCTCACCGCCCACGCGGAAGAAGCCGAGGTCCAAGAGCCGCCCGGCGCAGCCGAGGACACGCTCGCGGGAGAGCCCGTCGCTCTCGAGGTCGCGCTGCACGTTCTGTCGCAGCTTGGGCAGCGTACGGGCGAAGTCGAGCATCGCGTCGAACTTCTGCTGGTCGCGACGGGTGCGCCAGCGGTCGTGGTAGTGGTACTGCTTGCGTCCGGCAGCGTCGATTCCGGTCGCCTGGAGGTGGCCCAGGGGATCCGTCGAGATCCAGACGTCTCTCCACGCTGGTGGGACCGCCAGCGAGCGCACCCGGGCGAGGGTCTCCTCTTCTTCCACCCGAGCTCCGTCTGAGTCGAGGATCACGAACCCGCGGCCCGCGCGGCGGCGGGCGAGGCCCGGCCGCGAGGGGTCGGCACGGCGCAGTCGTCCGGTGGCCATGACGGCCATCGTCGCACGCAATGGGTCACTTCTTCTCCTTCGGGGGATCTCGGTGGGGGAGCTGGATCTCTTCCTCGGCGGGCTGGCCGGCCTTGAGCTCGCGCTCACGCTCGAGCTCGGCGTCGAACTCTGCGCCGAAGAGCAGCGCGATGTTCGTCAGCCACAGCCACATGAGGAAGATGATCACGCCGCCCAGGCTGCCATAGGTCGCGTTGTAGGAGCCGAAGTTCGCGACGTAGAAGCCGAAGCCGACGGAAGCGGCGATCCAGATGAGCACGGCGACGACGCCCCCCGGGCTCACCCAGCGCAACCTTGGCTGCTTCACGTTGGGGGCGACGTAGTAGAGCATCGCGACCATGGCCATCACGATGACCACGAGTACGGGCCACTTGGCGATGCTCCAGATGGTCACGGCGGCCGAGCCGAGCCCGATCACGTCGCCGACGGCCTTCGCGAGCGGCCCGGTCACGACGATGCCGATGGCGACGACCGCAAGGAGGATCACCATCACCAGGGTCACCGCGAGCTGGAGCGGGCGCAGCTTCCAGAACGGCCGGCCCTCCTCCTTCTCGTAGATGGCGTTCGAGGCGCGGATGAAGGCGCCGATGTATCCCGAGGCAGACCACAGGGCGCCGAGCAGACCAAAGCCCAGCAGCGCACCCGCGCCGCCCTTGCTCTTGACCACGCCCTCGATCGGCGCGCGGAAGGTGTCGACCGCCGAGGCGGGCCCGACTTGACCGACGATGTCGAGCATCGCGTTGGTGGTCTGCGGGTACTGGCCGAGCAGGCCGATCAGCGCGACGAGCACGATCAGCCCCGGGAACATGGCCAGCACCGCGTAGTAGGTCAGTGCGGCGGCCCAGTCGGTCAGGTTGTCGTCCTGGAACTCCTTCGCGGTGCGCTTGACGACCTGAAGCCAGGAGCGCTTGGGCAGCTCGGCAGGCCTGTCCGACTTGATGCCCGCGCCCGGCGCTTCTCGGCGGCCCTCCTGTCCGGCGGCCGCGGAGGCCACGCCGGTCAGTCCGCCACGCCGACGCGGTCGATCTTGCGGTGGTAGCGCTGGCCGGTCTTTCCGCCGAGAACGGCGGCGA
>JBBREO010000184.1:0-1614 GCA_038202855.1 Solirubrobacterales bacterium
GCAGCGCGCTTGAGTACACGGTCAAGCCGCATCCCGAGCGCTTCCTCCCCTTCGCCCGCGAGGGGCTGGACGGGGCCCGAACCGTGCTCGTGGGGTCGCGGCACACGGCCGAGAGCCTGTGGGCCGCGATGGGCGACCCCGTCCTCCGCGCCCGGACACGACTTGGCCCGCCCGGCGTCGACGTGGCCGCATTCGCCCCGCGGGCGCCGGCCGAGGCAGGCGCGGGTCTGGATCGCCTCGTCGATCGCCTGACCCGCACGCCGCCGCGGTCCGCGCCCGCCGGGTCGGCCTTCGCGCGCGACCCGCAGGCGGCCGCGAGCGCGCTAGCCACCCTGCGGGTGGGCGAAGACCGTCTCGTCGCGTTCGTGGGCAAGCTCATCGTGGCGAAGGGAGTCGACCTCCTGCTCGCGGCGTGGCCGCTGGTGCTCGAGCGCGTCGGGACGGCCCGCCTCGTCGTCGTCGGCTTCGGGGCCTACGGAGACGCCTGCCGGAAACTCGTGGCCATGCTTGGCGCAGGCGATCTGCCCGCGGCCCGGCAGTTGGCCCGCGCGCGCCGGTCGCTCGAGGGCGGGAAGGGTGGAGGGCTGGTGTACTTGGAGGCGTTCCTCGACGGTCTCGAGGCCGATGCGGGGCGACGCGCCGCCTACGTTCGGGCAGCCCGCCGGTTGGAGGACCAGGTGGTGTTCGCCGGAAGGCTCGATCACGACGAGCTGGCAGAGCTGCTCCCGGCGTGCGAGGCGCTCGTCGTGCCCAGCACCTTCCCCGAGGCGTTCGGCATGGTCGCCGCCGAGGCGGCCTCTGCCGGAGTGTGGCCGGTCAGCGCCGAGCACTCGGGGCTGGCCGAGGTGAGCCGGGCGCTGGGCGCCCGGGTTCCGCAGTCCGCGTGCGGTTGGTTGTCCTTCACCCTCGGCCCGAGCGCAGTGAGCAATTTGGCCGAGGGCGTGGTCGGGTGGCTGACCGCGCCCGAAGCCGTCCGCGGGGCCGCGCGCGAGGCGCTGGCGATGACCGCGCGTGAGCACTACTCGTGGGAGGGGGTCGCCGAGAGCGTGATCGCCGCTGCGCAGGGACACCTGGACGAGCTTCCCCAGCCGTGAAGCCCAGGGGCCCCAGACGACAGGCGGACGTCCCGCTTGGGGCTTGAACACGGCGCCGGAAGCGCCTCCGACCACCGCTCCCTTGGATAGAGTTCCCGCGGTGTCCAGGCCGAGAAAGACGCTGTGCTGGTCCGCCATCGCCGGTGCCGTGCTCCTCACGCTGCTGGCCGGGTGCCAGGTCAAGCAGCGCCAAGGCGACCTGATCGCGGGCAAGCAGCAGTTCGTGTCCAAATGCGGGTCCTGCCACGTCCTCGGCCGGGCGAAGACCACGGGGGTGACCGGCCCCGACCTCGATGCCGCGTTCCACCAGGACGTCAAGGACGGCTTCAAGCGATCGACCATCCGCGGCGTGGTCCAGCAGCAGATCCTCTTCCCCGCTCGCAGGAGCCTGATGGCGCAGTTGTCGCGCCAGGGGAAGATTCCGCAAGATCGCCGGACGGCCGACAACATCGCGGCCTACGTGGCCGGCGCGGTGGCCAAGCCCGGGCTGGACAGCGGCTCGCTCGGCCGGGCGGTGGCC
>JBBREO010000185.1:0-1606 GCA_038202855.1 Solirubrobacterales bacterium
CCGGGCCCGCGCCGGCCGCCACTGACCCCGCTGATCGCGATCGCGATCGCGATCCTCGCCGCTGTTGCAGCGCTCCTTCTACTGACGCCGAGCGGGCCCGAGCAAGCCAGGCAGACGCGACCAGTCCGCCCGCAGACCTCACCGACCCGCCCCCGGACCTCACCGACGCGCCCAAAGGCCCAGCCTCCGTCAATGCCCGCGACACGCACACCGCACCCCACCCGCACACCGCACCCCACCGCCAGATCCGGCTGCCCCCCCGAATGCCCGCAGAGACCCGGGTGCACGCAGAAACCCGACTGCACCGACTGCCCCGCGACGGCGGTCCCCGGTGCGCCGTGCCCCCCGCCAGTCACCGGCACTCCGTTACGCGTCCATCCAGGCACCACAAGCCAACAAACCGTGCCAACCGTGCCACGCCAGCCACCCTCCTGAGCCAGGCCAGGGTCGCCGAGGACCCTACTCGGCTCCGAAGAGCTCCCGGAGCTGGCCGGCGGCCATCTCGCCTCCGGCCTCCACGAGCTTGCCCACGATCGGGTGGACGACGAGTCCAACGATCGACCCGGCAAGGTGAGGAAGGTTCTTGGAGAACCATCCCTTGACGTACTGCATGGTCGTGAGGTCGGGCTTCTCGGCCGTCACGGCCTGCTCGAGCTCATCGACGTGCTCGACGGCCGCCTGCTGGAGCTGCGGCGGCGCCTGGGCGGCGACCTGTGTACGCGCGTCGGCGAACACCTGCTTTAGCTCGGCCCGTTCGGCCTCCGTGACTACGCCGGCCATGGTCCCTACCGCCTGGCTCTGGCTGATGCTCTTTCCCACCGCGACCTGGCCCTGGACCGGGCCCGTCACGTTCGCGCTAATGCTGTCACCGGTGTGCTGATCTGCCATGGCGCTCCTCTCGATCATGTTGGTAGCGGCAGGCGGGCGACGTGCGCAAGCTGTCGATCTCCGCGGGCTCTGGCGAGTCAGTCACCGCTCGGCCCAGGCCGACCATCGCAAATCTACACCTGACTTCTCTCAACATGCGGATCTCCTTTTCGTGGACGTCCAAGAGCTCTTCGTGGAGCACCGAAGAACGCTCCCGACCACCCCCCTCAGCCAACCAGATGGAGCCGTCGCACACACGGCCCATCCTGTCTAGTCGCCGCGGGCTGGGACGTCGAGCCCTTGTCTTGAGGGTTGGCCGAGGCTAGGTCTCCCGGGGGCCGGGCCGCCGCTCATCCCGGGTCAGCGCATCAGTTGCTCTTAAGCTTCGGAACATGCCAGCCTTCGCAAGGGCACCCACCTCTCAGAACGCTACCGCCATCTTGCCCGTCGCCGCGGCGACAAGAAAGCGATCATCGCGATCGCCCACGAGATCCTCACCACCTGGCAGCTGCTGAGCACCGACCAGCCCTACCGCGACCCAGGACCCGCCCGCCTCCAGGAACAAGCCGACGAGCGCGCCCGCCGCCAAGCGATCCGCCGACTCGGAAGCTCGGCCACAAAAAATCACCCTCCAACCGTTCTCCCAAGCCGCGTAACACCCTCAGCGGTCATTTTCTGAGCAGGGCTGGGGCGGGCCGAAAGGCTCGATCGGCGGGTTGGAGAAGGGTCCCTCGACACC
>JBBREO010000186.1:0-1590 GCA_038202855.1 Solirubrobacterales bacterium
CGAGGCAGGCAGGATGTCGCTCGACGACTCGGTCGCCCAGCGCCTCCCCGACCTTCCAGCGGCCTGGGGGCCGATCACGGTGCGCCAGCTCCTCCAGCACCGCAGCGGCCTGCCCAACTACACGGCGAGCCGTGGCCTGGCGGAACTGCTGACCAAGCGCCCACGCGCCTACGTGACGCCCCGGGAGCTCGTCGGCTTTGTCACCGCAACCCGCCTCGAGTTCGCCCCCGGGTCGCGGTACGAGTACTCGAACACCGACAACCTGGTCGCCGGCCTCATGGTCGAGGCCGCCACCCGAAGTCCGTTCGAGGCTGCCCTGGGAACGCAGGTGCTCCAGCCGCTGCGCCTGCGGCGCACCAGCCTTCCCTCCACCTTCCTCATGCCCACGCCCTATGTCCACGGCTACGACGCCCAGCCCCGCGGACGCTACGAGGACGTCAGCGAGGCGCTGAGCATGGCCTCGGTATGGGCGGCCGGCGGCATCGTGTCGACGCCATCCGAGCTCAACGTGTTCGTCCGCGCCTACGCGGGCCCACGCCTGCTCGGCACGGCGATCCGAAACCAACAGCGGCGCTTCGTCCCGGGCGCATCCGAGCCCCCCGGCCCGGGCACGACCGACGCGGGCCTGGCGATCTTCCGCTACCGCACCCGGTGCGGGACGGTCTACGGCCACACCGGGAACTTCCCCGGCTACACGCAGTTCATCGCCGCCACGGCGAACGGCCGCCGCTCCATCGTCATCTCGGCCAACGAGCAGCTCAACTCCGCGGCGGGTGCGCATCCCGCCGTGTTCCGCTATCTGCGCAGGGCATTCGAGGCGGGGGTCTGCGCCGCGCTCACGAGGTCTCCTAATCGATCCCCAACCGGTCGAGCAGCGACTCGTCCGCGCGCCAGCGCCGCCGCACCCGCACGGTCAGGTCCAGATTGACCTGAGAACCGAAGTGGCGCTCGAGCTCCCGGCGCGCGCTCGTTCCGATCGCCTTGATCATCCGGCCGGCCGCCCCGATGAGGATGCCCTTCTGGGACTCGGTCTCGGTCCATACGAACGCGCGCACGCGCACGAGCCCCGCATCGTGCTCGACCTCGTCGACCTGCACCTCGACGGCGTGGGGCACCTCCTGGCGGGTGCGGGCCAGGATCTGCTCGCGCACGAGTTCGGCGACCTCTACATACGCGGCCTGGTCGGATCGGGTGTCGGCCGGGAAGTAGAACGGCCCCTCGGGAAGCAGCGAGACCAGGTGGTCGAGCAGCGGCGCCACACCGCTGCCCGTGCGTGCCGAGATCGGAAACACCTCCGCCTCCGGATCCAGGGCCGCCGAAGCCTGCAATGCGGCTGCGGTGCGGGCACGGTCGAGCCGGTCGACCTTGTTGACCGCGAGCACGACCGGAACGCCGGCGCCCGCGACGGCCGCCGCGATGAAGCGGTCGCCCGGGCCGACCCCCTGCTCGCCGTTGAGCACCAGCACCGCCGCGTCGGCCCCTCCCAGCTCCTGCTCCACCCGCCGCTGCATGCGCTCGGTGAGCTCGTCGCGCGGGCGCTGGACGCCCGGCAGGTCGACGAGCACAAGCTGCCAGTCGGGCCCGCTGGCC
>JBBREO010000187.1:0-1576 GCA_038202855.1 Solirubrobacterales bacterium
CACGTCAGGGAGTCGAAAGACGGGAAGTTCTGCGTGACGCGGAAACGCCTCCTCGGGAAGGAGGAGGCCCTGCGGTGTTATCGCCACGGGCCCGGAGGGGCATCGCGGCTCCGGGTGGAGCGATGTCGGCTCTGCGAGAAAGTCAATCCGACTCAGAGCGGTGACTAGTACACGAAGGCGCAAGTGGGTTGGTGGTATAAGGGGGTGCGGGGCTCCGCCGACGAGGGCGGGGCCGAGGGAGGGAGCGGTGCGAGGTCCGCAGCCGCCGGAAGTGGTCTTGGGCGCCGAGGAACGGCAGGAGCTGGAAGCCCTGGCCCGGCGTCACACGGCCGGGCAGCAGGTGGTGGTGCGCGGCCGGATCATCCTGGCCGCCGCCGCGGGGCGGAACAATCGGCAGATCGCCGCCGGGCTGGGGCTGTCGGTCAACACGGTGCGGCACTGGCGGCGGCGCTGGCTGGGGCTGCGGCCCATCCCGCTGGCCGAGCTGGACGTGGCGGAGCGGCTGGCCGACGCGCCCCGCCCCGGGGCGCCGGCGCGCATCGACGCCGACCAGGTCTGCCGGATCGTCGCCTTGGCCTGTGAGGCGCCGGCCGCGGCGGGCCGGCCGATCAGCCAGTGGACGGCCCGCGAGGTGGCCGACGAGGTGGTCAAGCGCGGCATCCTCGCGCGCATCTCCCCGCGCCACGCGGCGCGCATTCTTAAAATCAGGCGCGCTCAAGCCGCACCTCATCCGGTATTGGTTGACGCCGGCCCCCGATGAGGAACTGGCGCCCAAGGTCGCGGCGATCAACGCCGCCTACCAGGAGGCGGCGGGCCGCGCCGCGCGGGGCGAGCGGACCCTGAGCACCGACGAGCTGACCGGGGTCCAGGCGCTGGAGCGGAAGCATCCAGGCCTGCCGCTGCGGCCGGGCAAGGTCGAGCGGCGCGAGTTCGAGTACGTCCGCCACGGGACCCGCGCCTTCATCCTCTCGCGCGACGTCGTCAGCGGGGAGGTGGTCGCCCCCTCGGCCGGCCCGACGCGCACCGAGGCCGACTTCTTGGCCCACGTCCAAGGGGTGGTCGCGACCGATCCGGCCGCGAGCCGCTGGCACTTCGTGGTCGACAACCTGAACACCCACCAATCGGCCTCGCTGGTCGAATGGGTCGCCCGCGAGTCCCGGATCACCGCCGACCTGGGCGTCAAGGGCGTCTCCGGCGTCTTGCGGTCGCAGGCCACACGGGCCGCCTTCCTGGGCGACCCGAGCCACCGCATCGTGTTCTCCTACACCCCGAAGCACGCCTCCTGGATGAACCAGATCGAGATCTGGCTGAGCATCCTGACCCGCAAACTCCTGCGCCGCGGCAGCTTCCTGTCCGTCGCGGACCTGACCGCCCGGGTGCTGGCCTTCATCGCCTACTACAACCAGACCATGGCCAAGCCCTTCCAGTGGACCTACCAGGGCAAGGCCCTCGCCGCCTAACCGTGCAGCCATTTCCGCCTTCGTGTACTAGGGAGTCCGGCCGGGCGCTTCCAGAGCCGCTGACAGTCCGCAGCGCTGGGCTATCTCGGTCACCAGCGCCGCGATGGCGGCGGACA
>JBBREO010000188.1:0-1572 GCA_038202855.1 Solirubrobacterales bacterium
GCATGATCTTGCCCGAGCGGGTCTTGGGCAGGCCCGGCGCCCACTGGATCGCGTCCGGCGAGGCGATCGGGCCAATCTCGCGGCGCACCCAGGCGACCAGCTCGCGCTTCAGCGCGTCGGTCGGGTCCTCACCCTGGATCAAGGTGACGTAGGCGTAGATGCCCTGGCCCTTGATGTCGTGGGGGAAGCCGACCACGGCGGCTTCGGCCACCTTGGGGTGCGCGACCAGCGCCGACTCGACCTCCGCCGTGCCCATGCGGTGGCCCGACACGTTGATCACGTCGTCCACCCGGCCGGTGATCCACCAGTAGCCGTCCGCGTCGCGCCGGGCGCCGTCGCCGGTGAAGTAGAGGCCGGGGAAGGTCGTGAAATAGGTCTGCACGAAGCGCGGGTGGTCGCCGTACAGCGTGCGCATCTGCCCGGGCCAGCTATCGGCGATGCAGAGGTTGCCGTCGGCGACGCCCTCCAGCAGCTTGCCCTCGCCGTCCACGAGCACGGGGTGCACGCCGGGCAGCGGCAGGGTGGCGGAGCCGGGCTTGAGCGCGGTGGCGCCGGGCAGGGGGGAGATCAGGATGCCGCCGGTCTCGGTCTGCCACCACGTGTCCACGACCGGGCAGCGGCCGTCGCCCACGACCCGGTAGTACCACAGCCAAGCCTCGGGGTTGATCGGCTCGCCCACGCTGCCCAGCACGCGCAGCGACTTGCGCGACGTGCGGCGCACCGGCTCCTCGCCGTCGCGCATCAGCGCGCGGATGGCGGTCGGCGCGGTGTAGAAGATGTTGACCCCGTGCTTGTCCACCACCTGCCAGAAACGCGAGCTGTCGGGGTAGTTGGGGATGCCCTCGAACATCAGGGTGGTCGCGCCATTGGCCAGCGGGCCGTACAGGATATAGGTGTGCCCGGTGACCCAGCCGACGTCGGCGGTGCACCAATAGACCTCGCCGGGCTGGTAGTCGAACACGAGCTGGTGGGTCAGCGCGGCCCAGACGAGATAGCCGCCGGTGGTGTGCAGCACGCCCTTGGGCATTCCGGTGCTGCCCGAGGTGTAGAGGATGAACAGCGGGTCCTCGGCGCCCATCCGCTCCGGCGCGCAGTCGGGCGACGCCGCCGCAACCAGCTCGGTGTAGTCGAGGTCGCGGCCCGCCTGCATCGCCACGTCCCCGCCGGTGACGCGCACCACGAGGACGTGCTGGATCGTCGGGCAGGAGGCGAGCGCCGCGTCGGCGTTGGTCTTGAGCGCCACGCGCCGCCCGCCGCGCCGGCCCTCGTCCGCCGTGATCAGCACGGTGCTGCCGCAGTCATTGATCCGGTTCGCCAGGCTGTCCGGCGAGAAGCCGCCGAACACCACCGCGTGGATCGCCCCAAGCCGCGCGCAGGCCAGCATCGCGACGGCGGCCTCGACCACCATCGGCAGGTAGATCGTCACCCGGTCGCCGCGCTTGACGCCGAGGCCTTTCAGCGCGTTCGCCAGCCGGCAGACCTGCTCGTGCAGCTCGCGGTAGGTCACGCTGCGGCTCTCGCCGGGGTCGTCGCCCTCCCAGATGATGGCGGCTTGGTCCGCCCGCTCCGCCA
>JBBREO010000189.1:0-1553 GCA_038202855.1 Solirubrobacterales bacterium
GTAGTCGAGTCTCGGGCGCGTTGCAGCAGGCCGCTCATCAAGTCTCCGTCGAATGCAGAAGCCGTGTCGGCCAACCCGACCGTCAGCCTCGCTCCAAGCATAGCGCGTCCGGCGGCTCAGCCGAGCAACGGTTGCTCGACGCTCTCCTCCTCGCGCAGCCTCGCGCCCTACCGATGTGAACAGTTACCTTCCTAATGGGTGTCCCACAGGTTATGGCGTACTCACGCGATTGGCGCCGGGCGCCGGCCCCCTCCCCAACCCCTTGTATGTTAATGGCGGAGGTGGACCGGCTGGCAGATCGACACCCCTCGGGTCTTCGAGACCGTGGGGGAGCCCGGGTCGCCATGCCGGAACACCACCGACCAGAGCCCGAACAGTTGCCAGGGCATCCCAGCCCGCGTCGGCAAGGATGGGCGCGTGTCGGTGGATCCACCCCGGGAGGAGTCGTCGGATGCGAGTCGCACGCGCGGTCGGGATCGATGTGTCGAAAGCGTGGTTGGATGTCGCGGTGGGGGCGAGCGGGGCGATCGAGCGGGTGCCGATGAGCGTGCAGATCTGGTGGTGCTCGAAGCGACCGGCGGGCTGGAGCGCGGGATCGCGGACGGTTTGCAGGCGGTCGGCCTGGCGGTCGCGGTGGTGAATCCCCGGCAGGTCCGGGACTGTGCCCGCTGTCTGGGTCAGTTGGCGAAGACCGATCGGCTCGACGCGCAGGTGCTGGCGCGGTACGGCGAGGCGATCGGGCCCGAGCCGCGTCCCCGCCCGGATGCGGCAGCCCGGGAGGGCCAGAGCCTGGTAGCGCGCCGCCGGCAGCTGGTCGAGATGCTGACGATGGAGAAGAACCGGCTCCACCAACTGCCAGCCCGGACCCAGCCCAGCGTCCGTCGTCACCTGGAGTTTCTCGAAGGCGAGCTGGCTGAGATCGAGCGGCAGCTCCGCGACGAGATCACAGCCAACCCGGTCTGGCAGGACACCCACCGACGCCTGATGACGGCCCAGGGGATCGGGGAGGTCACGGCCACCCTGCTGGTCTTGGAGCTGCCGGAGCTGGGCCGCTTGGATCGCAAGGAGATCGCCGCCCTGGTCGGCGTCGCCCCCTTCAACCGTGACAGTGGCACGCTGCGCGGCACGCGCTCCTGCTCGGGGGGCCGTGCGTCCGTCCGGACTGGCCTCTCCATGGCCACCCGCGCCGCCATCCGCTCCAATCCCCCCATCGGCGCGCTCTACACGCGCCTCATCGCCGCCGGCAAGCTCGACACGGTCGCCCTCGTGGCCTGCCTCCGTCGACTCCTCACCATCCTCAACGTCATGCTCCGAGATCGCACCGATTGGAGCGCAAACCACGCCAGCCAGCCGGCCCACCCCGCTCCGGCCTGACCGACCCGCCGCCGACCTCGACCCCCGTGCTCCCACGACGCTCGTGCTCGTGCCCTCGTCGTCGTGCCTGTGGGGCTGTGGACAACGCCCGGCGGCTTCCGCCAGGGCCACTGCCGCGTTGTCCACACCTCCACAGGCCAGGTCGCGCCCGGGCCGGTCACACTCTCGCCCACGCCGGC
>JBBREO010000190.1:0-1552 GCA_038202855.1 Solirubrobacterales bacterium
TGTCCGCGGTCACCGCCCCCGAGGGCGTCGCCCTGCTGGACGACCTGGAGGAGACCGTGGTCGCGACCCTCTCCCCGCCGCGCGTGGAGGAGGAGCCCGATGCGGACCTCGAGCAGGAGACGCAGCTCGTGGGCGAGGAGGGCGAAACCCCCGACGAGGCAGCGGGCGTGACGGACGACGCCCAGTCCGCCGGCGACGCCGGCCGGTAGGCGCTGCGCCTGCTCGGCGCATCGATCGACTGGCTCGTGGTCGGCCTCGGGAACCCGGGCCAGCGCTACGCCGGCACGCGCCACAACGTGGGGTTCGAGGTCGCCGCGGCGCTCGCAGAGCGCTGGTCGCTGGGAAGGGCGAAGTCCAAGTTCGGTGCCCTGCTCACCGAGGGCCGGGCCGGGCCGGGCGGTCCACGGGTGGCGATCCTGCTGCCGCAGACCTACATGAACGAGGCGGGCCGGTCGGTGGGGCCGGCACGCGGCTCGTTCAAGCTGGCGCTGGAGCGGGTCCTGGTCCTCCATGACGAGATCGACCTGCCATTCGGCGAGGTGCGGGCCCGCACCGGCGGCGGCCTGGCCGGCCACAACGGGCTCAAGTCGGTGGCTGGAGAGCTCGGCGGTCGCGAATTCGCGCGGGTACGGGTGGGCGTGGGGCGCCCGGACTCCACCGACCCCGATGTCGTGGCCGCCTATGTGCTGGCCAGGTTTCGCGAGCCCCGCGACCGCGTGCAGGAGTTGGTCGAGCGGGGCTGCGAGGCGGCCGAGGCGGTCATCTCCGAAGCGGTGCCCTAGCGGCGCGGCGTAGAATCCCGGGCCGGCCGCGCATCCGCGCGGTCGTTCCGCGTGCCCATGCCACTCCGTCCACTCCTGCGCCACGCCCTCGAGGACCCGACCGCCGCGGCGCTGGCCCGCGACGGCGGCGAGGCGTACGTGTCCCCGGCGCTGCGCGCGTACCTGGCCGCCGCGCTGTCGGACGAGGAGGGCGAGCACCCGGCCCTGGTGGTGGCCGGCGACGATCGCACCGCGCGCGACCTCGCGGCTGACATGCGCGCCTGGCTCGCCCCGCGACCGGTCCGCTTCTATCCGTCGCGCGGCGTCGCCTACGAGTCCCATCTCGCGCCGCCGCCTCACCTTATCGGCCTGCGCGTGGCGGCGCTGGACTCCTTGCTGCGTGCGTCGCCGGATCACGAGCCCCCGGTCGTGGTGGTCAGTGCCGTCGCGCTCTCCGAGAAGGTTCCCGACCCCTCCCTGCGACCGCGCGGCCTGACCCTCCGCGTGGGGGACCTCGTGGACCTGGACGAGCTGGCGGGCGACCTGGTGGCCGCCGGCTACGATCGGGTGGAGCAGGTGGAGGATCGCGGCCAGTTCGCGATCCGCGGGGGGTTGCTCGACCTCTTCCCCGCCACGGAGGACCGGGCCGTCCGGGTCGATCTCTTCGGCGACGAGCTGGAGTCCCTGCGCTGGTTCTCGACCTTCACGCAGCGCTCGCTCGGCGAGGCCGAGGCCGTCGAGGTGGCCCCGGCCGCCGAGCTCGCCGCCGAGCACCGCGAGCTCGCCGAGAT
>JBBREO010000191.1:0-1540 GCA_038202855.1 Solirubrobacterales bacterium
GGCGACGTCGGCCCCGCCCTCGTCTCCACAGATGAGGCAGAGCAGTGGCGTCCGGAACGAGATGCCCCGGATGTCTCTCGCCGGAACCAGGGTGAGCAGGAGGATGAAGGTCAGCCCGGCCAGCCCGACCGCCGTGCCCAGCCGACGCTGGAGCCGCCCCGGGCTAGGGCCAGGGCATTCCTGCGGGCGTGGCTGCTTCGCTTGGCTCAGGATGACTCGGGTGAGGGGGCGGTGGGAGAACCGATCGCCGGCGTGCCGGAACCTATCCCCCTCAGAAATGTACGTCCAGCGAGGTGCCGTGACGCCCGATTGGCACCGGGGCTGGAGCGCCTTACAATGCGGCTTCGAGCGCCCGGGGGGCCCTTGCGTTCTGACCTTCGACGGAGGTGCTGGATGAGGATCCTGGTAACGGGCGGCACCGGGTTCACGGGCACGGCGCTGGTGAAGCGGCTTCGGGAGGAGGGTCACCAGGTGGTGGCCCTCGACTACAAGGAGGGGCTTCAGTGCGAGGCGTTGCGCGCGCTGGGTGCCGAGGTAGTCATCGGCTCGGTCACCGACCCGGCAGCCGTCAAACGGAGCATGCGGGGGGTCGAGTTCGTCTTTCACCTCGCGGCGGCGTTCCGCGAGCTCAACGTCCCCAACAGCTTCTATGACGAGGTGAACGTCGGCGGAACGCGCAACGTGCTGGAGGCGGCCATCCGGGCGGGGGTCTGGAAGTTCGTCTACTGCAGTACCTGCGGCGTACACGGAAACGTCGAGCACCCGCCGGCCGGCGAGGACGCCCCGATCCAGCCGGCCGATTATTACCAGCGCACGAAATACGAGGCCGAGCCGCTGGTGAAGGCCCTCGCCCCCGCCTCCATGGAGACCGTGATCCTCCGTCCGGCCGCCATCTACGGTCCCGGTGATCCGGAACGATTCTTCATGATCTTCAAGCGGGTGGCCAAGGGGAGATTTCCGATGTTCGGCAGCGGCCGGACGCTCTACCACCCGCTCTACATCGACAATCTGGTCGACGCGTTCATGCTGTGCATACCCGCGGGAGCCGGGAATCGGCGCGAGTATCTCATCGCGGACGAGCACTACTATCCAATCCAGGAGATCGTCGAGGAGGTCGGACGCGCGCTCGATGTGAAGGTACGGATTCCCCACTATCCGATCACGCCGGTCATCGTGGTCGGCCACGTCGTGGAGAAACTGTGCAGACCCATCGGCGTGACCCCGCCGATATTTCCCCGGCGGGTCGACTGGTACCGTCAGAACCGCGCCTTCGACATTTCTCGCGCGAAGCGGGAGCTCCGCTATGCACCGCGCGTGTCCCTCAGCGAGGGGCTTCGGGCGACGGGCGAGTGGTACCGGCGTATGGGCTATCTGGCCTGAAGCCCGGGCTCCCGCGGGGAAGCGTGCTCTGAAGTGCCGGTGCGCACCGGCGGGAGCTCGACGTGCGGCGGCGCTCCTCGCTGATCCAGGTACATGCGGCTCCACAACTCCATCAAGAGCATCGACCAGAGCCGGTAGGCTCGCTCCTGGCTGTACGGCG
>JBBREO010000192.1:0-1520 GCA_038202855.1 Solirubrobacterales bacterium
GACCACGTGCAGGGCGCGCGCACCGGCGGCCACCCAGGCGTGCGCGGCCTGCAGCGGATCGTCGGCGTACACGGTGGGCTCGTCGAAGAGCCCCTGACGCAGCCGCACCGCCCGGCCTTCGAGGATGTCGATGGCGGGATAGAGGATCACGCCGCCACGCGGGCGCAGATCCTGGTGAAGTTCGCCAGCAGCAGCAGGCCGTGTACGGAGGACTTCTCGGGGTGAAACTGCACGCCGAACAGCGGCTCGCGGTCCACCGCGGTGACGAAGCGCTCGCCGTACTCGGCGGTGCCGAGCACGTCGCTCTCCTGCGCCGGACGGGGCACGAAGGAGTGCACGTGATAGAACGCGCACGCCTCTGGGAGGCCGGCGGTCAGCGACGACTCTCGCCGCCAGCGGACGAGGTTCCAACCGATGTGCGGCAGCTTCGCGCCGGCGGCGTCGAGCCTGGTGACCGCGCCGGGCAGGAGCCCGAGCCCCGCAGCGCCGCCCAGCTCGGTGGAGGAGTCGAAGAGCAGCTGGAGCCCCAGGCAGATGCCGAGCACCGGCACGCCGGCGGTCAGCCGACCCGCGATCACCTCATCGAGCCCGAGGGCGCGCAGGTTCTCGATTGCCCTGGGAAACGCCCCCACCCCCGGTACGACGAGCCCGTCGGCCCCGCCGATCTCCTCGTGGTCGCCGGTGACGACCGGCCGCCCGCCCGCGTGCTCGAGCGCCTTCTCGACCGAGCGGCGGTTGCCCATGCCGTAGTCGACGACAGCGATTCGCGGCGGGCTCACGTGAGCGTCCCCTTCGTGCTGGGCACCCCGGTCGAGCTGGGGTCCAGGGCGACAGCGGTGGCCAACGCGCGGGCGAAGGCCTTGAACGCCGCCTCGATCATGTGGTGGACGTTGGTGCCCGACTCCACGACGACGTGGAGGGTGAGCCGCGCGTTGGTGGCGACCGCGCGCAGGAACTCCTCGGTCAGCTCGTGGTCGAAGTCGCCGATCGCGCCGGGCGGCAGGTCGGCGGAGAACGCGCACAGCGGCCGACCCGAGATGTCCAGCGCGCAGGCGGCGCGTGCTTCGTCCATGGGGACCGTGGCCTGGCCGTAGCGGACGATGCCGGCACGGTCACCGAGCGCCGCGTCCAGCGCCTGGCCCAGGCAGATGCCGGTGTCCTCGACGGTGTGGTGGGCGCCTGTCTGGAGGTCCCCCGCGACGGTCACGTCCAGGTCGAGGCGCCCGTGGCGCGCGAGCAGGTCGCGCATGTGGTCGAGGAACCCAACGCCGGTGCTCCGCTCTCCGGCTCCGGTGCCCTCGAGTGCGAGGGCCAGCCGTACGTCGGTCTCCTTGGTCTGGCGGACGATGTCGGCGCGCCGGCTCATGGTGCGCCATTGTCCCCGATGCGGGCCTCCATCGAGCGCGCGTGCACCTCGAAGCCCTCTGCACGCGCGATCCGGGCGCCGGCGCGGGCCAGCTCGTCCAGCCCGGGGCCCCGGTCCAGACGCAGCTCGGCCATGCGCCGGCGGAAGTGCCGTG